>JBBSUK010000128.1:0-10087 GCA_038234975.1 Burkholderiales bacterium
GCGCGTGGCCGAGGTTGGGCGTGAGCCGGAGCGTGAAGCCGGCGTCGTCGAGAGGGAGGGCGTCGCGCAGGTCGGCGCCGACCTGCGCGTTCGGGTCGAGGACGAGCAGGCCGCCGTAGTCGTCCGACAGGTGCAGCTCGCGCGCCGAGCAAAGCATGCCTCGGCTCTCGACACCGCGGATCGTGCCCGCGCCGATGCGAAACGGCTCGTCCTTGTCGCTGCCTTCGGCCGGCGGCAGCTCGCTGCCGACGCGTGCACACGGAACCTTGATGCCGGCGCGCACGTTGGGCGCGCCGCAGACGATGGACAGCCGTTCGCCGGCACCGACGTCGACCGAGCACACCTTGAGCCGATCGGCATTCGGATGCGGCTCGACTGCCAGCACCTCGGCGACGACGACGCCGTGGAACGGCGGCGCCGCCGGGCGCACGCTCTCGACCTCGAGCCCGCCCATCGTCAACCGCTCGGCGAGCTCGCCGGTGGAGATCGGCGGGTCGCAGAACGTGCGCAGCCAGGATTCGGGGAACTGCATCGCGTCTCTAGGCGAACTGGCGCAAGAAACGCAGGTCGCCGTCGAAAAAGAGGCGCAGGTCGTCGATGCCGTAGCGCAGCATCGCCAGCCGGTCGATCCCGGTGCCGAACGCGAAGCCGATGACGCGTTCCGGATCGAACCCCATGTTGCGGACCACCTGTGGATGGACCTGGCCCGAGCCCGACAGCTCGAGCCATCGACCGGCAAGCGGGCCGTGCTCGAAGCGCACGTCGATCTCCGCGCTCGGCTCGGTGAAGGGAAAGTAGCTCGGGCGAAAGCGCAACTCGAGCTGCGTCGTCTCGAAGAACGACTGCATGAAGTCGAGGTAGACCGCCTTCAGGTCGCGAAAGCTCACGTTCTCACCGAGCCACAGGCCCTCGACCTGGTGGAACATCGGCGAGTGCGTGGCGTCGCTGTCGACGCGATAGGTGCGGCCCGGCGCGATGACGCGCACATCGGGCATCACGGCCGCATCGGCATATCGCCGCGCATGTGCCTGCGCATGGCGGATCTGCATCGGCGAGGTGTGCGGACGCAGGTTGAGGAGGCGGCCCTCGTCGTCCTTCACGTCGACGTAGAACGTGTCCTGCATCGACCGGGCCGGGTGGTTCTCGGGATTGTTGAGCGCGGTGAAGCTGTACCAGTCGGTCTCGATCTCGGGCCCGTCGGCGACCGCGAATCCCATCGACGCGAAGATCGCCTCGATCCGCTCCAGCGCGAGGCTCACCGGGTGAAGGCCACCCCTTCCGCCGCTGCGTCCGGGCAGCGTGACGTCGAGCGCTTCCCCGGCCAGCTGCGCGTCGAGCTCGGCCTTCGCCAGCGCCGCGCGCCGCTCGGCCAGCGCCGCCTCGATGGCCTGCTTGGCTGCGTTGATCGCTGCGCCCCGCTCCTTCTTCTCGGCCGGCGGGAGTGAGGCGAGCGCCTTCAACCGCTCGGTGACGACACCCGAACGTCCGAGGTAGCGCGCCTTGGCGTCTTCGAGTTGCGCCGGCCCCACGGCACGCGCGAAGTCGGCGCGAGCCGTGTCGATCACCGAGGCGAGGTCGTTCATCTTGGCGAGGAACCGGAGCGCGAAAGCGCTCCGGAGCAGGTCGTCAGCGGAGGTGCGGCTTGACCTTGTCGACGATCGAGCCGAAGGCCGCCGGGTCGCGCACCGCCATGTCGGCGAGGACCTTGCGGTCGATCTCGATGCCGCTCTTCTTGAGGCCAGCCATGAACTTGCTGTAGGTCACGCCGAGGCCGCGCGTGGCGGCGTTGATGCGCGCGATCCAGAGGCGCCGGAAGACGCGCTTGCGGGTGCGGCGGTCGCGGTAGGCGTATTGCCCGGCCCGCATGACCGCTTCCTTGGCGATGCGAAAGACGTTCTTGCGACGGCCGCGGAACCCCTTGGCAAGGGCGAGGACCTTCTTGTGACGTGCGCGTGCGGTGACGCCGCGTTTGACGCGTGGCATATGTGTGCTCCTTCGAAGACGAGTTGGTGACCTGGCCCGCTCAGAGGCCCGCGAACGGCAACATCTGCGCCATGTGGCCCATGTTCGTCCCGTGGACGGTCACGGCGCCGCGCAGGTGGCGCTTGTTCTTGGTCGACTTCTTCGTGAGGATGTGGCGCTTGAACGCCTGACCGCGCTTGACGGTCCCGCCCGGGCGCACCCGGAAGCGCTTCGCAGCGCTCTTCTTGGTCTTCATCTTCGGCATGACGATTTCCTTCTCTCTCTCTTCGTATGCGCTGCAGGCGCCGGCGGGAGGTGCCGTCTTGTCGAGCCTGCAGTCGCTTGTTCGACCGGTGCTGCACCGGTCGGTTGAACGCTGTTCCTGCTATTGCTTGCGCTTGGGCGCAAGCACCATGATCATTTGCCGTCCTTCGAGCTTGGGCATGTGCTCGACCACCGCGACGTCGGCCAGCTCGTCGCGGATGCGCTCGAGCAGCCGCATGCCGATGTCCTGGTGGGTGATCTCGCGGCCGCGGTAGCGCAGCGTGACCTTGCCCTTGTCGCCGTCTTCCTCGATGAAGCGGCGCAAGTTGCGCATCTTGATCGAGTAGTCGCCCTCGTCGGTGCCCGGGCGGAATTTCACTTCCTTGACTTCGATGATCTTCTGTTTCGCCCTTGCCTCTGCCGCCCGCTTCTGCTCCTGATACTTGAACTTGCCGTAGTCCATCAGCCGGCAGACCGGCGGATCGGCCTGGGCGACGATCTCGACGAGATCGACGTCCTGCTCGCCTGCCATCCTGAGGGCATCGGCGATCTGGACGATGCCCAGCGGTTCGTTCTCCGGCCCGTTCAGACGGACCTCGGGAGCCAGGATTTCCCGGTTGAGCCGATGCTTGCGCTCGGCGTTGGGGGTGCGACGGTCGAAAAAGGAAGCGATGTCGAATACCTTTCAACGGGCCCCGAGGCACAGGGGCCCGACAAAACGAGACGCGCGCCTCTGTCGAATGGCAGTTTCGATGGGGCGATCAGGTCTTGTGGGCGATGTCTGCACGAAGACGCTCGGAAAACGCCTCGACCGACATGACGCCGAGATCCTGGTTGCCCCGGGCGCGCACGGCTACGGCCCCGTTTGCCTTCTCCTTGTCGCCCACGACGAGGATGTACGGGACCTTCTGCAACGAATGCTCGCGGATTTTATAGGCGATTTTCTCGTTCCGCAAATCGGCCTCGACTCTAAGTCCTTGTTTCTGCAACGTTTTGACGACTTCCCGGGCGTAGTCGATCTGCCCTTCGGTGATCGTGAGGACGCTGGCCTGCACCGGCGCGAGCCAAGCCGGCATCGCCCCGGCGTGGTGTTCGAGCAGCAGGCCGATGAAGCGCTCGAAGCTGCCGACGATGGCGCGATGCAGCATCACCGGGACTGCACGGCCGCTCGTCTCGGTGACGTAGTCGGCGCCGAGCCGCTCGGCGGTGTTGTAGTCGACCTGCATCGTGCCGAGCTGCCACTGCCGGCCGATCGCGTCCTTCAGCGTGTACTCGATCTTCGGGCCGTAGAAGGCGCCGTCGCCGGGCGCGACGACGAACTCGCAGCCCGAGCGGCGCAGCGCCTCCATCAGGGCGTGCTCCGACCTGTCCCAGAAATCATCGGAGCCGACGCGGTTCTCCGGTCGAGTCGCGACCTTGTAGATGATGTCGTGGAAGCCGAAGTCGGCGTAGACCTTCTTCAGTTGCTCGGTGTAGGCGACGCACTCGTCCAGGATCTGGTCCTCGGTGCAGAAGACGTGGCCGTCGTCCTGCGTGAACCCGCGCACCCGCATGATCCCGTGCATGGCCCCGCTCGGCTCGTTGCGGTGGCACTGGCCGAACTCGCCGTAGCGCAGCGGCAGTTCGCGGTAGCTGCGCAGCTGCTGCTTGAAGATGAGCACGTGACCGGGACAGTTCATCGGCTTCAACGCGTAGTCGCGCTTTTCCGACTCGGTCGTGAACATGTTCTCGCGGTAGTTCTGCCAGTGCCCCGTCTTCTCCCACAGGCTCTTGTCGAGAAGCTGCGGGCCCTTGACCTCGAGGTAGCCGGTGTCGCGGTAGACGCCGCGCATGTACTGCTCGATCGCCTGCCAGATCGCCCAGCCCTTGGGGTGCCAGAAGACGACGCCTGGGGCGACCTCGTCGATGTGGAACAGGTCGAGCTCGCGGCCGAGCTTGCGATGGTCGCGCTTCTCGGCCTCCTCGAGCCGGTGCAGGTACTGCTGCAGTTCGTCCTTGGTCGCCCAGGCCGTGCCGTAGATGCGCTGCAGCATCTCGTTGCGGTGGTCGCCGCGCCAGTAGGCGCCTGCGAGCTTCATCAGCTTGAAGTGGCGCAGCTTGCCCGTGCTCGGCACGTGCGGGCCACGGCAGAGATCCTCGAAGTCGCCCTCGCTGTAGAGCGAAACGTCTTCGCCCTCGGGGATCGACGAGATGATCTCGGCTTTATAGGCCTCGCCGATCGAGCGGAAATGCGCCACTGCCTCGTCGCGCGGCAGCACGCGCCGTGTCACCGGCTCGTCCTTCTTCGCGAGCTCGGCCATCTTCTGCTCGATCGCCGCGAGGTCCTCGGGCGTGAACGGGCGCTTGTACGAGAAGTCGTAGTAGAAGCCGTCCTCGATGACCGGCCCGATCGTCACCTGCGCCTCCGGGAACAGCGACTTGACGGCGTAGGCGAGCAGGTGCGCCGTGGAGTGGCGGATGACGTCGAGGCCGGCGGCATCCTTGTCGGTGACGATCGCCAGGCGCGCATCGCGGTCGATGCGAAACGACGTGTCGACGACCTTGGCCGACGCACCGTCGCCGACGCGTCCGGCGAGCGCTGCCTTCGCGAGCCCCGGGCCGATCGAGGCGGCCACCTCGGCCACCGTCACCGGCTGCGGGTAGTCGCGCCGCGAACCATCGGGAAGCTGGATCGAAACCATGTTCTGACCTTTGTCGCGTCGCGTGGACGCGCTGAAAACAAAAAGCGCGGCAGGGGCCGCGCTTTGGTGGAGGAGCAGGAAAGACTCGGGCTCAGGCGCGCGACGGCCTCCGCCCCTGGGGTGCGGTCGTAGTGAGCGGTGTCATAACCGTCGTGCCGTTCCGGCCTTGCGTCTGCATGATCCGCGCAATTCTAGCGGCCGACGGTCAGAACGGCAGGATCGAGACCCGTGCGGTGCGCTCGACGAACCACAGCCCGGCGATGGCCATCGCCACCAGCGAGCCGCCGGCGACCACCACCAGCCGGTAGCGGCGCCAGCGGCGGATCGTGAACAGCAGCGTCGTCGCCGCCAGCACGACCAGCAGCTGGCCCGCTTCCAGGCCGAGGTTGAACTGCAGCAGCGCCCAGGCGAAGTCGGCGCTCGGCAGGTTGAGCTCGGCCAGCACGCTGGCGAAGCCGAAGCCGTGAACGAGGCCGAAGCAGAAGGCGACGACGAAACGGCGCACCGGGAAGACCGGCCACAGGTTGTCGAGCGCCGCGAGCATGATCGTCACGGCGATGGCCGGCTCGATGAAGGACGACGGCAGCGAGACGATCTTCAACGCCGCGAGCCCGAGCGTGATCGAGTGTGCGACCGTGAACGCGGTGACGATGCCGACGATCGGCAGGATGGCGTCGCGCATCCTGGCGACGGGCTGCCAGCCGTGCTCGGTGCGGCGCAGCACCGCCGGCAGCAGAAGGCAGATCAGGAACAGCACGTGGTCGTAGCCGCCCAGGATGTGGCGGACGCCCTCGACGAGGAACTGCCAACGCGAAGGTTCAACGCCGGCCGAAGCCGTTGCCGCGGCGTTCGGCTCCAGCACCGACAGGCTGACCGGCTGCCCCGGCCGCTGCACCTTGGCGATGCCGCGATGCGTCGGGTCGACGTCGGCGAACAGCGAATACGAGATCGCCGGCGTCGCCGGCAATGTGCAGGGCGACGACAGGTAGAGGACCGCGTAGGCGCCGTCGTTGCGCCGCTCGAGGCCGCGCGACGTCGCGGTCAGCTGGCAACCCCCGATGGCGATGTGCTGCAGCGCGTACGCCTCGATGCGCGGCCAGGCACCGCGCACCTCGGCCCAGGTCAGCTTGCCGTCGGCGTCGCCGTCGAGATCGATGGCGACGTCGAGGTCGCGCAGAGCGATGTCCCAGCGCACGTCGAGCCGGCCCGGCGCGGCCGAGATCTGCAGGTAGGAGTCGCTCGACTTGTGGGCCTGGGCGACGCTGGCGAGTGCCATCCCGAGCAGCAGCATCGCCAGTCGCGCCGCAGCCGCGAAGCGCTGGCCGATGATGCGCCTACAGCAGCGCATCGATGCGCCGATCGTGCAGGCCCTGGGCCACCTTGAGGCGGCGCGCTTCGTCGATCGCGGCGGCCCGGCCGCTCGCCCGCGCCGCTTCAGCGAAGACGAGCAGGTCGAGCGGCTCGCGCTGCTGGGTCAGGTCGCCGCGAGCCAGCGACACCGCCTTGTCGGCATCGCCATCGACGAAGAGCGCGAACATCGCCTGCTCGCGACCGTGGAAGATGCGCGCATCGGGCCGCTCGTTGGCGAGCGAGATGCGCTCGCGCATCTCGGCAACGTCGCGCTGCCATCCCGTGCTGTGAGCCTGCGAGCCGGCGATGGCAAGCCGCAGCAGCACGGCGTCGGAGCGGACTTCGTCCGTCAGCGCAGCGAGCGCTTCGGCCGGCCGCTTCTGCGCGATCAGGAAGTCGGCATAGGCGGTGCGGGCGTAGCTGTCGGGGGCGATGCGGATGACGGCGCGATACGCGGCGTCGGCTGCGGCGACCCGGCCGTCGCGCTCCTCGAGCTCGGCCAGCGATGTCGTCAGCCAGCCGCGCGCGGCCGTGGGCAGGCGCGGATCGGCGAGCAGCCCCTCGAAGGTCTTGCGGGCGGCGGCGACCTCGCCGCGCAGCGCCGCGTTCTCGGCCAGGCAGGCCGAGCCGTACAACGCCGCGCCGGCCGCCGCGACCTTGCGACAGGCGGCGTCGGAATCGCCGTATCGCCCCTGCACCCGCAACACGGTCGCCAGCGTCAGCCAGCCTTGCGGCTGCCGCTCGCCGCCGGGCCGCGCGAGCAGCAGCCGCAGGTTGGCGACGGAGGCATCGAACTCGTGCAGGAACTGCTGCAGGGTCGCCTGCATGAGCAGCACCTGGCCCGGCGCCTTCGACGGTTCTGGCCACGCACGCAGTGCCGCCAGCGCCAGGCCGGCGAAGCGCGGATCGCCGCTCTCGTGCGCCTGCTCGAGATAGCGCTTTGCAACGGCGACGGCGAGCGCCGCGTCGTCGGGCGCCGCGGCCAGGCGCTTGCGCATCTGCCGCTCCTCGCCACGGTTGCCGCCGGTGGCTGGCAGCACCTCGATGACCTCGTCGTCGCGACTCGGCGTGATCGGCACGGCGAGCGCGGTCGCAACAGCGCCGAGCAAAAAAAGACCGGCCGCAAAAGCGCCGGTCCGGGTGAGCGAAGATCGCATCGCCACGATCGTAGTCGCGACGGGCTTGCACCCGCCGCGACTCGATCCCGTCACTGCCTAAGGCAGCGGCACCGGCTCGCCGGTGTTGTCGACCGGCGCCACGAAGTTGGAGACGTCGACCGGCTGCAGCATGTCGGCCGAGGAGACGACCAGCTTCATCAGGTAGGCGATGAAGCCAGACGAGGAGGCGCTGGCCGAGGCCGGCACTTCCGACGTCACCGGCGGCGTGTTGTCGCCGTTGTTGAAGTCGTCGCCGCCGCAGGCGACGAGACCCAGGCCTGCCGCGCAGACCGCGGCCAGGGCGAGCTTTCTGAAGATGGGTGTCATCACAGGGCTCCTTGCGCTTACGGGTAGGTCGACCCGGCCGCCGGCACCGGGTTGAAATTGCCCGGCAGCGGTGTCGTCAGGTACGGGAAGGTCGCGCCGTAGTTGGCCGCGGTCTTGCGGACACCGTCGGTCAGCGCCAGGCCGCCCGCCGGTGCACTGGCTGCCGTGCAACCGACGCCGAAGCTGTCAGTCGGGCCGGTCAGCACGCAGAGCGCGCCCATCGCCACGCGCAGCGTCAGGTCGACGATGTCGTCGGCCGGGCGGCGCCCGTTGGGATAGCCGGCCAGATCACCGCCGGCCGCGCCGAGCGAGTTCTGCGCCGCAATCGGCGTCACCGCAGTGCTGGTGTTCAGACGAAGCATCTCCGAGAGCACCGGCGCCGTCGGATTGGCGGTCTGGTAGGTGACGTTCTGGTTCAGACCCTTGAGCCCCTTCAGGAAGACCGTGACGAGGTCGGTGCGCGGGAAGTTGGTCGGTGCCACAGCCGACGGAAACAGCGTCTGGACCAGCGCCGGCACGGTCGGGTTGGTGATGTAGTCGGCGAAGTTGGCGGCGTCGTTCTTCGGCATCGAGGCGTTGAACTTGTCCTTGTCGTCGAGGCCGATCACGACTTCGTTGACGAGCGGCATGCCGAGGCGCGAAACCTGGGTCCAGGCGCCGCCCTCACGGGTCGAGGTGTTCAGGCCGGTCTTAGGCGAGCCGTCAAGCAGGCGGCCCTGGCGCAGGCTGGCCGTCGTGAAGGCGCCGATCACCGGCTCGGTGCCCTTGGTGATGCACGAGATCGGCAGCTCGAGGGCGAGCGTGCTCACGCTCTTGGCTTCGAGGTCGTTGTTGTTGCCGCCGACTTCGGGCCCGAGCGGGTTGAAGTTGAAGAGGTCGAAGAGCTTGCCGACGGCGATGTAGAAGGGCTCCTTCCTCTGGCCGACGAAGACCCGGCCCGGCGTCGTGCAGCCCGGGATCTTGAGGTCGACGTTGTAGATGTGCTGGTTGGCGTAGGTGGCGTAGGCGGTCGGGCCGCCAAAGGTCTTGTCGCCGATGTTGTCGACCGGCTTGTCGAAGGTGGTGGTGCCGCCGGTCATGTTGGCAGCGAGCGCGCCGTTGCCGGTGCGGCGGTTGCCGACGACCGTGGTCAGGGTGTAGGTCTCGCGCACGTTGAGCTTGGGCGGATTGATGGTGCCGTCGAAGACACCGCTGTTGATGAGCGGAATCTTGACCGACTTGCCACCGACCATGAGCGCCTGCTGCTTGGAGGTGTTGTTGAAGCGGAACTGGAAGGTGAGGTGCTCGACACCGTCACCGACGTTGTCGATGTGGATCTCGTAGAGCGCGTTGGGGTTGAACTGGTGGAAAATCTCGCCACCCTGCGGGTCCTGGAAGGGGATGTAGTCGGCCAGGATCGTGACGTAGCCGGAGCGGTTGGTCTCGTAGCTGCGGAACATGTAGAGATCGGTTGCATCGACGCTCGGATTCATCGAGATGGCCGGGGCCTCGCGGTGGCTCGAGGCAGCGGCCGGAAGCGACACGCTCCCGAGCGCGGCGATGGCGATGGCGATCGGCAGGAGCTTGGCTCCGCCTGGAATGGACTGTTTCATGGGCGTTTGGCTCCTCAAATGGAAGGACAGTTGTGATCCGTGAACCGACCGCCCCGCTCGGCGACAGGTCGTGACGCTGTGCTACGCATCGCTCGTCGCGATGGATGCATCGGCGGAATGCATCATCGGTTCGCGAGGGGGCGCGCCCTGTAAGACAAGGGCGGACAGCGCGACCGATGCCATCCTGCACGACGTTCAACGTTAACCCTGAGAGCCGCCATGACACGACCAACGAACGCTCCCTTCCGCGCCCCGACGCGATCCCCGGTCATCGTCGCCTGCGCGTTGCTGGCCGCCGCGGCGTCGGCCCAGGCTGCCGAGTCGTGCCGGGCCCGCAGCGGCGACGCGCCGACGCCCGTCGTCGAGCTCTACACGTCGGAGGGCTGCAGCTCCTGCCCGCCCGCCGACAAGTGGCTGTCGACGCTGAAAAGCGACCTGCACGCCGTCGCCCTCGCCTTCCACGTCGACTACTGGGACCGCCTCGGCTGGAAGGATCGTTTCGCGAGCGCGGCCTTCACCGACCGCCAGGCACGCCAGCAGGCCAGCAACGGCGCGCGCTTCAGCTACACGCCGCAGGTCGTCGTCGACGGACGCGACCGGACCGACTGGCCTTCGGTGGCCGTGCCGTCGGCGCCGCGCCCGCAAGCGCCGATCGACGTCGTGCTGACCCAAGAAGGCGACCGTTTCGTCGCAAAGGTCGTGCCGCAGCCTGGCGCCCCGAAGAAGCTCGCCGCCTACTGGGCCGTCACGGAGC
>JBBSUK010000129.1:0-10084 GCA_038234975.1 Burkholderiales bacterium
ATCGGGCAGCGCACGCAGGGCTTCACGAGGCGCAGCACCACCCTGC
Source organism: Burkholderiales bacterium (assembly GCA_038234975.1). Lineage (GTDB taxonomy): Bacteria > Pseudomonadota > Gammaproteobacteria > Burkholderiales > Burkholderiaceae_C > Schlegelella_A. Next base: position 47 of record JBBSUK010000129.1, read on the forward strand.
CTTCGGTGGTCGCGAACGAGAGCTCGTGGAGGTGATCCTCGCCGTGCTCGTCGAGCCCCGAGAGGACGATGTTCGGCCGGAAGCGGGCCATCGTCACCGGGGGGTGGCCAGCGCCCGCCAACCGCGAGTTGACCGCGTCGAGCGAGGCGGTCGAGGCGACGAGCAGCGGATAGCCGTCCTGGAACGCCGCTTCGGCTTCGATCTCGCCCGTCCAGCGCGGGTCGGCCAGGCGCCGCTGCTCGGGGTCGAAGCGCACGAGCCGCAGCGGTCGGCCGAGGAAATCGCTGGCCCACTGCGCAGCGAGCGGCCCCATGTCGTAGGCCTTCATGCGATTCCCCCAGACCGTCGCCTCGCACGGCACCTCGACGCGGTCGACGCCGATGTGCAGGGCGAGCATGCCGGACGCGCGCAGCACGAGCTCGTCGCCGCGCAGCCGCGTCGCGACGAGCGCCATCCGCGGCAGCTCGCGCTGGCTGACGAAGACGCTGTTGCCATCGACGACCATCCAGGTCCGGTCGAGGTCGAAACCGGTCTCGACGACGAGCGCCTCGTCGACGGCAAAGCCGGCGCACGACTTGACCGGGTAGAGGTGAAGGGACTCGATGCGGACGGGGGCGGTGTCGCTCATCGCGCGATTGTCGGATGCCGCGGACTAAGATCGGCCGATGCCCGACATCGATGTGCTTGTGCGCGGCGACGGCATCGTCGGCCGCTCGCTCGCGCTGGCCTGCGCACGGCTCGGCTTGCATGTGGCCGTGCGATCGCGGCGACGCGATGTGCAGGCGCCAGCCACGCCCGACGTCCGCGCCTACGCACTCAACGCCCGCTCGGTGGCGCTGCTGCGCCGCCTCGACGTCTGGGACCGGCTCCCCGCCGACGCGACGACCGCCGTCCACGACATCGAGGTTCGAGGCGACGCGGTCGGCTCGTCGCTCGCGTTCTCGGCATTCGAGCAGCACGTGGGCAATCTGGCCGTGATCACCGATGCGGCGGCGCTCGAATCGGCGCTCGGCGACGCGGTCGAGCGCAGCGACCGGGTTCACGTCATCCGGGACAGCGACGGCGAAGCGGCCGCGACGCTCGTCGTCCACGCCGAAGGCCGCGACGCCGACGCTGCGCTCGGCGCCGACGTGCTCGGCGAGCGACGCGACTCCGGGCAGCGCGCCATCGCGGCGCGGCTCGTGTCGAGCACGCCGCACCGCCACGTCGCGCGCCAGTGGTTCGCATCGCCCGACATCCTCGCGCTGCTGCCGCTCGACCGGCCTGTGCAGGATCGCTCGTACGCACTGGTCTGGTCGCTGCCGTCTGATCGCGCGGCAGCCCTGCTCGAGGCGTCGGAAAGCGAGTTCTTGCGCGAGCTGCAGACCAGCGCTGGCCAGCATGCGAGCGAGCTCGAGCTCGCATCGGCGCGTGCGTCGGGGGCGCTTTTCTCGCGCAGCGCCCGCCAGGGGTGCGGCCCCGGCTGGGTGCTCGTCGGCGACGCCGCGCATGTCGTTCATCCGCTCGCCGGGCAGGGCCTCAACCTCGGTTTGGCCGATGTCGACGCGCTGGTCGACACCCTGCAAGCCCGCGAAGCCTGGCGGGGCATCGGCGACGAACGGTTGCTGCGGCGCTACGTGCGGCGCCGCGCCGCACCCACGGCGGCGATGCTGCACACAACGGACGGAATGCAGCGCCTGTTCGCAGCCGAATCCGCGCCGCTGCGCGAACTCCGCAACAATGGCCTCACCCTCGTCAACCGTGTCCGGCCGCTGAAACGTTGGCTCGCCGCCCGGGCACTCGACTCGCGATGATCCACACACCTTCTTCCCGTCGTCTCCTGCGTGCTGCTGCCGCACTTGTCCTCGCGGCCTGCGTCGTTCCCGTCGCGCTCGCCGACGAAGCGGCGATCCGCAAGGCGCTGGCCGAGCGCATTCCCGATTTCCCGAAGATCGACGAGGTCACGAAGACGGCGATCCCCGGCATCTACGAAGTGCGGCTCGGTGCCGACCTGTTCTACACCGACGAGAACGGCGCCTACCTGATCGAAGGCCAGATCATCGACACGAAGACGCGCACCAACCTCACCGAGGCGCGCATCAGCAAGCTGACGGCGATCGACTTCAAGTCGCTGCCGCTCAAAGACGCGATCGTCTGGAAGCAGGGCAGCGGCGACCGCAAGCTCGTCGTCTTCGCCGACCCGAACTGCGGCTACTGCAAGAAGTTCGAGCGCGACCTGCTGGCCGTCAAGGACATCACCGTCTACACCTTCCTCTACCCGATCCTCGGCGGTGACTCGCCCGCCAAGTCGAAGGCCATCTGGTGCGCGAAGGACAAGACCGCCGCGTGGCGCGACTGGATGGTCAAGGGCACGCCGCCGGCCGGCGAGGCCGTCGCCAACTGCGACGTCGCCGCGCTGCAGCGCAACCTCGTGATGGGCCGGCGCTACAAGATCAACGGCACGCCCGGCCTCGTCTTCGAGGACGGCACCAAGAAGCCCGGTGCCCTCAACGCCGAGGCGGTCGAGAGCCAGCTCGCGGCGAGCCGCGGCAAGGGCTGACCACCGCTACATGCGGTAGCTCGGGTCCTTGCGGTCGACGATGCGCTGCAGGGCCGCGAACGAGTCCTCGCCCGCGCCGTAGTCCGGGTTGAACTGCAGCGAGTCGGCGACGCACTGCTCGAGCACGGCCTTGTCGATCGTGATCGGCTCGCCGCGGCCGTGCATCGCCAGCTGGACCTCGCAGGCCCTCGTGACGGTCCACATCATCGCCAGCGCATGCGGCAGGGTGCGGCCGATGGCGACCGGTCCGTGGTTGCGCAACAGCAGCACCGGCCGGCCCTCGGCGCTCTTCAGGATGCGCTCGCCTTCCTCGCGGCGCACGGTGATGCCTTCGAAGTCGTGGTACGCGACCATGCCGTGGAGCTGCGCGGCGTAGAAGTTGGTGTAGGCGAGGCCCTCCTTCAGGCAGCACACCGCCTGCGTCGCCGTGGTGTGCAGGTGCATGACGCAATGCGCGTCGTCCGATGCGGCATGGATCGCGCCGTGAAAGGTGATGCCGGCCGGGTTGATCGGCCAGTCCGACGGGCCGACGATGTTGCCGTCGAGGTCGACCTTGACGAGGTTCGACGCGCAGACCTCGGAGTAGTGCAGCCCGAACGGATTGATGAGGTAGTGCTGCGGTTCGTCGGGCACGCGCAGCGAGATGTGGTTGTAGATGAGCTCGGTCCAGCCGAGGTGGTCGAAGATGCGGTAGGCGGCGGCGAGCTGCACCCGCGCGTTCCACTCGGCGTCGGAAAAGCGCGCGGGGCGGATGAAGGCTGGCGTGCTGGGTGCGTTCATGGGGTCGAGTCTCCGTGCCCGCGGATTGCATCACAGCGCGTCGATCGCTTCAGCAGTCCGGGGCACGTGGCCATCATCCCGCACGCCTGCGCCGCCTGCATCGGCAGGGGACAATCGAGGCGATGATCCAGTACGCCATCGACGTGTCGGCGGCTCGCGCCCACGCCATCGCCGTCGAGCTGTCGATCGACAGCCCGGCGGCTGCGCAGGTCGTCAGCCTGCCGGTCTGGATACCCGGCAGCTACCTGGTGCGCGAGTTCGCACGTCACCTCTCGCACCTGTCTGCCGAGCAGGGCGGGCGGCCGGTCGAGGTGACGCCGCGTGACAAGGCGAGCTGGACGGTGTGCTGCGACGCCGGCGCGCCGCTCGTGTTGCGCTACCGCGTGCACGCGTTCGACGCGTCGGTGCGCGCCGCCTGGCTCGACGACGGGCGTGGTTTCTGGAACGGCACCAGCGTGTGCCTGCGCGTCGAGGGTCGCGAGCGCGAGCCGCACCGCCTGTCGATCACCGGTCTGCCCGACGGCTGGAGCGTCGTCACGTCGCTGCCGCGCGCGACGTCGGGCGGCGGCCATGAGGCCGCCGACTACGACGCGCTGGTCGACCACCCGGTCGAGATCGGCCGTCCGTGGCGGGGCGCGTTCGAAGCGGGTGGCGCCCCGCATGCCTTCGCCGTCTCGGGCGCGCTGCCCGACTTCGACGGCGACCGGCTGATCGCCGACACGCGGCGCATCTGCGAGCGCGCGATCGCCCTGTGGCACGGCGAAGGCGCGCCGCCACCGTTCGACGACTACCTCTTCCTGCTCAACGCCGTCGAGGACGGTCGCGGCGGCCTCGAGCATCGCGCCAGCACGGCGCTGGTCGCGCCGCGACGCGACCTGCCGCGGCGCGGCCAGGCCGAGGTGAGCGACGGCTACGTCGGCGTCCTCGGGCTCGTCTCGCACGAATACTTCCACGCCTGGAACGTCAAGCGCCTGAAGCCGCGCGAGTACGCTGCGCTCGACTACACGCGCGAGAACCACAGCGAGCTGCTCTGGTTCTTCGAGGGCTTCACCTCGTACTACGACGACCTGCTGCTCGTGCGCGCCGGCCTGATCGGCGCCGACCGCTACCTCAAGCTGCTGGCACAGACCATGACGAGCGTCGAGGCGACCCCCGGCCGCGCCGTGCAGAGCGTGGCCGAAGCGAGCCGCGATGCCTGGATCAAGCATTACCGACCCGACGAGCACACACCCAACGCGACCGTCAGCTACTACCTCAAGGGCTCGCTCGTCGCCCTCGCGTTCGACCTCACGCTCCGGCGCGAAGGTCGCGGCAGCCTCGACGACGTCCTGCGCGCGCTTTGGCGGGGCAGCTCCGGCGGGCCGGTCGACGAGGTCGACATCGCCGCCGCGCTCGAGGCCGTCGGCGGCCGGTCGTACGGCGACGAGCTCGGCTCGTGGGTCCATGGCACGGCCGAGCTGCCGCTGGCGACGCTGTTCGAGTCCATCGGCGTCGCCGTCGAACGGCAGCCGGCAACGCTCGCCCAGCGGATCGGCGTGCGCGCGAGCGAAAGCGCCCTGACCGGCGTGAAGCTCACGCACGTGCTCGCCGGCGGGATGGCCGAGCGCGCCGGTCTCGCCGCCGGTGACGAGATCCTCGCCGCCGGCGACTGGCGAATCCGCCGGCTCGACGACGCGCTGCGCTGCGCGACCGGCGCGGGTGACGGCAGCGCGGTCGAGCTGCTGGTCGCGCGCGACCAGCGGCTGGCACGACGAGCGGTCTCGCTCGGCCCCACCGCGCAGGCGGCGGGCGCGGTGCGCCTGCGCCAGCGCGCCGATGCCGACATCGCCGCCCGCGAGCGCTGCGCGGCATGGCTCGCAGCGGGCTGAGCCCGTCCGGATCGAACGGTCGCCGGCGGGCGACCTTCGCGGTGCTCGTCGCGACGGTGGCGCTGATCCACCTCGTGGCAACCCACGAGCTCGGCACGCGGTTGGCGACCGCCGCCGCGACCGAGGCGATGCCGAAGCGCATCGAAGTCGCCTACGTGCGCACCCTCGAGCTGGCGCCGCCGGTCGCTGCGGCCGTGCCGCCCGCCGTGACGCCGAAGCCGCATCGCGTCGCCGGTGCGAAGCGCGAGCCGCGGCCGGCGATCGCCGCCGCCTCGGCACCGGTCGTCGAGGCCGCAGCGAGCGCGCCGTCGGCGCTGGCGGACGCCACGTCGGCCGCGAGCGAACCCGGCGTGATCGCGGACGTTGCGAACGCGAGCGAGCCTGCGGAATCGCGCTCGGCGCCGCCGCTCGCGGCACAGACCGCGACCGCGAGCCCCGACGTCGCCGCCTCCGCTTCTCCCTTCGCCGTCGGCGCATCGGCGCCCGCGGGCGCCGCCGGTTTCGAGTGGCCCGAGGCGACCCGCGTGAGCTACGTCCTCACCGGCAACTACCGTGGCTCAATCGAAGGCCACGCCGAGGTCGAATGGATCCGCCAGGGGCCGCGCTACCAGGTCAACGTCGACCTCGTCGTCGGCCCGGCCTTCGCGCCGCTCATCTCGCGCCGGGCGACGAGCGAGGGCCTGCTCACCGACCAGGGCCTCGCGCCCGATCGCTACGACGAGACGACGCGCGTCATGTTCCGCGCGCCGCGCAGCTCGACGATCCGCTTCTGGCCGGCGAGCGTGGTTCTGGTCAACAACAGGGAGGTCGAGCGGCTCGCAGGCACCCAGGACTCGGCGAGCCAGTTCGTGCAGTTCACGTGGCTGTTCGGCGTGCGGCCGGAGTTGCTGCGCGTGGGCAACGTGTTCGAGATCCCGCTCGCCCTGCCGCGCAGCCTCGACCGCTGGCGCTACGACGTCGACGCCGAGCAGGTGCTGCAGACCCCGTTCGGGCCGCTCGCCACCTTTCATCTGAAGCCACGCCGCCGGCAGACGCCGAAGCCGGGCGAGATCGCGGTCGAGATGTGGCTCGCGCCCGAGCTGCGCTACCTGCCGGTGCGGATCCGCTTCGAGCAGGACGACCGGACCTGGGTCGACCTGACGATCGAGAAGAAGCCCGAACTGTCGTAGTCGCCGGGCCGGGCGAAGGCGAGGCATCATCGCTGCCGGGGCCCGGGGCGGCCGACGAAAGGCGACGATGGACTACGAATGCATCCGCAGCGAGGTGAAGGGCGAAGGCGAGCGTCGCGTCGGCGTCGTCACGCTCGACCGGCCGAAGCAGCTCAACGCGCTCAACGACCGCCTGATGGACGAGCTCGGCCACGCCCTGCTCGCCTTCGACGCCGACGACACCATCGGCTGCATGATCCTCACCGGCGGCGAGAAGACGTTCGCCGCCGGCGCCGACATCGACGGCATGGCGCCGTTCGGCTACGTCGACGCCTACACGAAAGGCCTCATCAGCCGCAACTGGGAGACGATGCGCCAGGTGCGAAAGCCCGTGATCGGCGCCGTCGCCGGCTATGCGCTCGGCGGCGGCTGCGAGGTGGCGATGATGTGCGACATCCTCATCGCCGCCGACAACGCGAAGTTCGGCCAGCCCGAGATCAAGCTGGGCATCATTCCCGGCGCCGGCGGCACGCAACGCCTGCCGCGCGCCGTCGGCAAGGCGAAGGCGATGGACCTCGTGCTCACCGCGCGCATGATGGACGCCGCCGAGGCCGAGCGCGCCGGGCTCGTGTCGCGGGTGGTGCCGCTGGCCGAGCTGATGACCACCGCGCTCGCCGCGGCCGAGACGATCTGCGCCTTCAGCGGCCCGAGCGTGATGATGGCCAAGGAGGCCGTGAACCGCGCCTACGAGTCGAGCCTGACCGATGGCGTCGCCTACGAGCGGCGCCTGTTCCATTCGCTGTTCGCGACCGACGACAAGACCGAGGGCATGCGCGCCTTCCTCGAGAAGCGCAAGCCCGTGTTCCGCCACCGCTGATCGGCCACCGACATGCTCGATTTCAGCCAGGCCAGCTTCGACTACGAGCCCTACCCGGTGGGCCTCATCCGCCCGGCGATCGAGCCGTCCCTCTACGAGCGGCTCTCGGCGAGCTACCCGGACAAGGCACTTTTCGAGTGGAAGCCCAAGCTCGGCAACAAGTACTCGCTTTCCGAGCTCAGCCACGCCGAGCAGTACCACCGCTTCATCGCCGGCTCGCCCGACTGGAAGCGGTTCCACGCCTACGTGAAGGGTCCGGACTTCGTGCCGCAGATGCTCGAGTTCCTCAAGGAGCGACACATCGACATCGGCCTGCGCCGCTACCGCGTCGTCTCGGGCAAGGCACGCAACGAAGGCGCGGGCCTGTGGAACCGCATCAAGCGGCGCGACGAGATCAGCGCGCGCTTCGAGTTCTCGATGATGGGCGCCGACGGCGGCCACATCATGCCGCACACCGACCTGCCGGAAAAACTCATCACGCTGGTCTTCTCGATGGTTCAGCCCGGCGAATGGAACGACGCCTGGGGCGGCGGCACCGACGTCGTGTTGCCGCGCGACCGCTCGCGCATCTACAACCACATGAACCGCTACATGACGTTCGACGACGTCGACGTGCTCAAGACCTGGGCGTTCGGCCCCAACCAGTGCCTGGTGTTCGTGAAGACCTTCAACTCGTGGCACTCGGTCTCGCCGATGCGCGGCACCGGCATCGACGCGATGCGCAAGACGCTGACGATCAACATCGAGTCGAAGCGCTGACGCGCCTCGGTGGCCGGCCCTAGAACGCCGCTCGCACGCGCTCGGCCTCCTCGCGCAGGATGGCGTAGCTGAGCGCCCCTTCCCAGGCGAGGTTGATCATCGCGAACACGAGGCCGCTGACGCCGACGACGGTGGTCGCGAACATGACGATGGTCGCCACCTGGACGCCGCCGATCTTCTCGAGCAGGCTCGAGCCGAGCAGGAACGAGAGCGTGCCGAGGCCGAAGCAGCCGATCGCGAGGTAGAGCGCGATCAGGCTGCGCACGATGTAGAGCACGCGCCGCTGCGCCGCATCGAGGAGCCGGCCGGCCATCTCGCGGTCGCCGGAGTCGCCGGCGAGCGCCTTCATCTGCGCCGCGAGGGCGCGGGCACGGTCGAGGGCGCGGGCGTAGCGGTTCACCGTCGCCAGCAGCATCACGCTCGACGCGTTGGTGAGCAGTGCCGGCCCGGCGATGAAGCCGAGGACTGCGAACGGGCCGTGCTCGGGCATCAGCTCTCGTTGCGCAGCGATGGGAAGAGGATCACGTCGCGGATGCTCGGCGAGTCGGTCAGCAGCATGACGAGGCGGTCGATGCCGACGCCGCAGCCACCGGTCGGCGGCATGCCGATCTCGAGCGCGCGGATGAAGTCGGCGTCGTAGTACATCGCTTCCTCGTCGCCCGCGTCCTTCGCCGCGGCCTGCGAGCGAAAGCGCGCCGCCTGGTCCTCGGCGGCGTTGAGCTCGGAAAAGCCGTTGGCCATCTCGCGGGCGGTGACGAACAGCTCGAAGCGCTCGGTGACGGAAGGGTCGATGTCGGAGGCGCGGGCCAGCGGCGAGACCTCGACCGGATAGTCGACGATGAAGGTCGGCTCCCAGAGCTGCGCCTCGACGACCGCCTCGAACAGGCCGAACTGCAGCTCGGGCAGCGACCAGCGCGCCGGCGCCGGCTCGTGCAAGGCCGCCAGCCGGGCGCGGATCGCATCGGCGCTGCCGGCGTCGGAATCGCTCATGTCGGCGTGCTTCACGAGCGACTCGCGCACCGTCATCCGCGTGAACGGCGATTCGAGGTCGACCTCGCGGCCGGCGTACGTCAACCGCGCCGAGCCGACCGCCTCGCGCGCTGCGTGGCGCAGGATCTGCTCGGTGTAGTCCATCAGGTCGTGGTGGTTCCAGTACGCGGCGTAGAACTCCATCATCGTGAACTCGGGGTTGTGCCGCACCGAGATGCCCTCGTTGCGAAAACTCCGGTTGATCTCGAACACCCGCTCGAAGCCGCCGACGATCAGGCGCTTGAGGTAGAGCTCGGGCGCGATGCGCAGGAACATCTGCTGGTCGAGCGCGTTGTGGTGGGTGACGAAGGGCTTGGCGTTGGCGCCGCCGGGGATCGGATGCAGCATCGGCGTCTCGACCTCCATGAAGCCGCTCTCGACCATGAAGCGGCGGATCGACGACAGCGCCTTGCTCCGGGCGACGAAGCGCGCGCGCGCTGCGTCGTCGGTGATGAGGTCCTCGTAGCGGTGGCGGTACTTCTGCTCCGCATCGGCGATGCCGTGGAACTTGTCGGGCAGCGGCCGCAGGCTCTTGGTGAGCAGGCGCAAGGTGTCGACCTTGACCGTGAGCTCGCCGGTGCGGGTCTTGAAGAGCGTTCCCTCGGCGCCGACGATGTCGCCGAGGTCCCAGTGCTTGAACGCCTCGTAGGTGTCGGCGCCGACGGCGTCGATCGCCACCCGGAGCTGAATCCGGCCGGTTGCGTCCTGCACGGTCGCGAACGCCGCCTTGCCCATGACGCGCTTCAACATCATGCGGCCGGCGACCGACACGGCGACCGCCTGCGGCTCGAGCGCCTCGTTGTCGAGATGGCCGTGGCGGCGCGCGAGTTCGGCGGCACGGTGCTTCGGCTTGAAGTCGTTCGGGAAGGCCACGCCGCCAGCACCGCGGATCGCCAGCAGCTTCGCGCGACGTTCGGCGAGGAGGGCGTTGTCGTCGCCGGCGGTCGGTGAGGTGGGGTCCATGGCGGAAGGCGCGAAACCGCCGGATTCTAGGAGTGACAATCTTCGGCTTGCGCTCGCAGCTCTACTTCATCGGCC
>JBBSUK010000130.1:0-9870 GCA_038234975.1 Burkholderiales bacterium
AGGCGCTTGCGGGCGAATGCGGGGATGACGGCACTGATGATCCCGAACGCCGGCAGGATCATGATGTAGACCTCGGGATGTCCGAAGAACCAGAAGATGTGCTGGTACATCACCGGGTCGCCGCCGCCGGCCGGGTTGAAGAAGCTGGTGCCGAAATGGCGGTCGGTCAGCGTCATCGTGATCGCGCCGGCGAGGACCGGCATCACGGCGATCAGCAGGAACGCGGTGATGAGCCACGTCCAGCAGAACAGCGGCATCTTCATCAGGCTCATGCCGGGCGCGCGCATGTTCAGGATGGTGACGATGATGTTGATCGAGCCCATGATCGAGCTTGCGCCGAGGATGTGCAGCGCGAAGATGCTCGAGTCCATCGACGGGCCCATCTGCAGCGTCAGCGGTGCGTAGAGCGTCCAGCCGGCAGCGGGCGCGCCGCCCGGCAGGAAGAACGACGACGCGAGCAGGAGCGCCGCCGGGATGAGCAACCAGAACGACAGGTTGTTCATCCGCGCGAACGCCATGTCGGGCGCGCCGACCTGCAGCGGGATCATCCAGTTCGCGAAGCCGACGAACGCCGGCATGATCGCGCCGAAGACCATGATGAGCCCGTGCATCGTGGTCAGCTGGTTGAAGAAGTTCGGGTTGAAGAACTGCAGGCCCGGCTGGAACAGCTCGAGTCGGATCAGCATCGCCAGGATGCCGCCGATGATGAACATCGTGAACGAGAACAGCAGGTAGAGCGTGCCGATGTCCTTGTGGTTGGTGGCGTAGACCCAGCGCCGCCATCCGGTCGGCGCGTGGTGCCCACCGTGATCGTGGTGGTCGTGTTCGTGGCCGTGGCCGTGGCCGCCAGCGACGACTTCGCCGTGGGGTCCGATGACTGCGCTCATGCTCGTGTCCTCTGCTGGCGGCCGTGCGTCACTGGCGCGCGGCGGCGATCTCGGCCGGCTGGACGATCTGGTTGGTCGCGTTCGTCCAGTGGTTCTTGGTGTAGGTGATGACGGCCGCGAGCTCGGTGTCGGAGAGCTGCTTCCACGACGGCATCGCGCCGTTGTTCTGGCCGTTCAGCAGCACGTGGATCTGCTTGAGCTTGTCGAGGTCGAGCACCGTGGGCGAGCCGTCGAGCGCCTTGATCGCGCCACCGCCCTTGCCGTTGGCCTGGTGGCAGACCTGGCAGTTCGCGGTGTAGACCTGCTCGCCGCGCGCCATCAGCGGCGCCAGCTCCCAGACCCTGGTCGGATCGTCGGACTTGGCGGCGGCCTCCTTCACCTTGCCGTCGACCCACGCCGTGTACGCCTGCTGCGACACGACCTTGACGTGGATCGGCATGTAGGCGTGCTCCTTGCCGCAGAGCTCGTAGCACTGGCCGTAATAGTCGCCGACCAGGTCGGCGCGAAACCACGCGTCGCGAACGAATCCGGGGATCGCGTCCTGCTTGACACCGAGCGCCGGCACGCCCCACGCGTGGATCACGTCGTTGGCGGTGGTGATGATGCGAACCTTCTTGTTCACCGGCACGACGAGCGGGTTGTCAACGCGCAAGAGGTAGTCGTCGCCCTGCGGCTTGCCGGCGTCGGACTGCTCGCGCTGAACCGGGTCGAGGGTCGAGAGGAAGCCGATCCCGGCACCTTCGCCGTTGAGATAGTCGTAGCCCCATTTCCACTGCATGCCGGTCGCCTTGACCGTCACGTCGGCCGAGCTCGTGTCCTTCATGGCGACGACGACGCGGGTGGCCGGCAACGCCATCAGGATGACGATGATGAACGGCACGACCGTCCACGCGATCTCGACTGTCGTGCTTTCGTGGAAGTTCGCCGCCCTGGCGCCCCTGGACTTGCGGTGCGCCCAGATCGACCAGAACATCACCGAGAACACGCCGAGGAAGATCACGACGCAGATCACCAGCATGAAGGTGTGCAGCCAGTACTGGTCGGCTGCGATCGGCGTCACCCCGGTGTGGAGGTTGAGCTGATTGACGGCAGGGCCGCCTGCCAGGTCGCCGACGGCCTGGGCCGGGGCGGCGAACGCGGCGCCCGCCGCGAGCGCCAGGCTCGCCAGGGGACGGGCCACGCGGCCGAGGGGTCGAAACGTCGTCATCGATGCAACCAGGGTCGAAAGATCGGTCGGCGCGCGGCGCTGGCCGCGGGAGTCGTGCCGCCGCCGATAACCGAGGCGACGACAAACGCGTCATTTTAGCTTGACCGTCGACTCGGGAGCTGTTGCTTGAGTGCGGCGAGCGACACCCCCACCGGCGCGCCTGCCGAGCGCCGTGGTGGCGCCTTGAAGCCGTGCCCGTAGGCGACCTCAAAGGAGAGGGCGATCCGGCCGGCAGCGTCGGCGCGGCGTGCGAGCGCACCGACGAGCGCGTCGCGAAAGCGCGCGGTGCGCAAACCGGTGTATCGGCCCGGGCTCGCGTTGCCGCCCAGCCCGCGCAGCTCGGCGAGCAGCGAGCCCGGGTCGGGCCAGGTCAAGGTCACGGTTTCCTGATCGAGCACCGGGTCGGAGAAGCCGGCGCCGACGAGCATGTCGCCCAGGTCGTGCATGTCGGTGAAGGCCGGCGTCGGCGCCGGCCAGCCCTCGGACGCATGGACGGCACGCAGCTCGGCCAGGGTGCCGGGCCCGAGACACGAGAACGCGGCGACGCCGTCGACGTCCAGCAATGCGTGCCAGCGCGCGAACAGCGAAGGCACGTCGAATACGCCGTGCAACGACATGTTCGAGACGACGAGCTGCGCCGGCGCGAGCGATGCATCGTGCTGCGGGTCGTCGACGATGCGTGGCGCCGCCGCCTGCGCACGCCAGCGCCGCCACCAAGGCCGACGATCGGCGACAGCGCGCTCGTGCCATGCCGCGGTCGGCTCGACCCGGACGATGTCCGCTTCGGGAAAGCGCGCGGCGAGCAGGTCGGTCGCGCCGCCCGGCCCGGCCCACCAATCGATCACGCGTGCCGGCTTCAGTCGCAAGGGCTCCAGATGGGCGACAAGCCGCCTGCCCGCCTCGCGATGCAGCCACGGCGCCTCCGACGCGCCGGACATGCGACGGAGTGCCCGCTCGACGGCGACGGTGTCGAGCCCGCGTCGCGCGATCGCCGCCGCGACTTCGGAGCGCTCGCCGTCGGCCATGCGACCAGTATATTGAGGCGATGCCGGCCCTTCCGACGCACCCCGGTTCGACGCGCCACGCCGCGTGGCGGCTGCCGAGCCAGTGCGCCGTCTGTCGCGGCTGGGGACGCTCGCGCCTGTGCGATTCCTGCTGGACGAGGTTCGCGCCGGCCGTGCCGCGATGCTCGCGCTGCGCGGTCGCGCTGCCGACGGGCTCGGCGCGCGACACGCCATGCGGGCGCTGCCTGATGGCTCCGCCCATGTTCGACGCGGCCGTGGCCCGCGTCGACTACCGGCGGCCCTGGGACCAGGTCGTCGCTGCCTTCAAGTTCCACGACGCTCTCGACCTCGCCGGTGCGCTGGCCTCGGGCCTGGCCGATGCGGTCGGCACGGCCGGCGACGTCGACGCGGTCGTGCCGGTGCCGCTCGCGGCCGCGCGCTTGCGCGAGCGCGGCTACAACCAGGCGTGGGAACTCGCCCGCCGGGTCGCGTCGCGCCTCGGCGCGCCAGCCGACGCCGGGCTCCTCGTCCGCATCCGCGAGACGACGCACCAACTCGACCTGCCGCACGAGGCACGCGCCGGCAACGTTCGGGGCGCCTTCGCCGTCGAGCCGATGCGCCGCGCGGACGTCCACGGGCGGCGTATCGCCGTCGTCGACGACGTGATGACGACCGGCAGCACCCTCGGCGAGATCGCGACGGTGCTGAAGCAGGCCGGCGCGTCCGAAGTGAGCGCATGGGTCTTCGCGCGCACACCGCCGCCGGGCGACGAGTAACGGGCGGACCGTGGTCGAGATCGTCCTCGTCGAGCCGGAGATCCCGCCGAACACCGGCAACGTCATCCGGCTGGCGGCCAACACCGGCGCGCGCCTTCACCTCGTCGAACCCCTCGGCTTCTCGATGGAGGACGCGCAGCTGCGCCGCGCCGGTCTCGACTACCATGAATACGCTCAGATGAGGCGTTATGCGTCGTGGCAGGTGTTCCTCGAACAGGCCAGGCCCGACACCGCACGCCTGTTCGCCTTCACGACGGCCGGGACGACGCGCTTCGACACCGTGTCGTGGCGTGCCGGCGACTGGCTCGTGTTCGGTTCGGAGAGCCGCGGCCTGCCGAGGCCCGTGCGCGACGCGATCGACCCGTCACGGCACGTTCGCCTGCCGATGCGCGCCGGTCAGCGCAGCCTCAACCTGAGCAATGCCGTGGCCGTCGCGGTGTTCGAGGCTTGGCGGCAGCTGGGATACCGCGGCGGGGGTTGAGTCGCGGACCGGCTTGGACGTCCGCAGCGTTCGCGGCCGCGAGCGGCTCGCTTCGATTGAAGCGGTGGGCGCTCTGCGTAGCGAGGTAAAGGAGGAGACGAGGGCCATACCTGGCCCTCGTCGGGGGACAGGAGCGAAGCAGAGCGCCCCGCCGCTTCAATCGCGCCGGGCTGCCGGCGCTGCGGTCACGCTCGAGCTTTCACGCCTGCTCGGGTCGCGCATCCCGACCGAGCAGCTGCGACAGCGCGTCTTCAGGCGAGACACGTCCGCCAAGCACCTCCACCACCTGCTCGACGATCGGCATCTCGACTCCGCGAGCGTGGGCGCGATGGAGCACCATCGGTGCGCTGGCCACGCCTTCGGCGACATGGCCGAGCTCGGCGACGATGCGATCGAGCGCAACGCCTTCGGCCAGGCGCAGGCCGACGGTGCGGTTGCGCGACAGGTCGCCGGTCGCGGTGAGGACGAGGTCGCCCAGGCCGGAGAGGCCCATGAAGGTGGCGGCGTCGGCACCGAGCGCGACACCGAGCCGCGTCATCTCCGCCAGCCCGCGCGTCACCAGCGCGGCACGGGCGTTGAGGCCGAGCGACATGCCGTCGGCGATGCCGGTGGCGATCGCGAGCACGTTCTTCACCGCGCCTCCGACCTCGGCGCCGACCGGGTCGTCCGATGTGTAGACGCGCAGCGCACCGCCGTGGAATGCCTCGACGGCAGCATCGCGCACCCGGGAGTCGCGGCTGGCGACGACGAGGGCCGTCGGCCGGCCGCGCGCCACCTCGGCGGCGAAGCTCGGCCCGGTCAGCACGCCGACCGGGAGGCCAGCCGCCACCTCCGCCGCGACCTCGTGCCCGAGCCATGCGGTGCCGGCCTGGAACCCCTTGCACAGCCAGACGACGGGCGTGTCGAAGGCGTCCGGAAGCCGTTCGAGCATCGCCTGGAGCGCCGCCATCGGCGTGGCGACGACGACAAGGCCTCCTCGCGCGTGCCCGATGGCGCCGTCGAGATCACCGGTGAGTTGCAGCGCGGGCGGCAACGCGACGTCGGGCAGGTAGGTCGTGTTGCGGCGCAACGACCGCATCCGCGAAACCTGCGCCGCGTCGCGCGCCCAAAGCCGGGTGGCGTGCGACCGGCTCGCCGCCACCGCGATCGCGGTGCCCCAGGCGCCTGCGCCGAGCACCGTCAGCTTCATCGCCGGCCCGAGCGCGCTCGCGGCTCGAAAGCGGGCGTCAGTTCAGGGTCTTGGCGGTGGCGCCCGAACCGTTGGTCGGCACCGCCGAGGGCTCGGCAGCCGCGTTCGCGCGCTGCGCCTCGTACATCGCCTGGAAGTTGACCTCGGTCAGCAGCACCGGAGGAAACCCGGCCCGCGTGCACACGTCGGACACGATGGCGCGCAGGTACGGGTAGACGATCCCCGGACAGGCGATGCCGACGATCTGCTGCACCTGCTCGTCGGGGATGTTGCGGATCTCGAAGATGCCCGCCTGCTTGGCCTCGACGAGGAACAGCACCTTGCCGTTGACCTTGGTGGTGATCGTCGCCGTGACCGAGCACTCGTACATGGCGTCGCCCAGCACGTCGGCGCCGAGCGCGAGGTTGATCTCGACCTCGGGCTGGCCCTGTTCGAGGAGGATGCCGGGGGAATTCGGCTGCTCGAGCGACAGGTCCTTCAGGTAGAGACGCTGGATCTGGAACAGCGGATCGGTGGTGGGGGTTTCGGCCATGACGGGTGTCGTTCGACGTCGTTCGAGAGGGGCCGCGATTATGCGGCGCGCCCTTCGAGCATCGGCACGAGCTCGCCGGCGCGGTCGAGCGCGACGAGGTCGTCGCAGCCGCCGACGTGCGTGGCGCCGATGAAGATCTGCGGCACCGTGTAGCGGTTCGTCTCGAGGATCATGGTCGCTCGCTCGGCGGGACGCTCGTCGATGCGGATGTCGTCGATCGCTGCGACACCGCGCTCACGCAGCAGCGCCTTGGCGTGGATGCAGTACGGGCAGGAGCCGGTGCTGTACATGCGGACGGGCTGCATCGGGAATCGCCGTGGTTCGCGTCGCGCTTCAGGCAGCGGCCGACTTCTCGACCGGCAGGTTCGCGGCGCGCCAGGCGGCCACGCCGCCCGAGAGCACGCGCGCGTTGTCGAAGCCGAGCTTCTTCAGGGCTGCGACCGCGCGCGGCGCACGCGTGCCCGTCGGGCAGACGACGATGACCGGCAACGCCTTGTTCTTCGGCAGCTCCTTCGAACCCTCGATCGCCTCGAGCGGAACGCTGCGCGCGCCGATCGGATGGCCCGACGCGTACTGCGCCGGCTCGCTGACATCGATGAGCACGGCCTTCTCGCGGTTGATGAGCCTGACGGCATCGGCAGGACTCACCCGGGTGGGGCCGCCGCTGTTGCGGGCGACGAACGGCCACAGCAGCAGGCCCCCCGAAAGGAGCGCGGTGGCGAAGAGATACCAGTTCTCGAGGACGAACTTCACGAAGGTGCCAGGACGAAGGCCAATCGCGAATTATAGTTTTCGCATGATCAAGCTTGTGATGGTCCGGCACGGCCAATCGACGTGGAACCTGGAGAACCGGTTCACCGGCTGGACCGACGTGGCGCTCACCGACATCGGCGTCGCGCAGGCACTGGAGGCCGGCCGCCTGCTCGCCGCCGGTGGCTACGAGTTCGACCACGCGATCACCTCGGTGCTCAAGCGGGCGATCTGGACGCTGTGGCACGCCCTCGACGCGATGGACCGGACGTGGCTCCCGGTGGCGCACGACTGGCGCCTCAACGAGCGCCACTACGGCGCCTTGCAGGGCCTCGACAAGGGCGAGACGGCGCGCAAGTACGGCGACGCACAGGTCCTCGCGTGGCGCCGCAGCTACGACACACCGCCGCCGGCGCTCGAAGACGGCGATCCGCGCCGTGAAGCCGAACGCGCCGACCCGCGGTATGCGTCGCTGGCGGCCGGTCAGGTGCCTGCGTCCGAATGCCTGAAGGACACGGT
This sequence comes from Burkholderiales bacterium, assembly GCA_038234975.1. GTDB lineage: Bacteria > Pseudomonadota > Gammaproteobacteria > Burkholderiales > Burkholderiaceae_C > Schlegelella_A. Next base: position 7,346 of record JBBSUK010000130.1, read on the forward strand.
CGACCGCGTGCTGCCGTGGTGGCACGAGAAGCTCGCGCCGGCGCTGCGCCGCGGCGAGCGGGTGCTGCTCGCCGCGCACGGCAACAGCATGAGAGCCCTCGTCAAGTACCTCGACGACGTGGCCGACGCCGACATCGTCGGCCTCAACATCCCCAACGGCATCCCGCTCGTCTACGAACTCGACAGTGCCCTCAGGCCGCTTCGCCACTACTACCTGGGCGACCCGCAGGCGGCGGCGAACGCGGCGGCGGCGGTGGCGACGCAGGCCGGCGGCGCTCGCTGACGTCGAGGTCGCCGCCGTCGGCCAGGTCGACGCCGAGCGCGGCGGCGATGTCGCCGCGCAGCGCGGCGGCGAGCTGGCGGCGGTCGGCGCCGGCGCTGTCGCGGGGCGTCAGGAAGCGCAGCGTCGCGACGACGCCGTCGCCACAGGCGGTGCCCCACAGGCTCTGGCCGATGGTCGTGTCGCCGATGAACTCGACCGCCTCGCTCACCGCGTCGTCCCGGTCCGAATAGCGCAGCGCCGCCGGCTGCACCGCCGTGGCGCTGGAGACGGCCGCCTGCACCAGGTTGGCATGAAACGGCAGCAGGCCGTGGCCGGTCGAGGTCGTGCCTTCGGGAAAGAACGCGACGACGTCGCCCGCGCGCAGCGCGTCGGCGACGACATGGACGACGCGCAACGCGTCGCGCTTCTTCTCCCGTTCGAGGTAGAGCGTCGCCGCCGAATCGACGAGACGCGAGACGAGCGGCCACGCCTTGACGTCTGCCTTGGAGACGAAGCGCGCCTCGGGCAGCACCGCATGGACGACCATGATGTCGAGCCACGAGACGTGGTTGAGGGCGAGCAGCGAGCGCCGATCGACCGGCGCTCCTTCGACGACCAGCGTGATGCCGATCGAGCGCAGCATCTTCTGCGACCACCAGCGGATGCGCGCGCGCCGGGCGGCGAGCGACAACGACGGGAAGCGGAAGACGACGATGGCGATGCCGTGCAGCCCGTGGGCGACGCAGGCGAGCAGGCGGCCGACGGCACGCAGGCGACGGGCGGGCACGAGCAGGGGGCGAAGCGAGGCCGGCCTCAGCCGGCAGCAGCCTCGTAGGCGACGCGACCGGCGACGACCGTGAACAACACGCGACCCGGCAGCAGATGCCCGGCGAAAGGCGTGTGCCGGCTGCGACTCCGCAGCTCGGCGGTGACCAGCTCGCCCGACGCGGCAGCGTCGAACCCGCACAGGTCGGCGGGCGCCCCCGCCGCGAGGCCCGACACTGCGTCGGCATCGAGCTGGCGCGACGCCGCCAGGACGCGCGCCGGTCTCGACGTGACCGCTGCCAGCGTGCGCACGAGCGGCAGCCCGCACGCCTCGCCCCACTTCAGCGCCATGCCGAGCAGCAGCTCGAGGCCGGTCGCACCGGGCTCGGCCTCGGCGAACGGCAGGTGCTTGGCGTCCTCCGCGATCGGCGTGTGGTCGCTGACCAGTGCGTCGATCGTGCCGTCGGCGAGCGCGGCGCGGATCGCGTCGCGGTCGCGTTGCTGGCGCAGTGGCGGCACGAGCCGCATGGCGGCGTCGAAGTAGCCGATGTCGACGTCGGTCAGATGCAGCTGGTGGATGCTCGCGTCGCACGTCACCGGCAAGCCGTCGGACTTGGCGCGACGGACGAGCTCGACCCCGGCCGCGCTCGACAGGCGCGAAAGATGGACGTGCGCACCGGTGTCGCGGGCGAGCTCGAAGATGGTCGCGAGGGCGATGGTCTCGGCGATCACCGGCACGCCGGAAAGTCCCATCCGCGTCGCCAGCGGCCCCTTCGCGGCGACGCCGGCACCCAGCCACGCATCGTTCGGCCGCAGCCAGGTCGTGTAGCCGAAGGTCGACGCGTACTGCAGCGCCCGGTGCAGGACGAGCGTGTCGCGCACCGGTCGGTCGTCCTGCGAGAAGCCGACGCAGCCCGACTCGGTGAGCTCGGCCATCTCGGTGATCGCCTCGCCGGCCAGGCCGCGCGTCAGTGCGCCAAGCGGGAAGAGGCGCGCGAGGTCGAGCTTCTCGGCGCGAAAGCCCAGCATGTCGACCAGGCCGGGCTCGTCGAGCACCGGGTCGGTCCCCGGCGGGCAGACGACGCTGGTCACGCCGCCGGCAACCGCCGCGGCGAGCTCCGATTCGAGCATTCCCTCGTGCTCGTGTCCCGGCTCGCCGAGGCGCGCGCAGAGGTCGACGAGGCCGGGGCAGACAACGGCGCCGCGGGCGTCGATCGTGCGGTCGGCGGTGAAGTCGGAGGGCCGGTCGCCGACCGCGACGATGCGCCCGTCGGCGATCGCGATCGAGCCGGACTCGTCGCGGCCGCTCGCCGGGTCGATCAAGCGCGCCCCCGTGATCAACAGCCGCTTCATCGCTCCGTCCCATCCCTTCTTGCGCCCTCCCCACGGGGGAGGGTTGGGAGGGGCCCCATGGAGGCATCGCGGGGACCGCGGCGCGAGGCGGGGGACCCCCGCTGTGGGACCACCCCCCCCACCGCCCCGGGCGGGCGCACGGCCC
>JBBSUK010000131.1:0-9820 GCA_038234975.1 Burkholderiales bacterium
CCGGCGCTCGGCTCGATGATGATCTACCTGGCGATGGTGGTCGTGCTGTTCTGGCGCCCGACCGGCCTGTTCCCCGCACGTGTCTGACGTGACCGCCACGCTGCCCGCACGGCGTCGCCGCCTGCCGTGGCCGGCGATCGTTCTCGTGGCGATCGCGACGTCGCTGCCGTGGCTCACCAACGCCACGGGCATGGAGTTCTACCTCGGCGTCGCGACCCGGATCATGATCTTCGCGATCGCCGCGTCGAGCCTGAACCTGATCCTCGGCTACGGCGGCATGATCAGCTTCGGCCACGCGGCGTTCCTCGGCGTCGGTGCCTACGCAGTCGGCATCGCCGCCTTCCACGGCATCGGCAGCGCCTGGTTGGCATGGCTGGTGGCCCTGGCGTGCAGCGCCGTGGCCGCGCTGCTCGTCGGTCTGGTGGTGATCCGCACGCGCGGCGTCTACTTCATCATGATCACGATGGCGATGTCGCAGCTGCTGTACTTCTTCTTCGTCGGCCTGCGCACCTACGGCGGCGACGACGGCCTGCGGATCGTCGCCCGGCCGACGATCGGAATGGGCATCGACGTCGCCGGCGACACGACCTTCTTCTTCGTCGTGCTCGCGTGGCTGGTGCTGATGCACGTGCTGATGGCGGTGGTCGTGCGCTCGCGCTTCGGCCTGGCGCTGAGCGCCATCCGCGAGAACGAGCAGCGCGCGCTGGCGGTCGGCTACAACGTGGCCCGCTACCGGCTCGGCGCGTTCGTGCTCGCGGGCACGATGGCCGGGCTGGCTGGCGCGCTGCTGGCGATGCACAACCTCTACGTGAGTCCGCAGCTGCTGCACTGGTCGCAGTCCGGCACCTTGCTGATCATGGTCGCGCTCGGCGGCGTCGGGTACTTCTACGGCGGCATCCTCGGGGCCGCCGCGCTGCTGGCGCTCGAAGAGCTGCTGTCCAGCAACTTCACCTACTTTCACGTGTACACGGGGCTGATCCTGCTCGCCGTGGTGCTGCTGGTTCCGGACGGCCTGAGTTCGGTGTCGCGCTGGCGTCGCCTCTGGGCCGCAGCACGGTGAGCGCGCCCCCGGCGCTCGACATCCGCGGCCTGCGCAAGAGCTTCGGCGGGCTGGTCGCGACTCGCGACATCGACCTGGTCGTGCAGGCTGGCCACATCCACGCCGTCATCGGCCCCAACGGCGCTGGCAAGACGACCCTGATCTCGCTGCTCGCGGGCTCGCTCGCCGCCGACGCCGGACAGATCGCGTTCTTCGGGACGCCGATCGCGATGCGGTCGCAGGAAGCGCGCGTGAGCGCCGGTCTGGTGCGTTCGTTCCAGATCACGAGCGTGTTCTCGGCGCTGACGGTGCTCGACAACCTCGTGGTCGCGGTCCAGCGCGACGCCGGCCCGTGGTGGTCGCTGTTCACGTCGACAGCGCGCGACCGCACGGTCCGCGACCGAGCCGCCGCGATCGCCGAGCGGGTCGGCCTCGGCGCTTCGCTCGACCTTCCCGCGGCGTCGCTGACACACGCTGCCCGCCGGCGCCTCGACGTCGGGCTCGCCCTCGCGACCCACCCGAGGATGATCCTGCTCGACGAGCCGATGGCCGGCATGGGCCACGAGGAATCGGCCGACATGGTGACGCTGATCCGCTCGCTCAAGGCAGGCGCCACGGTGCTGCTCGTCGAGCACGACATGGACGCCGTCTTCTCGCTCGTCGACCGGGTGACGGTGCTGGTCGAAGGCGCGATCCTGGCGACCGACACGGTCGAGGCGATCCGCGCGAGCCCCGAGGTCCGCGAGGCCTACCTCGGCGAAGAGGAACCCGGGTGAGGCCGCTGCTCGAGGTGAAGGGCCTGCACGCGGGCTACGGCGCCAGCGAGGTGCTGTTCGGCGTCGACTTCGAGGTGGCGGAGGGCGAGGTGGTGACGCTGCTCGGCAAGAACGGCATGGGCAAGACCACGACCGTCCGCGGCATCCTCGGGTTGAATCGGCCCACCGCCGGCAGCGTGGTGTTCCGCGGCCAGCCGATCGAGCGCCTCGAGGCCGACCGCATCGCCCGGCTGGGCATCGCGGTCGTTCCCGAAGGGCGCCAGATCTTCACCAACCTCTCGGTCGAGGAGAACCTCCAGGCGTTCGCGGCGCGCCGCAACGACCATCCAGAGCCGTGGACCCCGGAGCGCGTCTACGAGCTCTTCCCGCGGCTGCGCGAGCGGCGGACCAACGGCGGTGGCCAGCTCTCGGGCGGCGAGCAGCAGATGCTGGCGATCGGCCGCGCCCTGACCACCAACCCGCACCTGCTGATCCTCGACGAGGCCACCGAGGGGCTGGCGCCACTGGTGCGCGAGGAGATCTGGTCCTGCCTGGCGCAGTTGCGTGGCTACGGCCTGACCATCATCGTCATCGACAAGTACATCCGCCGACTCGTCAAGCTCGCCGACCGGCACACCATCCTCGAGAAGGGCAAGGTGGTGTGGCAGGGTTCGTCGGACGAACTCGCCGGTCGCCACGACCTGTGGGAGCGTTACCTCAGCGTCTGAGGATTATCGACAGAGGCGATAATTTTCGACAGGTTTCATCCCAGTCCTGCGAGGAACAAGCCATGTCCGAAGCGACCTACGACGCGTATCGCGAAGCGACGGCGGGACGCGCCAACGTCAGCGACACGCCCGAGCTTCGGGCCTACTACGCCGAACTCGACCGCCTCGATACCGCGGCCCTGTGGACGGTCGCGAACAAGATCGAGCCGTGGCAGCCCAAATCGGACTCGGTGCCCGTCATCTGGCGCTACCGCGAATTGCGCGAGCACGTGCTGCGCTCGGTGCACCTGGTCACGCCGGAGCAGGCGGGGCGACGCGTCATCTACCTGAACAACCCGGGCCGGCGCGACATCGCCGCGGCGGTCGGGCATCTGTACTCCGGCCTGCAGGTGATGCACCCGGGCGAGCGCGCCAGCTCGCATCGGCACTCGGCATCGGCGCTGCGCTTCATCATGGAGGGCAGCGGCGCCTACACGATCGTCGACGGCATGAAGATGACGCTCGGCCGGAACGACTTCGTGCTCACGCCCAACGGTTCGTACCACGAGCACGGTGTCTCCGACGACGGCTCGCCCTGCATCTGGCAGGACGGCCTCGACATTCCGTTGATGAACGCGCTCGACGCCGGCTTCTACCAGGTGCATCCCGACCTGCAGCAGTCGGTGACGCACGCGGTCGATGCGCCGACGGCCGGCTGGGCCGCGCCGGGCCTGCTGCCCCACGGCACCGGCTGGTCGCACGACTACTCGCCGCTGCTGAAGTACGAGTGGGGCCCGACGTACGAGGCGCTGAGCCGCTATGCCAAGGTCACCGACGGCTCGCCCCATGACGGCGTGATGATGGACTTCGTCAACCCCCGCACGGCCGGCCCCGTCATGCGAACGATCGGCGCGCGGATGCAGATGCTGCGTCCCGACGAGCGCACGAAGGCGCACCGTCACACCGGCAGCACGATCTACCAGGTGGCCAAGGGCTCGGGCCATTCGGTGATCGACGGCCAGCGCTTCGACTGGACCGAGCGCGACATCTTCTGCGTGCCGTCGTGGGCGTTCCACGAACACGCCAACGGCTCGGCGTCGGAAGACGCGTGCCTGTTCTCGTTCCACGACCTGCCCGTGATGCACGCCCTCGGCCTCTACCGCGAGGAAGCGCTCGCCGAGGGCGACGGGCATCAGGACATCGGCTGATCTGCCGAATTCGCGGCCGCCGCGCCGCATCAACAAGGAATCCCGAATGCAACTGGTGACGTATCGATCGCACCCTTCCGCCGCGGCCCGGCTCGGCGCTCGCGTCGACGACATGGTGGTCGATGTCGAGCGGCTCGGCACCGCCTGCGACGTCTCGCTGCCCGCCGACATGCTCGACTTCATCGACCTCGGCCCTGCCGCGCTCGCCCGGCTGAAGCGGGCGATCGACGTGTCGCGCGAGGACTGGCCGGTCGACGCGGCGATCCCTGCCGGCAACGTCAAGCTGCTCGCGCCGATCCAGCGGCCGCGCAAGAACCTGTTCGGCATCGGCCTCAACTACGTCGAGCACGTCGAGGAGTCGAGCCGCTCCCTCGACACGGCGAAGGAACTACCCAAGCAGCCCATCATCTTCTCCAAGCCGCCGACCGCCGTCGTCGGGCCCGGCGACCCGATCGAGCACGACGCCAAGCTGACCAAGCAGCTCGACTGGGAGGTCGAGCTCGCCGTGATCATCGGCCGGCGCGCCAGGCGGGTGAGCCAGGACGATGCGCTCTTGCACGTGTTCGGCTACAGCATCGCCATCGACGTCAGCGCCCGCGACTGCCGGCGTGCCGGCCAGTGGATCTACTCCAAGGGCATGGACAGCTATGCGCCGTTCGGCCCCTGCATCGTCACCACCGACGAGATGCCCGACCCGCACGTGCTCGACCTCTGGCTCACCGTCAACGGCGTGCAGAAGCAGAAGGGCAACACGCGCGACATGCTGTTCAAGGTCAAGGACCTGATCGCCGACATCAGCGCCGGCATGACGCTCGACCCGGGCGACATCATCCTCACCGGGTCGCCTTCGGGCGTCGGCGCCGGCCGCACGCCACCCGAGTGGTTGTGGCCGGGCGACGTGGTCGAGGCGGGGATCGAGGGCATCGGCCGCATCCGACACCCGGTCGTCGCGGTCTGACAACGGCATTCCCGACATGCTGAACCTGCCAACCTTCAAGGCCGCCGCGGTCCAGGCGTCGCCGGTCTTTCTCGACACCGACGCCACCGTCGACAAGGTCTGCCGGTTGATCGCCGAGGCCGCGAGCCAGGGCGCGACGCTGACGGTGTTCCCGGAGGTCTTCGTCTCGGCATATCCGTACTGGAACTGGGTCATGAACCCGATCCAGGGCAGCCCGTGGTTCGACAAGCTGGTCCGCTCGGCGATCGAGATCCCGGGCCCGGAGATCGGGCGCATCGCACAGGCGGCGGCGGCGAACGCGATGCACGTCGTCGTCGGCGTCAACGAACGCAGCCCGACCGGCATCGCGACGATCTACAACACGCTCGTCATCATCGGCCCCGACGGCACCATCCTCGGCCGGCACCGCAAGCTGGTTCCCACCTGGGCGGAGAAGCTGACGTGGTCGAACGGCGACGGGGCTTCGCTGCGCGTCTACGACACCGCGGTCGGAAAGCTCGGTGCGCTGGCGTGCGGCGAGAACACCAACACGCTGGCCCGTTTCGCCCTGCTCGCGCAGGGCGAGCTGGTGCATGCGGCGAGCTACATCTCGCTGCCGGTCGCGCCGCCCGACTACGACATGGCCGAGGCGATCAAGCTGCGGGCCATGGCGCACTCGTTCGAGGGCAAGGTCTACACCATCGTCGCCTGTTCGACGATCTCGCCGGAGATCGTCGACGCGATGAGCGCCGAGCACCCCGAGGCGCGGGCGCTGCTGGCGCGTCGCAACAGCGCGTTTTCCGGCGTCATCGGCCCCGACGGGCGCACCGTGGGCGAGCCGCTGATCGACGACGACGGCATCGTCTACGCCGACATCGACCTCGGCCGCTGCATCCAGCCGCGGCAGATGCACGACATCACGGGACACTACAACCGCTTCGACATCTTCGACCTGCGCGTCAACCGCAGGCCGCTGCAGTCGGCCCAGTTCGATGCTGGCGGCGAGGCGTTCACCGAAGCCGCCGAGCCGACGCCGCCGCGACGCGCTGGGGAGGGTGCGGCATGAGCGCGCGCCGGATCCGGGTCGGCCAGATCGTGCCGTCGTCGAACACGACGATGGAGACCGAGATCCCGGCCATCCTCAACGCGCGTCAGGCCTTGCATCCGGAGCGCTTCACCTTCCACTCCAGCCGCATGCGGATGAAGAAGGTCGAGAAGGCCGAGCTCGAAGCGATGGACCGTGACAGCGACCGCTGCGCGATCGAGCTCTCCGACGCGCGGGTCGACGTGCTCGGCTACGCCTGCCTCGTCGCGATCATGAGCATGGGCTTCGGCTATCACCGGACGAGCGAGCAGAGGCTGCACGCGCAGACGGTCGCCAACGGGGCTCCGGCACCCGTGGTGACGAGCGCAGGAGCGCTGGTCGATGCATTGCACGCACTCGGCGCGAAGCGCATCTCGCTGGTGTGTCCCTACATGAAGCCGCTGACGAAGCTGGTGGTCGACTACATCGAGCACGAGGGCGTCGAGGTGCACGACCACATCGCGCTCGAGATTCCCGACAACCTCGAGGTCGGCCGGCAGGATCCGGAGCGTCTCATCCAGATCCAGCAACGGCTCGATCGCACCGGCATCGACGCGCTCGTCCTCTCGGCCTGCGTGCAGATGCCGTCGCTCGCGGCGATCGACCGCGTCGAGCGGCAGTCGGGCGTGCCGACGCTTTCGGCCTCGATCGCGACGACGTGGCAGATGCTGAAGCGCCTCGAGCTCCCGACCGACGTGTCGGGCTTCGGGCACCTGCTGTCCGGGCGCGTGTGACGCCGGCGATGGAAGTCGCGAGGGAGCCCGCACTGACGCTGACGGAGCAGACCTATCGGTCGCTGCGCCACGACATCGTCAGCGGCGGCCTGCAGCCCGGCACGGCGCTTCGGCTCGACGCGCTGCGCAAGCGCTACGGCTCGAGCTTCTCGCCGATCCGCGAGGCGCTGACGCGGCTGCACAGCGAGAAGCTGGTCGTCTCGCAGGCGGTGCGAGGCTTTCGCGTCGCGCCGCTGTCGACCGCCGAGCTGTGGGACGCGGTCGAGGCGCGGATCCTGATCGACGGCTGCGGCTCGCGCTGGTTGCTCGACTTCTCGCTGCAGCTCTACCTGCAGACCGAGCGCTACCGTCGTCCGAACCTGCCGGGCATCGCCGGCTGGGGCGCGAGTCGCGACGTCGCCGGGGAACATCGCGCCATCACCGATGCAGCGATGGGCGGCGATGTGGAAGGCGCGCTGGCACGGCTCGCCTCGCACTACCGGGACACGGCTCGCTCGATCGAACAGCAGCTCGGCCGGGCCAGCGGTCCGGATGCGGCGATGCGACCTTCGACGTGATGCCCTAGCTAGCGGACGCCGATGCAGCTACTTGCCAACGGCATCTCGCTCGAGGTCGAGGACCACGGCTCGCCGGGCGGCGAGCCGCTGGTGCTGGTGATGGGCCTGGGCATGCAGCTGCTCGCCTGGCCCGACCCGTTCGTCGCTGCCCTCGTCGAGCGCGGCTTTCGGGTCATCCGCTTCGACAACCGCGACATCGGCCACAGCGACTCGCTCGACGCGGGCGGCGTGCCCAACCTCGCGCTCGACGCCGTCCGCCACGCGCTCGGCCTGCGCATCGCCAGCCCGTACTCGCTCGCCGACATGGCCGCCGACACCGTCGGCGTGCTCGACGCGCTCGGCATCGCCAGGGCCCATGTCTGCGGCGCGTCGATGGGCGGCATGATCGCCCAGCACATCGGCTTCACGTTTCCCGAGCGGCTGATGAGCCTGACGCTGCTGATGACGACGACCGGCGCCAGGCGGCTGCCCGGCCCGACGATGAAGGTGCGCGCTGCGCTGCTTTCGCGGCCGAAGCGACCGCGGGCGTTCGGCGACATCGTCGACCACTACGTCGTCCTGTACGGACTGATCGGCAGTCCCGCATTCCGACCCGAACCCGCCTGGCTGCGCGAGCGGCTGGCGTCGTTCGTGAGACGCTCGTATCGGCCCGCAGGCACGGCACGGCAGATGGTCGCGATCGTCGCCGACGGCGACCGCAGTGCCCGCGTCGCCCGGATCGCCGCACCGACGCACGTGATCCACGGCGGCGCCGACCCGCTCGTGCCGGCCGCGGCAGGCCGAGACCTCGCAGCGCGCATCGCCGGCGCCACGCTCGACCTCGTCGACGGCATGGGTCACGACCTGCCGGCGCAGCTGTGGCCGCGCTTCGTCGACGGCATCGCCTCGGTGGCCGGTCGCGCCGGCATGTCCAGAGGCGCGTAGCGGAAAATCGCCCCATGGTCGCCGACAACGCGACGCCCTGGCGCCTGTCGGTCGCTCCGATGATGGATTGGACCGACCGCCACTGCCGCGTCTTCCACCGCCTGCTGAGCCGTCGTGCCCGCCTCTACACCGAGATGGTGACGACCGGCGCGCTGCTGCACGGCTACATCCCGCGCCACCTCGATTTCGACGCCCGCGAGCAGCCGGTCGCGCTGCAGCTCGGCGGCAGCGAGCCGGCCGATCTGGCGGCGTGCGCGCGCATCGGCGAGCGATGGGGCTATGTCGAGGTCAACCTCAACTGCGGCTGTCCGAGCCCGCGCGTGCAGCGTTGCGCGTTCGGTGCCTGCCTGATGACCGAGCCTCGACTCGTCGCCGACTCGGTGCGGGCGATGCGCGACGCGGTGGCCATTCCGGTGACCGTCAAGCACCGCATCGGCGTCGACCGCGACGACCGCTACGACTTCGTGCGCGACTTCGTCGGCACGGTGGCCGAGGCCGGTTGCGAGCTCTTCATCGTCCATGCGCGCAGCGCCTGGCTTGACGGGGTCAGCCCGAAGGAGAACCGCGAGCTGCCGCCGTTGCGCTACGACACCGTGGCGAGGTTGCAGCGCGACTTTCCGGCGCTTCGCTTCGTCCTCAATGGCGGCATCGCCGACAACGAACAGGTCGAGGCGCATCTCGCGGCTTTCGGCGGCGTGATGGCCGGCCGCATGGCGTACCACGACCCCTGGCAGCTCGCCGAGTGGGATGCCCGCTTCTTCGGCGACGACCGTCGACCCGACCGCGACGCCGTCGAGGCGGCGATGGTCGGCTACATGGCGCGCGAACAGTCCGAGCGGGGCACCCCCTGGCCGCGCATCGCCCGTCACATGCTCGGCCTGCGGCGCGGCCAGCCCGGGGCGCGGCAGTGGCGTCAGGCCTGGTCCGACGCGCGCTGGCGCGACCGGCCGCCGGGCGCGGTCGCCGAGCGGGCAAGCGCGGCGCTGACGCAGGCGGCGCCGGGCGCCGCAGCCGCGCCGCCCCAGTCACCGACGCCAGGCGTGAAATCCAAACGCTCGGACGGTCTCGAAAGCGCCCGGTCCACGGGGATACTTCCCGGGTAACCGCGCCCGCTCGGGTGCCGTCGATGAACCGCCCAGACCCGTCCGCCGCAGCCAACGCGTTTCGCTTCGCCGAGGAAGCGATCCGTTCGATCGCGGTGGCCAACGTGCCGGGCGTCGCCAACAGCCTGCTGTTTCGCGTCAAGAACGCGGCCACGTATCACGAGCGCAGCCAGCTGGCGCAGGCGCAGAAAGCCTTTGTCGAGGCGCAGGAGGTCTTCCTCGCCACGTTCGCGGCCGCCCTGCGCCAGGGCATCGAGGCAGACGTCGGCACCGAGGCACCCGCTGCCGTCGCCAAGACCGCCACCGACTGGCAGTCGATCGGTCTCGTCGACGAAGGGCGGATCGAGGAGAGCATCGGCTCGAAGCGGCTCGGTCAGCTGATCGGCCATGCGAGCGATGCCGAGCTGCGCGAGCTCGACGGCTATGCCGCGGCGATGCTAGGGCTGGCGTCGGCCGAGGAGAGCCGCAACCCGCTGCGCGGCGACATCATCGGCGCGGCGCTGCATCGGTCGATCGAGAAGATCGCCGACGAGCCGTCGTCGCAGAAGATCCTCTCGCGCGAGCTCGGCCAGGCGATGGCCGATGCGATGCCCGCGTGCTATCGGACCATCATCGACACGATGAAGGCGCGCGGCGTCACGCCGCTCGACCGGGCCATGAGGGCGGTCGACGATTCCGCCCGCCGGCCCGGAACCGCCGCCGACGGTCGCGGCGGCCTCGACGAGCTGCGGCGCGCGATGGACGCATCGTGGGTCGGCCGGCCGCCGCCGCA
>JBBSUK010000132.1:0-9809 GCA_038234975.1 Burkholderiales bacterium
CGTCAACGTGGTGGTGGCCGGCAAGCACCCGGCGCCGCAATGGCTGACGATGGACGCCGCCGTCAAGCACTGCACCGAGGGCATCGGCATCTGGGAATGGGCCAGCAACGACGGCGACGAAGCGCCGGACGTCGTGATGGCGTGCTGCGGTGACGTGCCGACGCTGGAGACGCTGGCCGCCGTGTCGATCCTGCGCGAGCACCTGCCGACGCTGAAGATCCGCGTGGTCAACGTCGTCGACCTGATGCGGCTGCAACCGAGCACCGAGCACCCGCACGGGCTCGACGACGCCGACTTCGACGCGCTGTTCACCACCGACAAGCCCGTCATCTTCGCCTTCCACGCCTACCCGTGGCTGATCCACCGCCTGACTTACCGTCGCCGCAACCACCACAACCTCCACGTGCGCGGCTACAAGGAAGAAGGCACGATCACGACGCCGTTCGACATGACGGTGCTCAACGACCTCGACCGCTTCCACCTCGTGATGGACGTGGTCGACCGCCTGCCGCAGACCGGAGACAACGGCCTGGCGCTGAAGCGGCGGCTCAAGGACAAGCTCATCGAGCACAGGCAGTACATCTGCCTGCACGGGCAGGACATGCCGGAGATCCGAAACTGGCGTTGGGCAGCTCCGACGTGAGCGCGCAGGCACTGCGATAACCTCCACGTCGTGAACAGCGGCGCCATCGTCGCCCTCGGCGAGCCGATGGTCGAGTTCAACCAGATCCGCGGCGGAGACGGCCGGAGCTATCTGCAGGGGTTCGGCGGCGACACCTCGAACTTCGCGATCTCGGCCGCGCGCCAGGGTGCGAACGTGGCATACGTCTCATCGGTCGGCGACGACGCCCATGGCCGGATGCTGCGAACGCTGTGGCGCGCGGAGGGCGTCGACGACAGCGGCGTGACGACCGACCCGGATGCGCCGACCGCGATCTACTTCGTCACGCACGACGCCTCTGGCCACCACTTCACGTTCTATCGGAAGGGCTCCGCGGCGAGCCGCATGACCCCCGGCCGGCTACCGCGAGCCCAGATCCGGGCGGCAAGCGTGCTGCACCTGTCCGGCATCTCGCTGGCCATCTCCGACTCGGCATGCCAGACCTGCCACGCCGCGATCGACATCGCCTGCGCCGCCGGCGCGCAGGTCTCGTTCGACACCAACCTGCGCCTGGCGCTCTGGTCGGTCGACCGCGCTCGTGCCGTCGTGGCCGATGTCATCGGCCGCTGCGACATCTGCCTGCCGAGCGCCGACGACCTGACGGCGCTGACCGGCTTGACACGCCCTGACGATCTCGTCGATCACTGCCTGCGCCTCGGCGCCGAGATTGTCGCGCTGAAGCTGGGCGCCGAGGGTGCGCTGGTCGCCGACGCGCACCGGCGCTTCCGCCTCGCGGCACACGCATGCGCGCCGGTCGACGCGACCGGCGCGGGCGACACCTTCGGCGGCGCATTCGTGGCCCGCCTGGTCGCCGGCGACGACCTCGAGGCCGCCGGGCGCTACGCCGTGGTCGCCTCGGCGCTGTCGACCGAGGGCTACGGCGCCGTGGCGCCGATCCCCACGGCAGCTGTGGTGCGCGCCGCGTTGGCCGCGGCTTCGGCGCCTTCCCTCAACCGCGACCCGCCTGGCGCAACAGCGCCTCGGCGCGCAAGATGATCGGCCGGTCGACCATCTTGCCGTCGACCGCCACTGCAGCGCCTCCCGCCTTCGCCGCCGCGTCCAGCACCCGCTCGGCCCAGGCGAGCTCGGCGGCGCTCGGGGCGAAGCCCGCATTGACCGCGTCGACCTGCCGCGGATGAATGCACAGCTTGGCGCCGAAGCCGAGGCGCCGCGCGCGCGACGTGTCGGCCTGCAGCACGGCCGCGTCGTCGATCGCCGCCGTGACGCCGTCGACCGGCGGCGCGAGGCTCGCCAGCCGCGACGCGAGCACGAGCTGCGCGCGGAACGGCAGCAGCTCGTCGCCGTCGCCGGTGATGCCCAGGTCGAGCTGCAGGTCGATCGAACCGAAGACGAGCCTCTCGACCTGCTCTGCGCGCGCCAGCTCGCGAACCGCATCGATGCCGACGGCGGTCTCGACGAGGGCCAAGACCGGCCTGCCGACGCCATCGAGATCGGCAGCGCGTTCCGCTTTCGGAACCATCACGGCAACGACGGCCGGCGACTGGCACAGCGCGACGTCGTCTTCGAACCAGGGCGTGTCGACTGCGTTGACCCGGACGACGATCGAGCCGCCGTGCTCGCCGGCGCGTGCGAGCCAGTTCGCGAGCGCGTCTCGCGCAGCGGCCTTGGTCGCAGGCGCGACCGCGTCCTCCAGATCGACGACGACCGCGTCGGCGCCCGACGCGAGCGCCTTCGCGTAGCGTTCCGGCCGATCGCCCGGAACGAACAGGTAGGACCGCGGGATCATGCGAGCAGCATCGGCACGCGCGGCGCGTCGGCCAGCGACCACACGGTGTCGATGATCCTGCGCATCTCCGCCTCGCTCGCCCCTTCGCGATAGGCAGCCAGCCGCAGCGCCTTGTCCTCGATCTCGGCGCGGGTCAGCGTGTTGCCCGGGTCGCCCTTGGGCTCGTCGACTCGGGCCAGATGGGTTCGACCGTCGGCGGTCTCGACCCGCACCTTGCCGATCCAGCGCGCGGGGTAGGCGCGGTCGACCTCGTCGTCGAGCTGCATCTTCACCTTGTCGCGAAAGGCGACGACGTCGGCGTCGCGGTGATGGGAGTCGAACTCGGCGAGACCGGCGTGGCCGTGGACGGCGATCAGGCCGAGCACGGTGCCCATCGAGAACTTGGCCTGATGCACGGTTCGCGGGTCGGTCACCGGGCCGAGCACGTCGATCGCGCCCTGGTGCACGAGCGCCGTCACCCGGCGCACGTCCCGCGCCGTCAGGCGATGCTCGCGCAGCACCTGCTGCAACGCGTCGGCGGCCGGATGGGTGTGGCGGCACGACGAGTGGAACTTGAACGAGGTCTCGGCAAGCGCCCAGCGCGTGCCCAGGCCGTCGGTGAGCTTCGATGCGTCGGCGTCGCTCGACATGCCGGCCGCCAGGCCCTGCGCGCCGTCGAGGATGCGTTCGGCACCCGTGAAACCGTCGGCGGCCAGGTAGGCCGCCGTCAGGCCGGCGCCCGCGGCATGGGCGACGTGCAGCTGCTTGGAATCGGCCGCGTCGCGCAGGAACTCCCACAGGCCGGCCGACTGCGTTCCCGCCGAGCCGAACGCGTGGTTCATCTGGTCGGCCGAGAGGCGCAGCAGGTGGCCGACCGCGGCGGCTGCGGCGAGCGTGCCGGCGGTGCCCGTGGTGTGGAAGACGCGGTAGTGCGAGCGGCCGAGAAACTCGCCGACGCGAATGCCGACTTCGTAGCCCGCGACCGCGGCCGTCAGGAGCTCGGCGCCGCTCCGACCGAGCGCCTGCGCCACGGCCAGCGCCGGCGCAAACACCACTGCCGCCGGGTGAAACACCGAGCCGTTGTGCACGTCGTCCTGCTCGGCGACGTGCGACGCGGCAGCATTCGCGACGGCCGCCGCGAGCGGGCTCGACCGCGTGCGATGGATCAGGATCTCGCTCGGGCCGTCGGCCGGCCCCATGCGCTCCATGAAGCGCGTGATCGTCTCGACCGGCCTCGCGTTCTTGCCCGCGAGCGCCGATCCGAGCCAGTCGAGCAGCAGGTCCTCGGCGCGTCGGCGCACCGGGTCGGGGATCTGCTCGAAGCGCAGTTCGGCGGCGAAGGTCGCGAGGTCGCGGCCGGGGGAAGGGCGAGGTGTCATGGTCGTGTCGGGGAGCGTTCCGGTGGGGTGCGGCGCGATCAGACCGCTGCGGCCTTGCGAAGATCGGCGATGGCGCCGGCGTCGTAGCCGAGCTCGGCGAGGATCGCGTCGGTGTGCTGGCCGAGCGCCGGCACGTCGTCCATGCGCGGCGGATTCGCGTCGTCCTGTCCGGGCGGAAGCAGCGCCGGCACCGGCCCCGTGGGCGTGCCGACGTCGACCCAGCGGTCGCGCGCCTTCAGCTGCGGGTGACTCCAGACCTCGTGCATGTCGCGCATGCGCGCGTTGGCGATCTGCGCTTCGTCGAGCCGCGCGGCGACGTCGTCGGCCGTCATGTCGGCGAAGGCGGCGACGATGATTCCGCGCAGCGCCTCGCGCGCATCGACGCGGCGCGAGTTCGAGGCGAAGCGCTCGTCGGTCGCGAGCCCGGGCTGGCGCAGCACCTGCTCGCAGAACACGCGCCACTCGCGTTCGTTCTGCAGCCCGAGCATGACGGTCCTGCCGTCGCCGGCGGGGAAGGGGCCGTACGGGTAGATCGTCGCGTGCGCGGCGCCGGCGCGTGGCGGCGGCGTCGCGCCGTCGAAGGCGTAGTAAAGCGGGTAGCCCATCCACTCGACCATGCTCTCGAGCATCGAGACGTCGATGCGGCAGCCGACGCCGGTCCTGCCGCGCTGGATCAGCGCCGCCAGGATGCTCGAGTACGCGTACATGCCGGCGGCGATGTCGGCGATCGAGCAGCCCGCCTTGGCGGGCTCGTCGGGTGAACCGGTGATCGACAGGAACCCGGATTCGCTCTGGATCAGCAGGTCGTAGGCCTTCTTGTCGCGGTAGGGGCCGGGCCTTTGCGGGTCGTCGCCGTAGCCCGAGATGTCGCAGACGACGAGCTTGGGGTGCCGCGCCTTCAGGGCGTCGTATGAAAGGCCCAGGCGTGCCGCGGCGCCGGGGGCGAGGTTCTCCACCAGCACGTCGGCGCGTTCGAGCAGACCGGCCAGGACGCGCTCGGCCCGCGGGTGCTTGACGTCGAGCGTGAGGCTTTCCTTGGACCGGTTGCTCCAGACGAAGTGCGAGGCGAGGCCGCGCACGCGCTCGTCGTAGGCGCGCGCGAAGTCGCCGCTGCCGGGCCGCTCGATCTTGATGACACGGGCACCGAGGTCGGCCAGCTGGCGCGTGCAGAACGGCGCCGCGATCGCGTGTTCTAGGGTGACGACGGTGATCCCGTCCAGCGGTCGCATGGCGTGTTCTCCGTGCGCCCGTCAGAACGAGCGCGGCAGCCCGAGCAGGTGCTCGGCCACGTACGAGTAGATCAGGTTGGTCGAGATCGGCGCCACCTGGTAGAGGCGCGTCTCGCGGAACTTGCGCTCGATGTCGTATTCGTTGGCGAAGCCGAAGCCGCCGTGCGTCTGGATGCACACGTTGGCCGCCTCCCACGACGCCTTCGCGGCGAGGTACTTGGCCATGTTGGCCTGTGCGCCGCATGGCTGGTTGGCGTCGAACAGCCCGCAGGCCTTGAAGCGCATCAGGTTCGCCGCTTCGATCTCGATGTAGGCGTCGGCGATCGGGAACTGCACGCCCTGGTTCTTGCCGATCGGGCGATCGAAGACGACGCGCTCGTTGGCGTACTTGGTCGCACGCTCGATGAACCAGTAGCCGTCGCCGATGCACTCGGCGGCGATCAGCGTGCGCTCGGCGTTGAGGCCGTCGAGGATGTAGCGAAAGCCCTTGCCTTCCTCGCCGATCAGGTTCTCCTGCGGGATCTCGAGGTTGTCGAAGAACAGCTCGTTGGTCTCGTGGTTGACCATGTTCGGGATCGGCCTGACCTCGAGCCCGTTGCCCACCGCCGCCTTCAGGTCGACGATGAAGATCGACATGCCCTCGGACTTCCTCTTCACCTCGGCCAGCGGCGTCGTCCGCGCGAGCAGGATCATCAGGTCGGAGTGCTGCACGCGCGAGATCCACACCTTCTGGCCGTTGACGACGTAGCGACCGTCCTTGCGGACGGCGGTGGTCTTGATCTTCGTCGTGTCGGTGCCGGTCGTCGGCTCGGTCACGGCCATCGACTGGATGCGCAGCTTGCCGGCGGCGATGTCGGGCAGGTACTTGTCCTTCTGCGACTGGCTGCCGTTGCGCAGCAGCGTACTCATGTTGTACATCTGGCCGTGCACGGCACCGGCGTTGCCGCCCGAGCGGTTGATCTCCTCCATGATGACCGTCGCCGCGGTGAGGCCGAGACCGGTGCCGCCGTACTCCTCGGGGATCATCGCCGCGAGCCAGCCGGCGCCCATGAGTGCATCGACGAAAGCCTCCGGGTAGGCGCGCTGCGCGTCGACCTTGCGGAAGTACTCGTCGGGGAACTGGCTGCACAGCTGGCGTACGGCGTCGCGGATGTCCTGGTGCTCGTCTGGCTGGTGCAACATGTCTGGGTTCTTCCGGTGTGTGGATCAGGCGACGGTGGCCGTCGCATCCATCGCGAGCGAGCCGGCAGCGTCTTTCGCCCAGAGCCTCACGGTCATGCCGTCGCCGTCGACGCGGCCGTTCACAGAGAACGGCGCGATGTCGAACAACGGGCGGGCGGCGCGAAACGCGAACGTCGCGAGCACCGCGTCGGGCATCTGCCGTCGCAGCAGGTCGACGAGCAGCGTGGCGATCAGCGGCCCGTGCACGATCAGCCCCGGGTAGCCTTCGACCGCGGTGACGTAGCTGCGGTCGTAGTGGATGCGATGGCCGTTGAACGTGAGCGCCGAGTAGCGGAACAGCAGCACCGGATCGGGAACGATCTGCCGCGAAAAGGTTTCGTCGGTGGGGGCGGCCTGCGGCGCCAGCGCCGGGTCGCTCGCCTGCGGGTCGCCGCGATAGACGATGTCGTGTTCTTCGGTCAGCGCCACGCCATGCGCGTTCGCGATCTCGTGGCGCACGGTGACGAAGACCAGGGCGCCGCTGCGCCCGTGCTTGACCGTGACGTCGGCGATGCGCGATTCGCGCATGATCTCGTCGCCCACCCGCAGTGGATGGAGAAAGGCGAGGCGCCCTCCCGCCCACATCCGCCGCGGCAGCGGCACCGGCGGCAGGAAGCCGCCTCGCTTCGGGTGGCCGTCGGGGCCGAGCTCGCTTTGCCGGGCGGAGGGCGTGAAGTACAGCCAGTGGGACAGCGGCGGCAACACGTCACCCGTCACCGTCGCCGGGTCGTCGCGATCGAGCGTGGCCGCCAGCGCGGCCAGCGGAGCGGCGGTCGCGATGTCGCTGCGGCGCTCGCTGCGGCCGATCCAGTCGCGAAGGTGATCGAGGTCGGGGCTCATGACCGCAATCATCGGCTACTGCGAGCGGTCTCCTTTTCGCGAGGTTGCGCCGCAGCGGGGCTGGCGTTCAGCGCGCCTTAAGGCCGAGTCTGCTCACGAGATCGGCGAACCGCCGGGTGTCGCGGGCGATGAGATCGTTCAGGGCCGCTGTCGACATCGGATTCGCCTCGACCCCGACCATCTGCAATGCCTTCCTGGCCTCGGCATCTGCGAGCACGCGGTTGGCCTCGGCGTTGAGCCGCTGCACGATCGCCTCGGGCGTGCCCTTGGGCGCGACGATCGATTGCCACGCCCCGACGTCGATGGCCGGATACGTCTCCGCGACGGTCGCCAGGTTCGGCAGTGCCGGCAATCGCCTCGCGGCGGCGACGGAGATCGCGTTGATCTTGCCCGCCTGGATTTGCGGCAGCGCGGCGACGACGTCCAGGAACATGAAGTCGATGCGGCCGGTCATCAGGTCGCCGAGCGCGGTCAGGCTGCCCTGGTAGGGCACATGCGTCGCCTCGACCTTCTCCTGGCTCTTGATCATCTCCACGATGAGCTGATGCATCGTGCCGTTGCCGGGCGAGCCGAAGGTGTACTTCCCAGGCTCACGCCTGAGCAGCGCGACGAGCTCGGGCAGGCTCGCCACCTTCAGGTCGGGTCGCGTGACGAGGACGAGGCTGACGCTGCCGATCATGGCGACGCCGGTGAAATCGGTTGGCACCGCCGGCGGCGACGCGAACATCGCCGGCGAGATCGCCAGCGTGGTGCTGGTCGCGATGAGCAGCTGGTAGCCGTCTGCCGGACTCTTCGCGACAACGCTGGCACCGAGCAACGTGCCGGCTCCAGCGCGGTTCTCGACCACGATGGGCTGGCCCAGCGCCGGCCGCATGTGCTCGGCCATCAACCGGCCGAGGGCGTCGGTCAGCGCGCCAGGCGGATAGGGAACGAGCAACTTGATCGGGCGCGCCGGGTACGACTGAGCCGACGCCGGGAAGGCCAGGCCCGTCATCCACGCGACGGGCACGAGGCTGAGGATGCGGCGCCTCGGGTTCATGCTCCCTCCGTCGCAACCAGGCCGCGCTCGAACTCTCGAATCGGCCGCCTGCCAGGTGCGGCAGGGCTGATTTGATGGCCGTCGGGCAAGGGCGCGACGCCCGTTTCGGGCGTGTAGTCGCCGTCCACGCCCCGAACGGGATCGCCGGCCACGGTGACGCGGCTCATGCTGCGCCGCTGCGGGTAGTAGTCGTGTGGCGCGTAGTGGTGCACCGATCGGTTGTCCCACATCACGATCGTGTGCGGCTGCCACTTCACGCGCAACTGAAACTCGGGACACTTCGCGCGGTCGTAGAGATGCCTCAGGATCATGTCGCTCTCTTCGGCGGAGAGCCCCTTGATCCGGGTCGTGAACTGCGCGTTCACGTTGATCAGCCTCCGCCCGGTGACCGGATGGATGCGCACGACCGGGTGTGCCGGATTGGGGAACGCCCTTTCCAGCTCGCGCAGCTTGGCCTGGTGCGCCTCCGAGCTGGTGAAGAGGGGCCGCCACGGCTTGAAATCGTGGCTGGCCTCGAGGCCGTGTATGTAGCGTTTCATGCGCTCCGACAGGCTCGTATAGGCCGCCGTCATGCTCGCGAACAGGGTATCGCCGCCGTACTCCGGGACGATGTTGGCGCGCAGGATGGTCAGGGCCGGAGGTGCGGCACGAAATGTCTCGTCGGCGTGCCACTGGTCGGTCAGCGCCGGCGGGTTGTCGGCCGAGTAGTCGAGAACGATGACCTCGCGCTTGTCGTCGAGATTGGGGCTGAACGGATGGATCGAAAGCTCGCCGAAGAGACGGCCGAACGCCATCTGTTCGTCGAGCGTGATGTCCTGGTCGCGAAAGACGAGCACCTCGTGCCGGACGAACGCGGCGTGAAGCGCTTCGAACGTCGCGGGCGCCATCCGTTGCCGAAGGTCGATGCCGCGGATCTCCGCGCCGATGTTCCCGCCCAGGCGGGTCACTGCCAATTCCTGCTCAATCAAGTTCGTCCCCTTCAGGTACTGCGGCTGAAGTCGATGCCATGGCGGCGGGCCATCGCATCGAACAGGAGCTCGTCGTTGTCGGTCTTGCCCTTTTCCTGCATGCCGGCCTGCGTCGCCGGCACGCGATCCAGCACCGCGGTCGCGATCGGCCGGTTGCGGCCCGCGCCGCAATCGCTGGCCAACTGGATCTCGCACGCCCGCTGCAAGGTCCACAGGCGCTTGAACGCCTGCGGCAACGTCTGGCCGACGACGAGAAGTCCGTGGTTGCGCAAGATAAGGTGCGACGCGTTGCCGAGCGAGGCCACCAGGCGCGGCCGCTCCTCCAGCCCGGTCGTGACGCCTTCGTACTCGTGGTACGCGATGTCGCGCGCCAGCATCGCGCTGTAGAAATTGTCGTGACGCAGCCCGTCGTCCTTGCACGCGACCGCGCAACCTGCGGTCGTGTGGACGTGCATGATGCAGTGCGCATCGTCGCGGGCGCCGTGGATGGCGCCGTGGATGACGAAGCCGGCCGGGTTGACGCGGTGGCCGCTGTTTTCGACATCCAGCCCATCGCCATCGATCTTGACCAGGTTGTCGGACGTCACTTCCCAGTAGTGCCGGCCGAACGGGTTGATCAGGAAGTGCGGTCCGACGCCCGGCGGCGACGGCACGCGCACGGTGATGTGGTTGAAGATGCCCTCGGCCCAGTCGAGCCGGTCGAACAGCCGGTAGCAGGCGGCAAGCTCGCGCCGGGCCGCGAGTTC
>JBBSUK010000133.1:0-9791 GCA_038234975.1 Burkholderiales bacterium
CCGTCGGGCACTCCACAGGCTCTTCGATAGCGGCCGTAAGCCTTCACTGCCGAGGAGGAGAGTTTCTTATCCAGGCCACCGGGACTCAACTCGGGAAACACTTGCGCCTCTCCCTTGATCCCCTTCAGCCGCCTCTCCAGGACAGCCAACGGAGCAGGGTGGGTGAGGGCCACGAATCGGATACCGGCCTTGGTCTTGGAGTCGGTGACACTGAGGACGCAGCCGCCTTTGCTCGTCTCGACATCATCAGCGGTGAGGCTGCATAGCTCATCCTCGCGTGCTCCAGTAAAGAGGCCGATGACGATGAGATCGGGGAGGTAGCTGTATGTCGGCCACCTCCTCACCCTGTCATTGCCTTCAAGGAGCCGGAGTAGCTCGGCGTCGGTGTATTCACGCTTCTTTGGGCTCCTGCCCTTGTTGCTCTGCTTGCTGACCTTGTGGCCGGTCCAAGGGTTCACGCCGGAGGCGACAGCACCTCGCGATGCCATCCATTTCCAGAAGCCCCCGAGGGAGACCAGACGGTCCCTGATGGTGCTATGAGCGAGACCCCGCTTTGTCAGGTCGGAGTCGAGGTAGGTGACGGCAACCGCGCGTGTGATGTCAGGCGGGACTGCGTGATCGTTCTTGGCGAAGGACAGCACCTCTGCGAGAGCCTTTCGGTGTCCCGCGTTGGTCGATGCCTTGTAATCACTGACATCTAGCCACTTGTCCATCAGGTCAGACAGTGTGTCGGTGGTGGTGCTCGCTGCCCTGTACCAACGCTTCGCAGCGTTAGTGCCGAATAGCCGCTCGATCTCCTCAGCCTTCTCCTCGGCGAGCCCTTGGATGGTGTGGTGGAGTTCGTGATCCTCCGCCTTCTCAGCGGCGATCAGGTCATCGCGCCATGCCCTGGCCTCGGCGAAAGAGATGCCCCGCTCCGGCGGGCCTATGGGTGCCTTCTGGAGCCTCTCAAGCTCGGCCTTGATCGTTGCCACGACGGGATGCTTACGGCTGTTCGCCTCGTGGCGGTCCCCAGTCTTGAGCGTTCTCCGGATGTGCGTCTGGCCCGTGTACTTGACCAGGGGGCGGGGCACCTTCACCCGTGCGTAGTAGGTGCCTCCCACCTTCTGGAGGTACTGGTCCGGGTTGCTTCGGGTTGCCATCTGGAGGGCCTGGGGTGCAATAGTGGGGTGCATGATTATGGTCTGTAGGCCGCACCACCGCTCGCTTCCTCACTTCTTCGACCGTTTGGGGTACACCCCCATCAGCCACCCCAGATTCCCCTGAAGCCCGGCACCAGGCCCCTCGTCAGGATCGGCGGCGCCTCCGGCTTCTGGGGCGACAGCTCGGTCGGAGCGCCGCAGCTCGTCGCGCTAGGGGACGTCGACTTCCTGGTCTTCGACTACCTCGCCGAGCTGACGATGTCGCTGCTCGCCGGCGCGCGGGTGAAGAACGCCGACGCGGGGTACGCGACCGACTTCGTCGACGTGGCGATGGCGGCGGTTCTGCCCGATATCGTGGCGCGCGGCATCCGCGTCGTCGCCAACGCAGGTGGCGTGAATCCGCGCGCCTGTGCGGCGGCCCTCGAGCGGCTGGCAGCAAGCCGTGGCCTCGCGCTCAAGATCGCCGTGGTGTTGGGAGACGACGTCATGCCCCTGCTGCCGGCGCTGCGCGAGCAGGGCGTCGGCCATCTCTCGACCGGAGCGCCGTTGCCGTCTCGCCTCGTGTCGGCCAATGCCTACCTCGGCGCCTTTGCGATCGCCAGCGCGCTCGATGCCGGAGCCCAGGTCGTGATCACCGGCCGCTGCGTCGACAGCGCCGTGACGCTCGGCGCGTTGATCCATGCCTTCGGCTGGATGCCCGACGACCTCGACCTTCTCGCTGCCGGCAGCCTGGCCGGCCATCTCATCGAGTGCGGCTGCCAGGCGACCGGCGGGCTCTTCACGGACTGGGAGCGTGTTCCGGATTGGGCCGGCATCGGCTATCCGATCGTCGAGTGCGACGCGGGCGGTGGCATCACCGTCACCAAGCCACCGGGCACCGGCGGGCTGGTCAGCGTCGCGACGGTCGGCGAGCAGCTCCTCTACGAGATCGGCGACCCGGCCGCGTACGTGCTGCCCGACGTGACCTGCGACTTCACCCGGGTGAGGATGGTCGACGCCGGTGCCGATCGCGTTCACGTCGCCGGTGCGCTCGGCCGCGCGCCACCCGACGCGTACAAGGTCAGCGCGACCTACGCGGCCGGCTATCGATGCGACGCGACGCTGCTCGTCACCGGCTTCGACGCCGCCGCCAAGGCACAGCGCAGCGCCGAGGCGCTGCTGGCGCGCGTTCGCGGCCTGTTCGCCGCGCAGGGAACGGCCGACTTCGACGACACGCTGATCGACGTCATCGGTGCCGAACGCTCGTACGGCGCGCACGCGACGACGTCGCCGCCGCGCCAGGCGGTGATGCGGGTCGCCGCGACGCATGCGCAGAAGGCGCCGCTCGAGCTGCTCGCGCGCGAGGTGAGTGCTGCCGGCACGTCGTGGGCCCCGGGAACGACAGGGCTCGTCGCTGGCCGGCCCAAGGTATCGCCTTCGATCCGGCAGTTCCCGTTCCTGGTCGACAAGTCGCGGGTCGCGGCGCGTGTGGAGATGAGTGGCGAGGCGTGGGACGTCTCGTCGCCGCAATCGAAAGCCGGGTCGGCATCGACATCGATGCCGACGACGGCTGCCATCGGCGACCCGGCTGCTGCGCCGGTGGCGTCGAGTGGGTCGCGCATCACCGTGCAGCTCATCGAGCTCGCCTGGGGCCGCAGCGGCGACAAGGGCGACACCGCCAACATCGGCATCCTCGCGCGCCGACCGGAGTTCGTGCCGGTCCTGCGCGAGCAGCTGAGCGAGGCCGCGGTGGCGTCGTGGCTCGATCACCTCGTCGAAGGCGAGGTCACCCGCTACGAGCTGCCGGGCCTGGGCGCCTTCAACTTCGTGTGCACCGCGGCGCTGGGCGGCGGCGGCATGGCGTCGTTGCGCACCGACCCGCTCGGCAAGGGGATGGCGCAGATCCTGCTGGCGATGCCCGTGGAGGTCGACCCGACGCTGGTCGGCAGCGCCTAGTCGTTTGTCATCACGACCTTGCCGCGGACGCGGCGGCTGCCCATGCGCGCGAACGCGGTCGGCAGGTCGGCCATCGGCAACCGGCAGTCGATCACCGGCTTGACCTTGCCTTCGGCGTGCCAGCGGGCGAGTTCGGCTAGCGCGGCGGCGTTGGCCTTCGGCTCGCGGCGTGCGAACTCGCCCCAGAACACGCCGACGATCGACGCGCCCTTGAGCAGCGCCAGGTTGAGCGGCAGCGCCGGGATGCCACCCTGCGCGAAGCCGACGACGAGATAGCGGCCACGCCAGGCGATCGAGCGGAACACCGGCTCGGCGAAGTCGCCACCGACCGGGTCATAGACGACGTCGGGGCCCTTGCCGCCGGTCAGCGACTTGATCGCCTCGCGGATGTTGCCGCTCGAGTAGTCGATCGTCTCGTCGGCGCCGATCGATCGGCACAGCGCGCACTTCTCGGCGCTCGAGGCGGCGGCGATGACGCGCGCGCCGAGTGTCTTGCCGATCTGGATCGCCGCCGTGCCGACGCCGCCCGCGGCGCCGAGCACGAGCAGCGTCTCGCCCGACTTCAGCTGTGCGCGATCGAGGAGGGCGTGGTGCGTCGTCCCGTAGGTGAGAACGAACGCCGAGGCTTCGTCGAAGGCAAGCCCGTCGGGCAGCGGCATGACGACCTTGGCGTCGACGACCGCATGCGTCGCGAAGCCGCCGGTGCCGGAGAACGCGGCGACGCGCTGGCCGATGGCGAGGTGCTTCACACCGTCGCCGACCGCCTCGACGACGCCGGCGAACTCCGAGCCGGGAACGAACGGCAGCGGCGGCTTCATCTGGTACTTGTTCTGCACGATGAGCAGGTCGGGGAAGTTGAGGCTGGCGGCGTGGATCGCCACGCGAACCTCGCCGGGCCCTGGCTCGGGCGTCGGCAGTTCCTTCCAGGTCAACGCCTCGACGCCCACCGGGTTCTCGCAAAGCCACGCGTGCATGGATCCTCCTTCGCCGTTCGCTGGATGCATCGTTCGATGCCGTTCGATGCCGTTCGATGATAAGGACGCGTTGCCTACAATTCGCCGGTGCGCATCCTCATCGCCAACGACGACGGCTACCTCGCTCCCGGCCTCGCCGCGTTGGTCAAGGCCTGCGAGGGTCTGGGCGATCTCGACATCGTCGCCCCCGAGCAGAACGCCAGCGGCACGTCGAACTCGCTCACCCTCAGCCGCGGCCTGTCGGTCTATAGCGCCGCCAACGGCTGGCGCTACATCAACGGAACGCCGTCGGACTGCGTCCACATCGCGCTGTTCGGCCTGCTCGAGCATCGGCCCGACCTCGTCGTCTCCGGGATCAACCAGGGCGCGAACATGGGCGAGGACACGCTCTATTCCGGGACCGTCGCGGCGGCGATGGAAGGTCACCTGTTCGGCATTCCGGCCATCGCGTTCTCGCAGGTCGAGAAGGGCTGGAAGTCGCTCGATGCGGCGTCGCGCGTCGCCCGCAGCGTCATCGAGCACGTGCTGGCCGCGCCGCCCGAGCCGGCGCGCTACCTGCTCAACGTCAACATCCCCAACCGCGACGATGCCGACACGCTGCCGCGCCGCGTGACGCGGCTCGGCCGGCGCCACGCGAGCGAGGCGGTGATTCGCCAGGAGAGCCCGCGCGGCGACATGCTCTGGTGGATCGGCCCCGCGGGCGATGCACGGGAGGCCGGGCCGGGCACCGATTTCCACGCCACCGCCAACGGCGAGGTCTCGATCACGCCACTGCACACCGACCTCACCGATCACGCCGGCCTGACGCAATGGCAGGCATGGGCGAGCCGCCCGCGATGAGCGCTCCGGGCGAGCCGCGCCGCAAGTTCCCGCTCGCCCTCGACCGCGTCGCCTCCACTGCCACCCCGGCGCGCGACGTGCTGCGGCCGCAGCGTGCCCACCACGAAGGTGCCGCAGCTTCTGCCGCTTCGCGTCGCCACGCTGCGCCGCACGGCAACGGCCTCGACTCCGCCGATGTCCGCCTTCGCATGGTGCAGCGGATCTCCGAGGGCGGTGTCGGCGACGCCCGCATCCTCGGCGCGTTCGCCGCGGTTCCCCGCCACGCCTTTGTCGACGCCGGTCTCGCGACGCAGGCCTACGAGGACACGAGCCTGCCGATCGGCCACGGGCAGACGATCTCCAAGCCGTCGGTGATCGCCCGCATGCTCGAGCTCGCGATCGGCGGCGCGAACGCGATTCGCGACGGCAACCTCGGCGCCGTCCTCGAGATCGGCACCGGTTGTGGCTACCAGGCTGCGGTCATCGCCGAGCTGTCCAGGCGCGTGCTCTCGGTCGAGCGCCTGAAGCCGCTGCACGAGAAGGCGCGCGAGCTGCTCGCGCCAATGCGCGCGAACCGCATCCGGCTCGTCTGGGGCGACGGCATGCTCGGCCACCCACCGGGCGCGCCGTACGACACGATCGTCTCGGCGGCGGGTGGCAAGGACGTGCCGCATGCGTGGCTCGAGCAGCTCGCGGTCGGCGGCCGACTCGTCGCGCCGGTCGAGCTCGATGCCGGGCGACAGGCCCTCGTCGTCATCGACCGGACCGAGTCCGGCCACACCCGTCGCCTGCACGAGGCGGTGAAGTTCGTTCCCCTAAAATCGGGCCTTGCCCATTGATGGCTTCTCCTTGATCGCTTCTCCATGCGTGTGAACGTTTGCCCGCGGCGGACGTTCCGCTTCGCTGCCCTGGCCCTCGCGCCGCTCGTATTCCTCGGCTGCTCGACGCCAGCGCATCGCGCGCCCGTGGAGGAGCGTTTCGGTACGCCACGGGCGACCGTCTCCGCCGCGACACCGGTCCCGAGCGCGCCGTCAGCCGCCGCCTCCGGGGTGGCCGCGGCCGATGGCGCGACCAAGCCCGGCTACTACGCCGTCAAACCGGGCGACACGCTGATTCGCATCGGCCTCGACACCGGTCAGAACTGGAAGGACCTGGTTCGCTGGAACAACCTCGAGAACCCCAACCTGATCGAGGTGGGCCAGGTGCTGCGCGTCTATCCGCCCGGCGCCGATCCGACGGTCGCGGCGTCGCGGCCGGTCGGCAGCACGCGCGTCGAGGCACGACCGCTGCCGTCGGCCGGAGCGTCGGCACCGATCGTCGCAGCCGCACCGTCACCCGCACCCGCTCCCGCCGTTGCCTCTCCTGCAGCCGCCCCGGCGCCCGCGGCGATCCCGCGCGAGGGCGATGACGACATCGCCTGGGGCTGGCCGGCGTCGGCGAGCGTGTCGGCGCCGTTCGACGAAAGCCGCAACAAGGGGCTGGTCTTCAAGGGCAAGGCGGGCGACCCGGTCTACGCCGCGGCCGACGGTCGCGTCGTCTACGCGGGCAGCGGCCTGCGCGGCTACGGCAACCTCATCATCCTCAAGCACAACGCGACCTACCTCACCGCCTACGCGCACAACCAGACCTTGCTGGTGAAGGACGACCAGTCGGTGAAGAAGGGGCAGAAGATCGCCGAGATGGGATCGTCCGACGCCGACGGCGTGCAGCTGCACTTCGAGGTGCGGCGGCAGGGCAAGCCGATCGATCCGGCGCGCCTGCTGCCGGCGCGCTGAGCGCGAGCCCGGATCGAGGCTCGGTCACCGCATGTTCGCCTCGCCGGTCCTCGCCTTCGACATCGAGACGATTCCCGACGTCGCCGGTTTGCGCCTGCTGCGCGGCGCCGATCCGTCGCTGAGCGACGCCGAGGTTCACGCCGCCGAGATCGCCGATCGAGCCGCTCGATCGAAAAGCGACTTCATGCCGCACCACCTGCAGCGCGTTCTCGTCGTGTCGTGCGTCTTTCGCAGCGCGCGCGGCCTGCGCGTTCGCTCGTTCGTCGATGCGGAGGAGGGCGGGCGCAGCCAGGAGCGTGACGTGATCCAGTCGTTCTTCGACCGGGTCGACGATCACGCGCCGCAGCTCGTGAGCTGGAACGGCGGCGGCTTCGACCTGCCGGTGCTGCAGCAGCGCGGATTGCAGAAGGGTGTCGTCGCGCCGCGCTACTGGGACATGGGTCAGGATCCTGTCAGCGACCGTGAGCACCGCTACAACAACTACATCAGCCGCTACCACCTGCGCCACCTGGACCTGATGGACCTGCTGGCGATGTACCAGGCGCGCGCCAACGCGCCACTCGACACCATGGCCAGGCTGTGCGGCTTTCCGGGCAAGCTCGGCATGGACGGGTCGCAGGTCTGGGCCGCGTACCAGGAAGGCCGCGTCGACGAGATCCGCCGCTACTGCGAGACGGATGCGATGAACACCTGGCTGCTCTATTGCCGCTTCGAGTTGATGCGCGGGCGCCTGTCGCCCGCCGCGTACGACGCCGAGATCGCGCTGGTGCGCGAGTCGATCGGCGCCATCGGCGAGCCGCACTGGGCCGAGTACCTCGCCGCGTGGCCGGAGGCTGCGGCGATGTCGGCGGGCGAGTCGCAGCCGCAGATGCAGCCGCCGGAGCCGACGGTCTCGATCGAGGTCGAGACGACCTCCGTCTACATCGAGTCCTCGAGCATCCGCACGTAGTCCTCGCGCGTCGCCAGGCGCGGGTTCGTCTTGTGGCAGTGGTCGGCCATGGCGCCGTCGATCACCCGGTCGAAATCGTTGCGCTCGACGCCCATCGCCGCCAGGCCTGCGGGCAATCCGAGCCGCGCGCACTTGTCGCGGATCGCGTCGGCGACGACGTCTCCCGGCGCACGGCTAGACGCAGGCAATCCCATCGCCCGCGCCATCCGCTCGAGGCGACGCTCGCGAACGATGCTCTCCGCCGAGGCGTTGAAGCGCACCACCGCCGGCAGGAACATGGCGTTGAGCGTGCCGTGATGCAGGCGCGGATCGACGCCGCCGAGGCTGTGGCTCAGGCTGTGCACGCAACCGAGCCCCTTCTGGAACGCCATCGCACCCTGCATGCTCGCGCTCATCATGTTCCAGCGGGCCTCGCGGTCCGAGCCGTTCGATGTCGCGCGCTCGATGTGCAACCACGCGCGCTCGAGCCCGTCGAGGGCGATACCGTCGGCGGGCGGATTCACGGCCGGCGCCATGTACGTTTCCATGCAGTGCGCGATCGCGTCCATGCCGGTGGCGGCGGTGAGCATCGGCGGCAGGCCGAACGTCAGCGCGGGGTCGAGCAGGGCGGCCTTGGGCACCAGGTGCCAGCTGTGGAAGCCGAGCTTGCGGCCATCGTCGACGATGACGATCGCGCCGCGCGCCACCTCGCTGCCGGTGCCCGCCGTCGTCGGCACGGCGATCAGCGGCGCGACGGTCTCGCCGATCTTCGCGCTGCCGCCTTCGATCGTCGCGTAGGTCTTGAGCGGCCCGTCGTGCGTCGCCGCGATGGCGACGCCCTTGGCCAGGTCGATGCTCGATCCGCCGCCGAAGGCGACGAGGCCGTCGCAGCCTTGCGCGCGGTACAGCGCGGCCGCATCGCGGACGGCAGCCTCGGTCGGGTTCGACGGCGTGGCATCGAACACGGCGTGCGGCAGGTCGCCGAGGGCGGCCACGCATTGACGCAGCAGGCCCACCGCGACGATGCCGGCGTCGGTGACGACGAGCGGCTTGTGCATGCCGTGGCGCGCGCATTCCTGCGGCAGCAGGGCGAGCACGCCGACGTCGAGGTGGACCTGGGTGATGTACTGGATGTGGGCCATGTGCATCAGTCTGGCACACTCGATCGGCTCAACTCCCGTGGCCCCGAATGCAACGCAGCGACTTCCGTTTCTCCGAGCGACTTCGCGTGCGCTGGGCCGAGATCGACGCGCAGCAGATCGTCTTCAACGGCCACTACCTGATGTACCTCGACACCGCCATCGCCGGCTACTGGCGGGCGCTGGCGATGCCGTACGCGCAGACGATGGCGTCGCTCGGCGGCGATCTGTTCGTTCGCAAGGCCGAGCTCGAGTACCTCGCCTCGGCACGCTACGACGATGTCCTCGATGTGGCGCTGCGCTGCGCCCGTGTCGGCCGCTCGTCGATCGTCTTCGAAGGCGGCGTCTTCCGTCAGGCGAAGCTGCTGGTCTCGGGCGTGCTGACCTACGTCTTCGCCGACCCTCGGGCGAGCGGCTCTCGGCCGGTGCCCGACGCGTTGCGCGCCCTGTTCGAGCGGTTCGAGTCCGGGCGACCGATGGTCGACGTCGAAGTCGGACCGTGGTCGGCGCTGGGCGACCAGGCGCGTCCGATCCGCGACGGGGTCTTCATCGACGAGCAGAACATCGCCGCCGAGATGGAATGGGACGGCACCGACGACACGGCCGTGCACGCGGTGGCGCGCAACGGCCTCGGCCTCGCACTGGCGACGGGGCGCATGCTCGAGCACGTTCCCGGCGTCGCCAAGATCGGGCGCATGGCGGTGGTCGCTTCGGCGCGGTCGAGCGGCATCGGCCGCGCCGTTCTCGATGCGTTGCTCGATGCGGCGCGTGAGCGCGGCGATCGCGAGGCGATCCTGCACGCGCAGCTTGCGGCGGTGCCGTTCTACGAGCGGGCCGGCTTCGTGCGTCGGGGCGAGGTGTTCGACGAAGCCGGCATCGGTCACGTCGAGATGCTGAAGGCGCTGTAGACCTGCGCCCTCACGCCGCGGGCGGCGAGGCGTCGACGAAGATCTCGACGTGGCGCTCGCCGATGGTCCAGTCGGCCAGCGCCAGGGCGGCCGACTCGATCGCCGACTCCAGCGCCGCGTCGACGCCGCCGTCGAGCATCGCGTAAGTCTCCATCCACGTCTGCACGCCAC
>JBBSUK010000134.1:0-9753 GCA_038234975.1 Burkholderiales bacterium
GCGTAGTTCATGTTGAACACGCGATCGGTGGAGAGCGTTTCGGCGGGAAAGTTGGCGAGCAGCTTTTCGGCCCGCTCGATCGGCAGGAAGTCGTCGATGACGATGTGCGGATAAGGGCTCGCCGAGGTGTACTCGTCGTGCAGCAGGCTGCCGAGCGCGGCGGCCTCCGATTCGTCCAGAAAGAGGCCGTCAGGGCCGCATGCGACGGGAAGCTGTGCTTGTTGAATCGCCATCAGGTGCCGCCACTCATGCAATGTCAGCGAACGTGCGTTCGGTTTTTCGGAAGTAGAACAGGCCGTAGCCCAGCATCGCCATGGCCGAGGCGGAGGAGATCAGCAGCGTCGTGGGGTTCCAGGGCAGGCCCAGCAACGCCGAACGGAAGCCGTCGATGATGCCGGTCATGGGGTTGAGCGCAAGGAGCGGCTGCCACTTCGCAGGAACGATGCTGACGGGATAGATCACCGGGCTGACGAACATCCAGGACTGCAGGAGGAATGGGACGACGTATCGAAAGTCCCGGTAGGCGACGATGAGTGCGGCCATCGTCAGCCCGATGCCCAACGACGCCGCGCCCGCGAGCACGAGAAGCGGAATGATCGCGAGAACGCCCGGGCCCACGCCGACCCCGTACCAGAGCATCATGACGGCGAGCACGACGAGAGAGACCCCGAAGTCGATCAGTCCGGTGCCGATCGACGCGGACGGCACGAACAGCCGAGGAAGGTAGATCTTCGTGAGCAGCGACTGCTGGTTCATCAGGCTCATGCTGGCCTGATTGATGTTGGCGGAGAAGAAGGTCCAGGGCAGAAGCCCGGCGAAGACGAACAGGGAGTACGGAACACCATCCGAAGGGATCTTCGCGAAGCGCCCGAAGATGACCGTGAAGATCACCATCGTGAAGAGCGGTTGCAGGACGGCCCACGCGACACCCAGCACGGTCTGCTTGTAGCGAACCTTGACGTCGCGCAGCACGAGGAAGTACAGGAGCTCGCGCGCTTCCCACAGCTCGCGCCAGTCGATGGCGATCCAGCCGGAGCGCGGCTTGATGACGAGTTCGCGGGTCGAGTCCATGCGGTTTCCGTTCTCTGGAATTATCCGCGGGCAACCCGGCGTACCGCGACAGTCCGGCGCCAACGGGCCGGGAGATGCGGGTCGTTCAGGCAGGTCGTCACGAAGTTGCCATGGTCTTGCATCCGGTAAGGGCGCCGCAGCGTCCAGAATCCTGGGCGGCACCGACGCGCCGCGGTCGCTTGTAGGCTGGAATCACGATGAAGTTCAACGTCACTGCCATTGCGCTTGCGTTCGTCATGTGTGGCGCCTCGGTCGCCGGCATCGCCGCGAGGCCCGCGTCCCGCGCCGCGAATACGGCGCCGGCGATCTCGCTCGAGACGGCCGTGCCTGGCACGTTCGGGACCTGGCAATTGCTGCCGGAACAGGCAACGCAGGTCGTCAACCCCCTCGTCAAGGAGGAGCTCGACCGCCTGTACAGCCAAATCCTGAGCCGCACCTATGTCGACAAGGAGGGCTACCGCGTCATGCTCTCCATCGCCTACGGCGACGATCAGCGGGGTGGCCTTCAGGCTCATCGACCGGAAGTCTGCTACCCGGGGCAGGGCTTCCAGCTCTCCGGCACGACCGACGGCCAGCTCACCACGGCTCATGGCGACATTGCCGTCCGCCGTCTGCTGACGAACCTCGGCCAGCGCAAGGAGCCCATCACCTACTGGTTCACCGTCGGCGAGGACGTGGTCAACAGCCAGATGGGGAAACGCCTTGCCGAAATCCGGATTGCGCTCACCGGAAAGGTACCCGACGGCATGCTGTTCCGGGTTTCGTCGATCGACGCCGATTCGCAGCGTGCGTTCGACAAGCAACGGGCTTTCGTTGCGCAGATGATGGACGCGGTTCCACTCAACGTGCGTCGACAACTGAGCGGGCTCGGGCGTTCGCAGAGTCCGGCCTGACCGCGCGGAACTCGAAATCGGTAGGCCACCACAGGGGGGTCGACGGGGGCGGAATCTGACCGCCACCCCAGAGATCTTTTTCGATGATCTCGAACCCGAGCGTTTCGTGCTCCACATGGTGGTCGATCAACGTGTCGCCGAGAAACAGCGACACCGAATACTTCCCTGGCATGAACGGGGGAGCGCCCAGCTTGCAGATGATCGTTCCGCTGGCTACGGGGGCATCGAATGCCGGGGAGGGCCGATGCCGGTTGTTGCCGTTGAACAAGCGCTCTCCGTCCTGAGTCTGCACGACGTACCCTAACCTCGGATGTCGGGTGGGAACATCGGCGGCGAACTCGACTGAAATCTCCATCTCGCTGCCCATGGGCGCCGTCGCCGACGGTTGCCCGTCGAACCGGACCGACGCGCGCCTGATCCAGATGGTGGAGCCCTTCGGCCGGGCTGGCGTGATCTCGTACGACGAAGCCTCGGCCGTGCCGGCCAGATACGCGTGGACAACAGCGTCCGCGTTGCCGTCCATTTCGACGCCACCGCCCTTGAGCCAGATGCCGCGCGCGCACAGCGCGCGAACGGCTGCCATGTTGTGGCTCACGAACAGCACGGTGCGACCGCCGCCTTCGGAGACCTCCTTCATCTTGCCGAGGCACTTTCGCTGGAACTCGGCGTCGCCGACCGCGAGGACTTCGTCGACGATCAGGATCTCCGGCTCGAGATGCGCGGCGACGGCGAATGCCAATCGCACGTACATCCCGCTGCTGTACCGCTTGACGGGCGTGTCGAGAAACTTCTCGATCTCCGCGAAGTCCACGATCTCGTCGAACCGCGCCTGGATCTCGCGCTTCTTCATGCCGAGGATCGAGCCGTTGAGAAAGATGTTCTCGCGACCGCTCAGCTCGGGATGAAAACCGGTGCCGACTTCGAGCAGCGACGCCACGCGGCCGCGCATCACGACCTGCCCGGTCGTCGGCTCGACGATGCGAGACAGGATCTTCAGCAGCGTGCTCTTGCCCGCGCCGTTGCGGCCGATGATGCCGACCACTTCACCGGGGTCGACCCGGAACGAGACGTCCTTCAACGCCCAGAAGTCTTCCATCGACCCTTCGCTGCCGGACAAGGTCTTCCAGCGGCGGAAAGGGGCGGTGACCGTCTTGGTCAGAAGCTCGCGAAACGAGTTCACGCGGCCGGCGGCGTGCTCCAGCCGATATCGCTTTCCGACCTCTTCGACGCGTATGGCCGGCGAAGATCCGGCATTGCCCTCGGCGTGCGAAGTCACGATTGCGGGTTCAGCACCTTCGCCAGCACCCAGTCCAGCAGGAAGAACGCCACCAGCGACACGCCCATCAGGACCATGCCGGCAGCGCCGTGCAGGAAGCCCTGGCCGGCCTCGTCGCCGAAGTGATAGGTGATGAGCACGAGGACGGCGACGCGGGCGAGGTTGGCGATGAAGGCGATGGGAAGGATGCTGGCAAGCATGATGCCGTTGTGCAGCAGGCTGCGCCTGTTCATGATGTACATGAACAGGGTGCCGAGCGCGGCCAGGCTGTACATCGAGTGCAGGCCCGAGCAGGCGTCGGCCACGAGCATCTGGTACTGGCCGATCTCGAGCGTCACGCCGTTGCGCGCGATCGGATAGCCGAGGCGGTAGAGCACCTCGACCACGAGGTACGAGATCCACTGCTTCAGCGGCCCGGTGATCTGGTCGACCAGCGTGCCCGGCAGCGGGATCATGAAGACGAAATAGAAGACCCCGAACCAGGCCTTGCGCAACGCCTGGCTGCCGCGCAGCAGGAGCAGGCTGCCGGCCACGACGAGAGGCTGTGAGGCGATCGCGAACATGAGCACGTCGGCGACGCGGCCGACGAGATAGATCAGCAGGCCGAGCGAGAACAGCGCGATGCCGACCCAGCGCGCTGTCGCCGTCTGCTGCACGGGCGCGTCGACGATCTCCCGGCGCACCGACCAGAACAGCCACACGAGCACGGCGAGGATGAGCGGCCCGTGCGCGTTGTCGTCGGTCGTCCAGATGCCGTTGGCGGCCGTCCAGTAGACCGGCACGTACATCGCGGCGAAGCCCGCCAGCGCGATCGCAAGCGACGGGTCGATGGCGCGGGCCAGCGGCGCGCGCGGCATCGTGAAGGGCGGGACGGCGCTCAACGGCTCGATCCTGGGAAGCTGTTCACTTGCGCTTCTTCGTCTTCTTGGCCGGCACTTCGTTGAGCACCGAGCCCACCACCGCGACGCCGGCGTCGACCAGCCCGAGCACCATGTCGGAATACGACGCCCTGCGGGTGGCGCCGCCGCGCGCGACGGCGAGCGCGGCGCCGGTGCGCACGGCGATCATCGCGCCATCCTCGCCCGTGCTCATCGCCGGGGTGTCGATGATGATGACGTCGTAGGCGCCCTTGGCCTGCGCCATGAACTCGTCGAAGTTGAGCCGGTTGAGGAGCTCGAGGGGGTTCGGCGGCGTCGGGCCCGACGGCAGGACGGAGAGGCCGGCGAGATCGGGGATGCGAACGATCGCCTCCTCGCGCGAGCGGCCGGCGAGCAGCGTCGAGAAGCCTGTTCTGTTCTCGAGGTGGAACAGGAAGTGCTGGCGCGGCTCGCGCATGTCGGCGTCGACCAGCAGGGTGCGCTCGCCGAGCTGCGAGAACACGATGGCGAGGTTGGCGGCAAGGTAGGAGCGCCCGTCGCCGCGCTCGGCGCCGACGACGGCGAGCACCTGGCGTTCCTCGGCGCGGTCGAACCAGCGCAGCATGAGCTGGCTGCGAATGGCGCGCAGCTGCTCCACGCGCGGGCTGAAGGGCTGGTAGGCGGCGATCAGCTCGTCGCTCAGCGTTCGCGCTTCGCCCGGGGTCTTGCGCAGGTAGGCGTAGGCGAACTGGCGCGACAGCGCGTACTGCAGGTCGGCCTCGCCGATGAGGCCCAGGCGCAGCGCCGCCTCGCCGAAGCGCAGGTTGTGCTCGCGCTGGTGGTGCAGGATGCGCTCGGCGTCCTCGGGCGAGATCTGCCCGCCGTCGACGAGGATCGCGCCGAGCGTGCGCGTGGCGCGCGGGTTGACGAGGCTGGCGGCTGTGGTGGGCATCAGTCGGAGGGTCACAGGCGGCGCGGGCCGGCCAGCGCGGGGCGAGGTGGCAACGGCGGCCCGGCGAGCAGCAAGCGACGGAACACCGGCTTCTTCGAGTTCGCGGGCCGCAGCACCCCGATCACGGGGACGCCGGCCACGACGATCAGATCTTCGGGAACGCGGATGCGCGGGTCGAGGAACTCGAGCCCGACGGCGGCGAGCAGGCCCGCCACCAGCCCGCCGACGATCGAGCCGAGGATGCCGAGCAGGATCTTCGGCCGCGACGGCTCGAGCGGCTCGACGGCCGGGCTCAGGATGCGCGTGTTGGCCTGGTTGTTCTGGCCTTCTAGGTTGAGCTGGCTCAGGCGCTGCGACACCGCGTCGTAGGCGCGCTGCGCGGCCTCGACGTCGCGCTGGTAGACGGCGATCTGGTCACGGTCGCCACGCAGCGCGAGCACCTGCTTCTTCTGCGCGTCGACCATCGACTGCAGCTCGGCGACCTTCTGGTTGCTGCCGCGGTTGACGGCACTCGTGCCGCCGGCCACACGACGCGTCTCGGCGGTGATCTGCTGGCGCAGCGACTGCACTTGCGCTTCGAGCTGCTGGCGTGCGGGGTGGTTGCGGCCGACGATGCCGCTGATCTCGGTGAGCTTGGTCTCGGCGCCGGCGAGCTGCGCCTTGAGGCCCTGCACGGCGGCGCTCTGCAGCACGTCGGGCGAAGCCTCGCCGCCGCTGCTGCGCGCCCGCGCCGAGGTTTCCACGCGCTCGGCCTGGGCCGTGGCGAGCGCGCCGATCAGGGCGCTGTAGCGGGCGTTTTCCTGGTCGACCCTCTCGTCGTTGACGACGATGCCCTTCTCGCGCTGGAACTTCGACAGCCTGGCCTGGGCCTGCTCGACGGTGGCGCGCAAGGCCTTGGTCTGCTCGTCGAGGAACAGCGCCGATTGCCGCGCCGGCGCCACGCGCAGGTCGACCGAGACGTCGAGGTAGGCCTGGGCGAACGCGTTGACGGCGGCCTGCGCGAACCTCGGGTCGGGTGCCGAGAACGACAGGTTGATGAGCGTGCTGCCGCGGCCGGGCTCGACCCAGAGCCCGCGCGCCAGCTTGTCGGCGAAGTAGCGCTCGAGCGGGATCTTGGCGTTGGTCGCCTCGCGCCATTCGGCGACCGCCGTCGCCGAGCGCTCGACGCCGAGGATCTTGGCGGCACGCCCCGCGACCCGTTCGCTGCGCAGGATCTCGACCTGCGTGGCCATGTAGCTCGGCGCGGCGAGCGCCGGAGCCAGCGCGCCGAGCGCCGGGTCGATGCGCATCTCGACGATCAGCGACGACTCGGCCGTGTAGGTGCGCGGCAGCCAGAGCGTGTAGCCGATGCCGACGCCGGCGATGAGCACGAACAGGAGCAGCACCAGCCACCAGCGGGCGCGGAGGATGCGAAGGTACTGGAGGATCACCACACTGGGGCCTGCGATCGGAGAGGTGCGAGAGTGCGCTGGACCGGCGTCAGAACAGCGACTCCTTGACGTAGACGACGTCGTCGTCCTTGAGGGTGTCGTTGAGCTTGGGCTCGACCACACGGGTGACGCCGGCGGCGTCCTTGCGGTTGACACGGATGCCGCGCTCGGTGCCGCGGGCCGACAGGCCGCCCGCCGAGGCGAGCGCCTGCATCAGCGTCATGCCGCGCTCGAGACGGACCTGGCCGGGTCGCTGCACTTCGCCGTAGACGTAGATCGTCGGCGCCCGGTCGACGTAGACGATGTCGCCGTTGGCGACCTGGACGTCGAGGTCGGAGCGCCCCGACTGCAGGATGAGCGGCAGGTCGATGTCGAGCTTGACGGGCTTGCCGTCGCGCTGGCCGACTAAGGTGAAGACGTCGGCGCCGCCCGGCAGCACGCCGCCGGCGGTGGCGATCATCTCCGACACCTTGCTGCCGACCGACTCGATCGGGTAGCGCCCGGGCTTGGCGACCTGGCCGAGGATCGACATCTGGCTGCTGCGGATCTGCACCGTCTGGATCGTCACCTGCGGCTTGATGACGAAGCCGCCGTCGCGCAGCATCTTCTCCACCAGCGCCTGTGCCTGCGGCACCGACAGCCCGCCGACCCTGACCGCGCCGATCAGCGGCACGGCGATCGAGCCGAGCTCGGAGACGCGCTGCTCGACCGAGAGGTCAGGGTTCTGGTAGACCGTCATGCGGACCTGGTCGCCGGGGCCGAGCACCGGCTCGGCATTCGCGGCAGCCTGCGCCAGCGCGCCCGACGGCAGGCCGATGAACCCGCACGCGGCCAGCAGCACCGCGGCGCGGCGGCGGATCCCCGCGGTCACTTCAGCCCCTTCAGGCCGCGGTCGAGCGTGTCGCTGCTCGGCATCGACCCGGCGCCCGACGGCCGATCGACGTCGACCTGGGGCGCGGCGTTCACGGCCGCGGCCGGCAGCGTCGGCGTGAGCGTGGTGACCGGAGGCGCCTCTGGCGTGCTCGGCGGCGGCTGGTACGGGTTGGCGACGGCGTCGGCGGCGAACTGGCCGACGTATTCGACCTTCGCGCCGGTGCGCAGCGCCTGCAGGTCGTCGCCGACGAGCTTGCGCCGGCGCTCGTTGAGGAGGAACTGCTCGATGACCGGCGTTGCCTGCTCCTTGGCGATGGGCTGCTGCCGCGACGCGACCAGGCTGACGACGTGCAGGCCGCCGGGGCGGGGCGAGACGATCGACTGGCCGTCTTTCATCGCCGCGTAGCGGTCGACGTCGGCGAGCGGCAGCTGCTCGGCCGAGCGCACCGACTCGGCACCACCGTACTTGTAGGCGTTGTCACGCAGGAAGCCCACGAACTCGGCGAACGACCTGGCGCCGGCGAGCCCGGCCTTGATCGCCTCGGCCTGCTGCGGGTTGGCGTCGATGTTGACTTCCTGCAGGTTGTAGATGCGCCGGCCGCTGAAGAGCGCCGGATGCGCTTCGTAGTACGCGGCCACCTCCTGCGGCGTGGGCTTGGCCGCGCCCTGGCCGATCTTGTCGACATAGGCGCGGACGATCACGTCGCGGCGCGAGACCTCGATCTGCTGCGTCACGCGCGGGTCGCGATCGAGCTTGAGCTCGGCTGCCTTCTGCAGCACCAGCTCCTGGTCGATCAGGCGCTCGAGCACCTGGCGCGCCGACGACGCGACCTGATCAGGCGGCAGCGCGCGCTGCTGGCCGAGGAAGTAGTTGATCTGGTGGATCGTGATCTCTTCCTTGTTGACCTTCGCGGCGGTCTGGCTCGCCCCCTTGTCGCGGTTGCGCTCGCCGCAGCCGGCGAGCGCGAGGATCGCGACCCCGAGCACAGTGGCCACGGCGATGGAGCGGGTACGGGAGGTGACAGCGTGGGTCTGCATGGAAAGGGTGGTTCGCCGGAGAAACCGGCTCGCGGCGACGTCGAACGGGCGCCTAGTGTAGGTGGCGGACTCGCCTCGCTGCCCGGGGGTTCCGTGCAAACTTACCGGGCGTCATGCGGGCGTACGGCGAGCGGCACGCAAACCCGCGAACGCGGGGTCGCGATCGTCGAGACGTGGCGCGCGGATCAGGCCGCGTCTAGTAGCGCAGCCACGTCCCTGCAACGGTCGACTGCGCGACGCCGGGCTTCGCGTAGTCGCAGACGCCGTCCGGGAAGACGTTGGACAGGCGCACCTTCTCCGTTGCGGTGAACACGGCCGGCAGGTAGTCGGCCTCGTCGACCGGCTTGAGCTGGCACTTGACGACGTTGTCCGTGATCGGCTCGCCGGCCACCATGCGCGGCGGAACCGTCTTCGGGTACAGGGTGTTGCACACGCCCGGGCCGGAGAGGGTGGCCGTCTCCCTGTACTGAACCGCGTCGGCCACGCCCCAGCACGAGTCGACCGCCGCGGCGGGCTTCAGTCGCACGATCTTGTCGGCCGTCGACGGCGCCGGATCGGCGACGATCGCATCGAGCCAGTTCGTCATCAGC
The DNA here is from genome assembly GCA_038234975.1 of Burkholderiales bacterium. Taxonomy (GTDB): domain Bacteria; phylum Pseudomonadota; class Gammaproteobacteria; order Burkholderiales; family Burkholderiaceae_C; genus Schlegelella_A. The sequence continues at coordinate 8,981 of JBBSUK010000134.1, forward strand.
GTCAAGCGCACCAGGAACGTGTCGTTGGCGAGTGCGGTGAGAACGGCCTGCTGGGCGGCGCCCAGGCCGAGCAAGGGCGCCAGCCCGGGGTTCGGAAGCACCCAGATGACCTGGTTGTCGGCGCGCCCGTTCGCCTTCAGCAACTGCTCGCGAATCTTGATGTCGTTGTAGATCGTGTGGATGTCGCCGGCCGGCTCGGAGTAGTAGCGCAGATGCAGCATCGGCACCGTCGCCAGTCCGCCGCTGCCCGAGCCGAGGCGGCCCTTCTCGTACGACAGCTTCAGCGCCAGCGGGTCGGCCGACGTGCGGCGCGCGACGATGTTGCCGTCGACGTCGAAGCCGCCGACGCCGACGTTCACGTTGAGGAACTGCGTCGTCGTGATCGTGCCGGCCTTGAGCGCGGCCAACCCGTACTGGACGCCGACGTTGTCGAGCGGCCGCCTCGCGGCACCCGTCAGCGGGTCGCGGCCCAGCGTGTTGACGTTGATGTCGTAGACGGTGCAGCGCGCGCCGGTTGGATTGGTGACCGGGTCGTAGACCTTCGACGCGTCGAGCAGCCCGCAAGCCGGGCTGATCGAGCCATTGGTGGCGAGCACCGCGTCGCCGTTGCCGGCGTCCCAGTTCGCGCACGTTCCCTTCAGGTGGCCTTCGAAGCCCCTGCGCACGGCGTCGGTGGCGGGGTTGGTGATGAAGTAGCGGTTGAGCAGCCGGCAGTCCGACACTGCGAGCGCGGTGCTGAACACGTCGGGGAAGGCAGCGTCGGGCATGATGCC
>JBBSUK010000135.1:0-9733 GCA_038234975.1 Burkholderiales bacterium
ATGGCAGCCGTCGATGCGTTGCGTCGCGTGCGCACGGCGCTCACAACAACCGCCGCTACCACTTCACGACGTGGCGTTGGGGGCGAATGCTGGTTGCGTTGCTGGTGGTCGGATGGATGCTGAAACTGGTTCTGCTCGCCGCGCAGGAGCAGCGAAGTCGTTGACGCTCAGCGTAGGACGTCAGCTCGGCTCCAGCGCCATTGGTCGATGTCGGAGCGCCTCCATCCAACAGCTCGGCGACCCAGTTTGGCCTGGGGCGGAAACTCACTTCGGGCCACCATGCGGTAGATGGTCGATCTGCTCAGTCCCGTCGTTCTAGTGACCGCAGGCAAGCGCAGAAACACGTCCTCGGGGATTGCGTCGCGCTCAGGTGTGGTGGCGGCGAGAGCAGTTTGGATCGACGGAGTCGCGGCGGGCATGACGCCGACTCTAGTCGTTGGTGAGCACCGGAACGGCGCCCGATTTCAACGTAAATCGGGCAAGCGAGGTCGTGGGTCAGCCAGCAGCACGTTGCTCAAAGCCGACAGGTCCGCTTCGCCAACAACGAGGCCACTTGGCAATGGGATTTTCGGACACGCGTCGGACACGGAGCCCAGAAATGACAAAGGGGTTAGCAGGCAATCACCGGCTAACCCCCGTCATTCTTGGCTCCCCGACCTGGGCTCGAACCAGGGACCTACGGATTAACAGTCCGGCGCTCTACCAACTGAGCTATCGAGGAACGGAACCCAAAATTATAGCGACGGGGGCCGGGGCAGGCGCTTCGCGTCATAGCTCGGCCTGCAACGAGATCCGTGCGGTTCTCGGCGCGAGCGGGAAGAGGTAGGCGTGGCCGAACTGATACGGCGCTTCGCGCCAGGCACGTCGGTCGAAGAGGTTGTCGATGCCCGCGCGCAGGGTCCAGCCGATGCCTGCGGCGCGCTTGTCGAAGCGGACGCCGAGGTCGAATGTCGTGACCGAGGGGATGCTCAGGCTGTTGTCGGGAAGAACGTCGCGGCCACCCTCGTACGAAGCGGCGAGCTGCAGGGTAAGGCCGGGCATCGAAGTCGTCGCGTAGTCGATGCCGCTGCGGGCCGTGAACGCGGGGACGTTGACCGGGCGCTTGCCGTCGAGCGCGGAATCGGCGCGGTCTTCGGTCGTGGCGCGCAGCCACTGCACGCCGCCGCGCAGCAGCCACGCACCGGCGCGCCACGATGCGTTCGCGTCGAGGCCGCGGTGGTGCTGCTCGCCGTCGAGGGCGCGGGTGCAGGCGCCCGGGGCGTCGCAGGTGCCGAGGTCGCCGAAAAGCGGACGGCGGATGTCGAACAGGGCGACGTTCCAGTCGATGCGTTCGCCGGCGCCTTTCCAGCCGAGCTCGAACTGTCGGCTGCGCGCGGCGGGCAGGGCCTGGCCGAAGTTCGCGTAGATCGGCAGGTTCGGCGCCACGTCGGATTCGACGCCCCGGCTCCAGCTCGCGTAGAGCAGATGGTCGGCGCCGACTTCGCGCGTCGCCGCGACGAAGGGCGACGTGAAGGCCTGCCGGTAGTCTGTCGGTGCCGATCCGTCGGTGCCGATTCCCGAACGAAAGAGCCGCGTGCGGCGCGCTCCGAGCCACAGCGCCGTCTGCTCGCCGAAGGCGATACGGTCACGAACGTGCAGCTCGGTCGAGCGCTCGTCGCGGTTCGTGTTGGGCGCCGTGACGTCGCCGGCCGAAGGCACCTGCAGCGTGCCGTCGACGTTGCCGGTGCCGGCGTAGTTGAACGCGTTGCCCTGCGAGCGGGTGCGCACGATGCTGCGCAGCGCGCCGATGCCGAACATGTGCCGAAGCGGGCCGGTGGCGAACGCGCCGTGCAGCGTCACGTCGCCCGCGTCTTCGCGTCTGCGCTCGTTCTCGCTGCGGAAGTCGTAGAGGTCGAACGTACCGTCCGGACAGTAGCGATCTGCGTAGTAGGTGCCGTCGGCGGCGGTGCAGCCGAACGGGAAGGCGATGCGGTCGTCGGTGCGCAGGCGCTGGGTCAGGCCGTGCGCGACGACGCGCCATCCCGGCGCGAGCTGCTGCGTGAGGCGCAGCGAAGCGGTGGTCGCGTCGAACACCACCGGCAGCGACCAGCGCTGGTTGTTGAGGTTCAGCCGCGGATCGGGCACCTCGGGCACGCGGTCGCCCAGCACGCTGAACCCCGGCACGCTCGGCTGCGAGCGGCGACTCGTCTCGATCTCCGCCTCGACGAGTGTCGACGCCGTCGCGCGCCAGTCGCCGGCCAGCGCGGTGAGCGTGCGCGATCCGCGCGCGTGACGAACCTCGGGGTCGAGGCTCTCGGCGGCCGCGTTGAGCCTCAGGCCGAATGCGTCGCCTTCGCCGAACCGCCGCGACAGGTCGACGCTGCCGAGCACGCTGCCGCGCTGCCGGTATTCGACGAACGCCGAAGAAAGCGGCGCTGCCGTCGGCCGCTTGACGACGAGGTCGACCAGGCCGCCCGGTGCGCTCGTTCCAGACTGGATGCCGCTCGTGCCTTTGAGAATGTCGACGCGCGCCTTGTTGTCGAGCGGAATCGACGTCTCGGCGTTGATCGGCAGGCCATCGCGCCTGAAGTTGAAGCGGTTGTCGATGACGAAGCCGCGGATCGTGAAGGAGTCGATGTAGCCCTCGGTGTTGTAGGCATCGGAGCTCGACGCGTCGAAGCGGGTGAGGTCGGAGAGGCGTCGCACGCCGGCGTCGCGGATCTTCTTCGCGTCGACGGTCGTGGCCTGCAGGGGTGCGCGGGAGAGCGGGACATCGTCGAAGCCGGCGACCGACGCGGGCACCGGGAACGGTCCGGTGACGACCACCGGGGCGAGCGTCTGGCTGGCGGGCGCCGACGCTGCGGAAGCAGGTGTGGCCGGCGAGAGCGGCCGGCCCGGGACTTGCGCGGCCGACCCGAAGGCGGTGCAGGCGAGAGACGCGGCGAAGGTCGCGCTGGAAACGGTTCGGAAGGTGGTCATCGTGTGCTGCGATCGATTCGATGGCAGGGACGATGGGCCGCGGCCCCGGCAACGGCGACCTGTGTTCGGCTTGCTTCCCTGCGCGAGGATTACCTCAATCAGGTTCGAAGGGACTGTCTCAGTCGGCCCGTCGCGAATCGCGGCGGCCAACACCCCTAGCGGAAGACGCGATTATGCCGTTGTGTCCTGGACCTTCAGCAGGCGATGCAGCTTCGGGCTCGTCGTCGTGTAGAGCAGCGGCTCGTGGCGATCGGGATGGATCCGCGCCGAGATCGCGCGCGCTGCCAGCGTGGCTTCGTGGAAGCCGGAGACGATGAGCTTGAGCTTGCCCGGATAGGTGTTCACGTCGCCCACGGCGTGGATGCCCGGAACCGATGTCTCGAATCGCTCGGTGTCGACGACGAGCTGCTTCTTCTCGAGCGCGAGCCCCCAATGGGCGATCGGTCCGAGCTTGGGGCTCCAGCCGAGCAGCACCAGCAGCAGGTCGCACGGAAGAACGGGGTCGCTGCCGTCGTTGGCGGCGACGACGAGACTGCCGAGCCGCCCGGCGGCGTCTTCGCGGACCGCGCTCGGCTGGCCGGCGACGAAGGCGATGCGCCCTGCAGCACGTGCGTTGGCGAAGGCGTCGAGCATCGGCGTGTCGGCGTCGAAGTCGTCCTTGCGGTGCACGACGGTGACGCTCGCCGCATCGGCGGCGACGGCGCCCAGCGCCGAGCCGACCACGGCGCCGGTGCCGCCGACGACGACGACGTGACGACCGGCCGACGCGTCGACGCCGGGGTCGACCTCGAAGAGTTGCGTGCCGCGGTGCCGGTCGAGCCCGTCGAGCTTGAGACGGCGTGGCATGAACGCACCGACGCCGGCCGCGATCACGACCGCGCCGCAGGCGAAGCGGTCGCCGAGGTCGGTCTCGACATCGAACCGGCCGTCGTCACGCACCGTGGCGGCGCTGACCTGACGGCCGAGGTGGAAACCGGTCTGGAACGGCGAGGCCTGCTTCTGCAGCCGCTCGACGAGCTCGCGGCCGCTGCAAACGGGAATCGAAGGAATGTCGTAGATCGGCTTGTCGGCATAGAGCTCGACACATTGGCCGCCGACATACGGCAGCGAGTCGACGACCTCCGCGCGCAACTCGAGCAGGCCGAGCTGGAACACCTGGAACAGCGCAACCGGACCCGCGCCGACGATGACCACGTCGGTCTCGACGACGCTGCGGCCTGCGGCGGTCGCGTTCATGGCGGCGGCCGGCGCAAGGCGCTCAGCGGACCAGCTCGTCGAGCTTGCCCGTCCTGTCTTTCCAGTCGTCGGCGTCGGGCGGCGGGGACTTGCGGCGCGTGATGCTCGGCCACTGCTTGGCGAGCTCGGCGTTGAGCGGCGTCATGTGCTGCTGGTCGCCCGGGACGTCTTCTTCCGGAACGATGGCGTTGACGGGGCACTCGGGGATGCAGACGGCGCAATCGATGCACTCGTCGGGGTCGATCGTCAGGAAGTTGGGGCCTTCGCGGAAGCAGTCGACCGGGCAGACGTCGACGCAGTCCGTGTACTTGCAGCGGATGCAGGATTCGAGAACGACGTGGGTCATGGCGAGGCCGGGAGCGGAAGGGCGCCGGGGTCGGCGACGACCCTGCGGGAGCCGCGCGATTCTAGGCTGCCCCCTGTTACCGAACGCCCGGCCGGGCGGCCCGGCAACGGTTCGGCCGCGACGCCGACCATGACCACCGACGGTCGACCGGCATGCAGCAGCGCCGCCTCGGCGAGCGTCGCCACGGTGTGGTCGCTGGCGAGCTCGTCGGCCCATCCGGCGCGCGACACGACGGCGACCGCGGTCCGCGCCGGCCACCCCGCGGCGGCGAGTCGCCGACCGAGCGCGGCGAGCTGGCGGCCGGCCATGTAGAACACCTCGGAGTCGGCATGGCGACCACCGACGAGCGCGGTGCGGCCGTGTGCGTCGGTGCTCATCGCCGTCGAGAGGGCGACACTGCGGCCGCGACCGCGCCGCGTCAGCGGCCGACGAATGGACGCGGCGGCGGCGCTCGCGGCAGTCACGCCGGGCACCACCTCGCACTCGATGCCGGCGGCGTCGAGCGCGGCGAGTTCCTCCTCGAGACGGCCGAACACGCTCGGGTCGCCACCCTTGAGGCGGACGACGACCCGGCCGGAGCGGGCCTGGCGAACGAGCAGCGCGTCGATCGTCGCCTGCGCCGCCGCCGCCGTCGAGAAGCCGCGCTTGCCGACGTCGATCCAGCGGGCCTGCGGCGCGTGTCTGCGCAGCGCAGGGTCGACCAGCGCGTCGGTCAGCACGATATCGGCCCGTGCGAGGCGTTCGATGCCGCGCAAGGTGATGAGGTCGGCGGCTCCAGGGCCGGCGCCGACGAAGACCACGCGTCCCGCGACGCTCGCACGGCTCGAGTCGCTCATGCCACGGCCTCGCGTTCGCGGTGCGACCTCAGCTCGAGCACGTCGCCCTGGTAGTGGCCGTCGGGGAAGTAGCCGAGCGCGCGCCGCGCGGTCTCGACCGACTGGTCGGCGCGCAGCACCACGGCGTCGAATCCGCAGCGTGCGAGCAGCGGCAGCATGTCGGCGAGCACGTCGCCGGTGGCGCGGATCTCGCCCGAAAAACCGAAGCGGGTGCGCAGCACATGCGCGATGCTGTAGCTGCGCCCATCGGTCCAGCTCGGGAAGGCGAGGGCGACGACGGTTCGACCGGCCAGTTGCGGCGCGACCGACTCGAGGTCGACGTCGTGCCCGAGCGCGACGTGGCGCGCGGCGTCCCATGCTTCGTCGGCGGGAGCAAAGCGCATGCGGCTCTCGCTCGCGATCACGGCTGCACCGCCGTCGCCCGTCGCACCGCGTTGGCGGCCGACCGGAACGGGTCGAGGCCGACGCGACGCACGGTGTCGATGAAGCGTTCGGGCGCACCCGAGCGTTCGTCGCGAACCGCGCGGTAGGTGTCGACGACCGCCTCGATCACGTCGGCGACCTCGTCGGCGGCGAACGACGGGCCGATCACCTTGCCGGGAACCGCACCGCCCGAGAGCGTCGACCCGTCGGAGCCGCCGAGCGAGACCTGATACCACTCCCGGCCGTCCTTGTCGACGCCGAGGATGCCGATGTGGCCGCTGTGATGGTGGCCGCACGAGTTGATGCAGCCGCTGATGTGCAGGTCGATGTCGCCGATGTCGTGGAGTTCGTCGAGGTCGGTGAAGCGCTCGTCGATCGCCGCCGCGATCGGGATCGACCGCGCGTTGGCGAGGGCGCACAGGTCACCGCCCGGGCAGGCGATCATGTCGGTGAGGTAGCCGACCGTCGGTGCCGCGAAGCCGGATTCCCGGGCCGCCTGCCAGAGCGCCGGCAGCTCGCTTTCACGCACCCACGGCAGCACGAGGTTCTGCTCGTGCGAGACGCGCGCCTCGCCGCAGCTGAACCGGTCGGCGATGTCGGCGGCGGCGTCCATCTGGTCGGCCGACGCGTCACCGGGCGGTTGCCCGGCTCGCTTGAGCGAGAGCGTGACGGCGCGGTAGCCGGCGAGGCGATGCGGATGGACGTTGCGTTCGAGCCAGCGCGTGTAGGCGACCGGCACGCGATCGCACGGCGCGCGCGCCGGCGCATTGGCGCCGGGCACGACGCCTTCGGGCAGCTCGAAGTGCGCCTGCATGCGCGCGAGCTCGGCGTCGTCGAGCAGGTGCGCGCCGCCTTCGGAGTCGCGCTCGAGGATCGCCGCGAACTCCGCCTCCACGGCGTCGACGAACTTCTGTCCTTCTGCCTTGACGAGGATCTTGATGCGCGCCTTGTAGAGGTTGTCGCGCCGGCCGTACCGGTTGTAGGCGCGAACGATGGCCTCGATGTAGACGAGCACCTCCTGCCACGGAAGAAACTCACGCAGCACGGTGCCGATGACCGGCGTGCGACCCATGCCGCCGCCGACACGAACCTGGAAGCCGACTTCGCCGGCGGCGTTCTTCAGCAGCTGCAGGCCGATGTCGTGCCAGGCGGTCGCGGCGCGGTCCTCGACGGCGCCGCTCACGGCGAGCTTGAACTTGCGCGGCAGGAACGCGAATTCCGGATGCAGCGTGCTCCACTGGCGCAGGATCTCGCAGTAGGGACGCGGATCGACGATCTCGTCGGGGGCGACGCCGGCGAGCGCGTCGCTCGTGATGTTGCGGATGCAGTTGCCGCTGGTCTGGATGCCGTGCAGGTCCGCGTCGGCGAGCACGTCCATCACGTCGGCGGCGTCCGGCAGCGCGATCCAGTTGAACTGGCAGTTCTGGCGCGTCGTGAAGTGTCCGAAGCCGCTGCCGAGCCCGGCACGCTGGCTCGCGGTCGCGTAAGGGCCGCCGTCGCGACCGTCGAACTCGCGGGCGATGCGGCCGAGCGCGCGCAGTTGCGTCGAGCTCAGCTCGCCGTAGGGAACCGCGACGCGCAGCATCGGCGCATGACGCTGCACGTACCAGCCGTTCTGCAGGCGAAGCGCCTTGAAGTCGTCGCCGGGCAGGTGGCCGGCGAGGTGGCGCTCGAGCTGGTCGCGGAACTGCGCGGCGCGCTGGCGAACGAAGCGCCGGTCGAAGTCGGAATATCGGTACATGGTCGGTCGGAGGGTCGGCGAGCCGACGCGGGATGAAGGGCCCGCACGCGAGGCGCAGGCGACCGCGGACTCTAGGCACCTTCGCCGCGCCGCCGAACGATCGTTTCGTCATGCCGGTATCCGCCTGTCGCATAAGCGTTGCGGGGCCGGACGACGATGCTGGCGTCAGGCGGCGAGAAAGATCAGCAGGCCTGCAAGCCCCGATCCGAGCACGACCGGGATCACGCCGACCCGGCCGCTCGCGAGCGCCGCAGCCGCGGCGACGCCGATCGCCAGCGATTTCCAGTCGAACGCGGCACCGACGCCCGCAGGCCACAGCACGTGGACGGCGAAGAACACGCCGAGGTTGACGATGACACCGACCACGGCGGCGGTGATTGCGGTCAGCGCAGCGGTGAACCGGACGTCGCCGTGCGTCGCCTCGACGAGCGGCGCGCCGACGAGGATGAAGGCGAACGACGGCAGGAAGGTGAAGAAGGTGACCACCGCGGCAGCGGCGATGCCGGCGAGCAGGAGCGCATCGGGCCCGAACAGCGCTCGCGTCCAGCCGCCGACGAAGCCGACGTATGCCACGACCATGATCAGCGGCCCGGGCGTCGTCTCGCCGAGAGCGAGGCCGTCGATCATCTGCGTCGGCGTGAGCCACTGGTGCTGGTCGACCGCTCCCTGCACGACATACGGCAGCACCGCGTAGGCGCCGCCGAAGGTGACGAGCGACGCCTTGGTGAAGAACCACGCCATCTGCGTCAGCACCGCGTCGATGCCGCCGGCCGCCACCAGCGTACCGATCGCGGCGAGCCACAGGGCCGCGCAGACCAGCGCGACCCGGACGGCGCGAGCGCGGTCGAATCGCGCATGGCCGGGAAGCGGCGTGTCGTCGTCGATCCATGCCGGCCGCCCCGGCTCGCCGAACTCGCGTGGGGCCGCCGTGCCGAGCCTGAAATGATCCGGTCGCAGCCGGCCGCCGACAAGGCCGACGATGCCGGCCGCGACGACGATGAGCGGGAAGGGCACCCGCAGCGCGTAGATGGAAACGAAGGCGGCCACGGCGATCGCCCACAGCCAGGCGTGCGTCAGTGCCCGCGAGCCTAGCCGCCATGCGGCGAAGGCGACGATCGCCGTGACGGCGGGCTTGATCCCCCAGAGCACGCCGGCGACCGCCGGAACATGGCCCCACGCCAGATACAGCCAGGACAGCGTGATGAGGATCAGCAGCGAAGGCAGGACGAAGAGGCCGCCGGCCGCGATGCCGCCCCACGTGCGGTGCATCAGCCAGCCGATGTAGGTGGCGAGTTGCTGCGCCTCAGGTCCGGGCAGCACCATGCAGTAATTGAGCGCGTGCAGGAAGCGCCGCTCGGAGATCCAGCGGCGCCGCACGACGAGTTCCTCGTGCATCAGGGCGATCTGGCCGGCCGGCCCGCCAAAGCTGACGAAGCCGAGCTTGAGCCAGTAGGCAAGTGCCTGCCCGAAGGTGAGCGGGTGAGGGCAGTCGGTCGCTTCGGTCATCGCAGGACCGCATCGTGCACCGTCCCGGCCGGCGACGCCGAACAAAAAAAGACCCGGCAGTTGCCGGGTCTCGTCCACGCCCCGAAGGGCATGGCGGTCGTCACGTTCGCTCAGGCGACGCGCTTGACCTTCGCGGCGGCTTGCTGGGTGGCGCGGACCGCCGTCGAGGACATGGCCTGGACGTTGGCGTCGGCGACCTGCACGGCCTGCTTGGCGGCCTTCTGCGCGCTCTCGAACGCGTTGTTCGCGGCGGCGACAGCCGACTTCATCAGCGCGACGGCGTTCTCGGTGCCGGCCGGGGCGTTCTTCACCGCGGTGTCGACCAGGCCGAGGAACCGGCTCTGCGCGTCGGACGCGGTCGCTTCGGCGACGCGGCTGACTTCGGCACCCGTCACCGACGTGATCTCGTAGACGTTGCGGCCGTAGGCGGCTGCCTTCTCGGCGGTCGGCTGCATCCAGCCGGCCTGCAGGGCGACGAACTCCTGCGGATCCTTGACCGACAGCATCGCTTGCGTGCTTTCGGCGGCGTCGGCCATCACGGCGCGGGTCGCCTGGACGTTGAGGTCGATCAGCTTCTCGACGCCATCGAAGGCGATGCCGGTCAGGCCGAAGAGCGTTTCGACGTTGGTCTTGTGGGCGGACATGAGTTGTTCGACGGTGATCATGAGGGTCTCCTGGGTGTGAAAG
>JBBSUK010000136.1:0-9316 GCA_038234975.1 Burkholderiales bacterium
CCTCTACATCAACGGCGAGGCGCACGCGCCGCGTGCCGGCGATGTGGCGCTGCTGCGTCGCCTCGCCGATCGTCGCCGGCTCGAGGCCGGTGAACTCGCAAGCGCCGACCCGACGACCCTCGCCCTGCTGCGCGAATGGTGCCGGGCAGGCTGGTGCCATCCAGGCCGCTCGGACAACCCGGAAGACGACACATGAGCGATGAAGGCACCCCTCCGGACCTGCACCGGATCGCCTCGCGGTCGGAGTTCGCCGCCGCCGTTCGCGACGCGATCACGGCGGCCGCGGATGCTGCGTCCGCCGAGCTCTACTTCGTCGACCCGGACTTCGACGGCTGGCCGATCGACGAGAAGGACGTCGTCGAGGTGCTCACGCGCTGGGCGGGATCGAACCGCTCGCTCACCCTCGTCGGTGGGTCGTTCGACGCGCTGGCACGCCGTGCGCCACGCTTCGCGGCGTGGCGCCGGAACTGGTCGCATCTGGTGTCGTGCCGCGCGATCGTCGACATCGACGCCGGGCAGGTGCCGACGCTGCTGCTGGTGCCCGGCGCCGTCGCCGTTCGCCTCGACGACCGGCTGCGCCACCGGGGCACGGTGTCGGCGCGTCCGATCGAGCAGATCGCGGCGCGCGAATCGATTGATGCGCTTTTGCAACGTTCGATCGAGAGCTTCCCTGCAACCACGCTGGGGCTCTAGGGAAAGCCCCTAAGCTCTCTATAATCTTTGGTTGGATTCGACAATGCGCGAGCGTGTCGGATCTGTGACTTTCGGGGGCTGCTCCAGCGGAGGGTTCCCAACGAAATTCGCCGAACCCTGCACCGTCAGAACCACCACTCGAGGAGAACCATGAAAGCAGCTCTGCTGATCGTCACTTTGGCCGCGGCCGTTTCCTTTGCTGCCTGCAGCAAGAAGGAAGAGACGAGTACCACCACCACCACCACCACCCCGCCCGCCGTGGTGGTCACGTCGCCTCCGACCCCGATGGCCGACTCGTCCGCCTCGTCGGCCATGATGGCCGCGTCGTCGGCCATGATGGCTGCCTCGTCGGCGATGGACTCCGCCTCCGCGGCGACCACGTCGTCGATGATGGCGGCTTCTTCGGCGATGTCGGGCGCGTCGCAGTAAGTCGACACCGACGGCCAGCGCCGCATCGAGAGCCGCCTTCGGGCGGCTCTCGTCGTTTGGAGCGCAGCAGTAGAGGGCGGCTTGGCGCCGCTCGATTCAGCCGGCGCCCAGCCAGTCGAAGCCGTGCTCGGGATGGGCGACAACGACGTCGCCGGCGCGGCCGCTCCAGCAGGCCGCCAGCGCCGCCGCCGCGATGTCGGGGCGGTTGTTCTCTCGGCTGAGGTGAGCCGCCACGACGTGCCGCAGCCGCTCGCCGAGCGCATGCGCCAGGATCGCCGCTGCAGTGGCGTTGCTCAGATGGCCGAGCCGCCCGCCGATCCTCGCCTTGAGCGACGGCGGATAGCGCGACGCGGCGAGCATCGCCTCGTCGTGGTTGCATTCGAGCAGCAGGGCCTCGCAGCCGGCGACGTGCTCGAGCATGTGCGGCGTGATCGAGCCGAGATCGGTCAGGACGCACACCGACGCGGCGCCGTCGCTCGCCCGCAGCTGCAGGGGCTCGGCCGCGTCGTGCGCGACGGTGAAGGGGAGCAGCGCCAGGTCGCCGACGGCGATCGCCTCGCCGTCGCGTGCGAAGCGCAGCCGCGCCGGGTACTCGGTCGAGGCGATGGCGCGCCAGGTGCCGCGGCTCATCCAGATCGGCAGGTCGTGGCGGGCCGCGAGAGACACCGCGCAGCCGACGTGGTCGCCGTGCTCGTGGGTGACGAAGATCGCGTCGAGATCGGCGCTGCCGAGGCCGGCGCGCGCGAGGCGTGACTCCAGCTCGCGCTGCGAGAAGCCGGCGTCGACGAGCAGGCGCGTCGTCGTGATGCCGCTGGAGGCTTCGATCAGCGTTGCGTTGCCGGCGCTGCCGCTGCCGAGGCTGCGAAAGCGGATCACGCCGGCGTCGGGACGCTCGCGCGGGCGCTGGTCACTTCAGGTCGTCGAGCAGCAGGCTGGCGATGCGCTTGCCGGCTTCGCCGCTCTCGGGGCCGCCTTGCGAGTCGAGCACGGTCACCGTGCTCGTCGAGCCTTCGCTCGTGACCTTGACGCGGTACTTGACCGGGCTCGCCGAATCCGACTTCTTGCCGCGCAGGTTGTCGAACATGCGGCCGAAGAAGCCGGGTTCCTCGCGCCCGGCGTACGCCGGATCGACGTAGCGCACGAAATAGAGGCCCTGGGTGCGGTCGCGGTCCTCGACGGTGAAGCCGCTGCGGTCGAGGGCGATGCCGACCCGGCGCCAGGCGCGGTCGAAGCCGTCGTCGACCTGCAGCGTCGGTGCGGGCCGATCGGCCACCATGCGGGCACGCGACGGCCCGGCGGGTGCACCCGTCGACGTTGCGAGCGCCGATGTCGCCTGCTCCTGGCGGGCGCCCAGCTTGACCATGAGCCGCGCCAGGAACTCGCCTTCGAGCTCCGGGTCGGCCGGGCGCGGCTGCCACACCGTCTGCTCGCGCCGCTGGCCGACGTAGACCTCGGCCAGGCCGCGGTGGGTGACGAAGATGTCGCTGCCGTCGGCCGTGCGCTCGATGCGGGTGCGGTACTTGTCGAGCTCGCCGGTGGAGTACGCCGAGTCGAACACCTTGCCGATCGTGCTGCGGATGATGTCGCCGGGCAGCTTGGCGCGGTTCTGCGCCCAGTCGGTCTCGACCACGCCGGCGTCCGGCCGGTCCTGCACCAGCTCGAAGCCGTTGTCCTTCCAGAACGTGCGGACTTTCGGGAACACGTCTTCCGGCGGCAGCGACGTGTGGACCCAGCGCACGTTGCCGAGCCGCTCGAGCGTGAACTCGCCGACCTTGCTCGGCGCGATCGTGGCCGCCGCTGCGGTCGCGGTCGCCGCCGTACCGGCGGTCTGCGACTGGAAGGTCGAGGCGCTGACGGAGCCGCTCGCCGGCTGGTAGCGCGTGTCCGTGGGGAGCTGCGTCAGGTCGGGCGGCACCTCGAGCGTCGAACGGCGCGCCGAGTTCGACTTGTAGTCGACCTTGTCGCCGGCGAGCAGGTTCTCGACCGTCGAGCAGCCGGCCAGTGCGCCCGACGCGACGAGGCAGGTCAGGGCGAGCGGGCGCAGCGCGCGAGGAAGGGCAAGCGGGGTCGGCACGATCGGGAGTCTCCGTTGGCGGCTACGCGGCGCCTGGTGTTCATTCGCGGGCGCACGGTGCGCCAGCGTGGGAATCGATTTCGCGGCGGCGAGTTCCGCTGCGGCCCTCACGCGATGCCGGCTTCGCGCATCGCCTCGAGCACGGTCGCTTCGCCGGCCGCCGTCAGCGGCGTGATCGGCAGCCGCACCGCCGCTGCGCAACGGCCGAGGCGCGACAGCGCGAACTTGGCAGGCGCCGGGCTCGGCTCGCAGAACAGCGCGGTGTGCAGCGGCATCAGGCGCAGGTGGATGGCGGCGGCGTCGCGGGCCTGGCCCGCCAGCGCCGCGGCGCACATCGCCTGCATCTCGCGCGGCGCGACGTTGGCGGTGACGCTGATGTTCCCCTGGCCGCCGAGCAGCATCAGCGCGACGGCGGTGCCGTCGTCACCCGAGTAGACCGAGAAGCCCTTCGGCGCGCGCTTGATGAGCCAGGAGGCGCGCTCGATGCTGTTCGACGCGTCCTTGACGCCGACGATGCCGGGAACCTCCGCGAGGCGCATCGTCGTGTCGACGGACAGGTCGGCGATGGTCCGGCTCGGCACGTTGTAGAGCACCATCGGCAGGTCGACCGCTTCGGCGATGGCACGGAAGTGCCGGTAGATGCCTTCCTGGGACGGCTTGTTGTAGTAGGGCACGACCGAGAGCGTGCAGTCGGCGCCGACCTTCTGCGCGTATCGCGAGAGCTCGATCGCCTCGGCCGTCGAGTTCGCGCCGGCGCCTGCCATCACCGCGACGCGGCCCCTGGCGTGCTCGACGGCGACGCGGATCACCTCGCAGTGTTCCTCGACGGTCACGGTCGGCGACTCGCCCGTCGTGCCGACGACGCCGATGCACTGCGTGCCCTCGGCAACGTGCCAGTCGACGAGGCCGCGCAGCGCTTCGGCGTCGAGCGAGCCGTCGTCGCGCATGGGCGTGACGAGGGCGACGATGCTGCCGGTGATGGGCTTCATGGGTGGGCCAAAGGACGACCGGGCATTCTAGCGAGGCGCCCCGTCCGTTCCATCGCCTCGGGTGGCGACGATGCGCTGAAGGAAACGCGGCGGTGCGTCGACCCGCAGATCCTCGTAGGCGCGTGTGCGCAACGCCCCGGTCGCCTGCAGGAGTTCACCCGGCTCGAGCAGGAAGTCGGGATTCGAAGGCCTGCCGATCGTCTCCTGGCCGCGCGCGAAGGTCTCGTAGAATAGCACGCCGCCGGGCGCGACCGCGGCGACGATGGCTGGCAGCAGCGGCCGCCACAGGTAGTTCGCGACGACCACGACGTCCCATGTGCGACCGGCGAACGGCCAGCCGTCGCGCTCCAGGTCGGCGACGATCGCCTCGCACTGTGCCGGCCACGCGGCCGCGACCGCGGCGTCCCGGTCGACGGCGGTGACGGCCAGACCGTGCGATGACAGCCAGCGGACGTGCCGCCCGTGGCCCGCGGCGACGTCGAGCGCGGTTCGTCGGCCGGCGAGCCAGGCGTCGTGCCGGACGAGCCAGTCCGACGCCGCGTCGAGGCCATCGGGGCCGTGATGCGCGCTCACGAGTCGCGCTCGTCGCGACGGAGCGCCTTGCGCGCCATGTCGTCGACCACGCCGGGCGCCAGCAGCCGCAGCCACCGGGCGAGCCGGCTCCTGCTGTCCATCAGCACCTCGCGCCAACGCGCGTCGACACCGTCGACGATCAGCCTGGCGCAGTCCTCGACCGGCATCGCAGCGCGCTCGTCGAGGCCGCTGCGCCCGGCGGGCTTGCCGGCGGCGTCGTAGCCGCGGCGGCGGATCTCGGTGGCGACGACGCCCGGGTAGGCGATCGTGACGGTGACGCCGGCGTCGGCGAGCTCGACGCGCAGCGAGTCGAAGAAGCCGTTCATCGCCGCCTTGGTGGCGCTGTACGCCGTCCGACCCGGAACGCCGAAAAGGCCGGCGAGGCTCGAAACGGCGACGATCCGGCCGCGCGTCGCGACGACGTGCGGCAGCGCCGCATGCGTGCACCAGACGCTGCCCCAGAGGTTGACGCGCATGAGGTCTTCGTACCAGTCGAGGTCGGTCACGGCATCGAAGCGTGCGTGCGCCGACATGCCGGCGTTGTTGACGAGCGTGTCGATGCGGCCGAACGCCGCGACGGCGCCTTCTGCCAGGGCGCGGCAGTCCGCCGGGACCGTCACGTCGCACGGTTGCACGACCGCGCTCGCCCCGAGCGCGCGGCACTGCGCCGCGACGGCTTCGAGCTTGTCGACGCCGCGTGCCGCGAGCACGAGACCGAGCGCGGCGCCGCGTCGCTTCGCCCACTGCCGCGCCATCTCCGCGCCGATGCCGTCGGAGGCACCGGTCACGACAACGACCTCGCCGACGGCGACCGCCATCAGAAGCAGCTCCAGAGGCGGTTGGCGAAATCGACCACCGCCGCGGGCCGCCGATACGCGGCGAAGACGACCAGCAGCGCGGCCGCGGCGGCGACCCACCAGCCGGCGCGCACGACGCACCGCCTGTTCATGGGCTCAGGCGAGCGCCGGCCGCAGCACCGGCTGCTCGCGGATCGGCAGGTTGATCAGGGCCGCGAACACGCCGAGCACGACGGCGATGCCCCAGACGATGTCGTAGTTGCCGGTCGTGTCGTAGAGCCGCCCGCCGAGCCAGGCGCCGAGGAAGCTGCCGATCTGGTGGCTGAGGAACACGAAGCCGCCGAGCATCGACAGGTAGCGGACGCCGAACACGTCGGCGACGATGCCGTTGGTGAGCGGCACCGTCGACAGCCACAGCAGCCCCATCGTCGCCGAGAACAGGTAGACGCTGGCCGGCGTCAGCGGCGCCGCGAGGAAGGCGACGATGATGATCGAGCGCAGCACGTAGATCGTCGACAGCAGGTACTTCTTGGGAAAGCGCCCGCCGAGAGAGCCGGCGGCGTAGCTGCCGATCACGTTGAACAGGCCGACCAGCGCGAGCGACGTCGTCGCGACGCCTGGCGACAGGCCGTGGTCGCGCAGATAGCTCGGCAGGTGCACGCCGATGAAGACAACCTGGAAGCCGCAGACGAAGTAGCCGGCGGTGAGGAGCTGGAAGCTGCGATGGCCGAGCGCTTCGCGGATCGCGGCGCCGATCGTCTGCGCCGGGACGGCGGTCGCCGCGTGAGGCGCGGTCTCGCGAGGTTCGCGCAGGCCGAAGGCGAGCGGAACGATCGCGAGCACGGCCACGGCGAGGATCAGCAGCGCGTTCTGCCAGCCGACTCCGGCGATCAGTGCGCCATCGACCGGCACCATCAGAAACTGCCCGAACGAGCCGGCAGCGGCGGTCAGTCCCATGGCCCAGCTGCGCTTCTCCGGCGCGACATTGCGGGCGACGACGCCGAACACGATCGCGTACGTCACGCCGGCCTGCGACATGCCGATCATCAGCCCGGCGCCGCCGAGAAAGGCGACGCCGCTCGTCGCCAGCGCCATCACCACGAGGCCGGCCGAGTAGAGCAGGGCGCCGATCACGAGGACGCGAAACGTCCCCCAGCGGTCGGCGACGGCACCGGCGAACGGGCCGAACACGCCCCACGCGAGGTTCTGCACCGCGAGCGCGAACGAGAAGGTTTCGCGGGTCCAGCCGCGCGTTTCGGTGACGGGCTGCAGCCAGAGGCCGAAGCCGTGCCGGATGCCCATCGACAGCGTGACGACGGCGGCGCCGCAGATCAGCACCTGCGTCATCGACAGGCGCCGCGGCTCGTTCATCGGGCGGCCGACCCCGTGACCCGATCGATCGCGTCGATCGAAGGCTGGTCGAGCACGAGCTTCGCCGCAACGACCAGGCTCGCGAGCTGTTCGGGCGACGTCGCGCTGGCGATCGGCGAGGTGACGCTCCGCCGCGCCGCCAGCCAGGCGATCGCCACCTGCGCCGGTGTGGCACCGATGGTTCCGGCCACCGCGTCGAGCGCGGCGAGCACCGTCTGGCCTTTCGGGTTCAGGTACTTCGTCACCGCACCGCCGCGCGCGCGGTCGGCGAGGTCGGCCTCGCTGCGGTACTTGCCGGTCAGAAAGCCGCTGGCCAGCGAGAAGAACGTCAGCACGCCGAGACCGTGCTCGACGCAGACGGCTTCGAGCGCGTCTTCATAGGCAGGCCGTTCGACCCGGTTGTAGAGCGGCTGCAGCGACTCGTAGCGGGCGAGGCCGAGCCTCTCGCTGGTTTCGAGCGCGGCCTGCAGGCGCGTCGCCTCGTCGTTCGAGGCGCCGATCGCGCGAACCTTGCCTTCCCTGATCAGCTCGTCGAACGCCGACATCGTTTCCTCGAGCGGCGTGTCGCGGTCGTCCTCGTGCGACTGGTAGAGATCGATGACATCGGTCTGCAGGCGCTTCAGCGACGCGTCGACCGCGCTGCGGATGTAGGCGCGCGACAGGCCTTTCATGCCCTCGCCCATCGGTTTGCCGACCTTGGTGGCGAGGACGACCTGGTCGCGCTTGCCGCTCTTCTTCAGCCACGTGCCGATGATCGTTTCCGACTCGCCGCCGGTGTGCCCCGGAGCCCACGTCGAGTACATGTCGGCGGTGTCGACGAAGTTCATGCCGGCGTCGACCCAGGCGTCGAGCAGGCGATGCGACATCGCCTCGTCGATCGTCCAGCCGAAGACGTTGCCGCCGAGGCAGACGGGGGAAACGGAGAGGCCGGAGCGGCCGAGTGCGCGATGCTGCATCGCGGGATTGTTGCAGGACGAACGCTCAGCCGTCTTCGCGCCGCCCCTGGAAGTAGGCGTGCGCCCAGCGCCTGAGATCGGGACGCCCGCTCGCCCACTCCCAGCAGCCGACGTCATTCTTCCAGAGGTCGGCGTCGGGATCGAAGCCGAGGGTGCGCAGCTCGTAGTGCCGGTCGTGGTAGCGGCGATTGGATGCGTCGCCGTGCCACAGGTGCAGCACGTCGCCCGCGACCGCGCCGATCCGACCCTGCACGTCGGCGTGGACCGCCTTCGACCAGCGGTCCAGGTGGCCCGAGAAAGGCGTGGCCGGCGCGCCGTGAACGAGGTGCCTGAAGGCGCGGCCCATGCGCGCCAGCCTGCGGTCGCGCGGCGGTACGAGGCCGGTGGTGCGGCGCACGCAGACGGTATCGGTGGAGCCGCTGAACGCGTGTGCCATCACGTGATCGGCGCCGCCGATGACGCAGGCGTCGTACAGGCCGTGCCGGTCGAGCAGGTCGCGGCGCGCGGCCCAGGCGAAGCCCGGCAGGCCGTGGCGTTCGCCGCGCGCCGACCGCGCATCCTCGACACGTTGCTGGGCGAACGAAAGACCCGACGCGGTGGCGCTGCCGTCGACCGTGCCGTCGCGCGTGAGACGGTGCCAGCGCCTGAACGGCTGCGCGACGTGCACGTGCTCGAGCAGCCGCGAGGTCTCGACCGCCCATGCGGGGTTGCTGAACAGCAGGTCGCCGTCGACCCATGCCACCTTCTTCGCTGCAGGCGCCATGCGCGAGATCGCGATGTTCAGCAATCGCTCCTTCTGCCACAGGCTCGAGCTGCTGCGAACGTGCAGCACGTCGGCGCCGCCGGCCAGCTGGAACGGCGCGCCGGCGATGGCACACTCGACGGTCACCAGGCGCAGCCCGGCGGCGCGAAAGGGCGCGGCGAAACGGTGGTAGTTGTCGAGCTTGCTGCGATAGCCGCCCGGGTTGAAGAGGCAGGTCACCGTCCACAGGTCGTGGCACGGCTCGTAGTGGGGCGCGGGAAGCGGGCTCACCCGATCAGTTCCGCGCGAGTTCCCGCCACCGGTCGGTGAGGGTCTGCTTGTGGGCGTGGATGTCGTGGCGCCGGGCCCGCTCGAACCCCTCTTGGCGCTTCTCCTCCGGAAACGGGCGGGACACGATCGCCGCCGCCTCCTCGAGGGTGTCGTACAGGTAGCCGCAGGGTCCGACGTAGTCCTTCAGGTCGGGCCGCAGGTTGCGCATCACGACGCCGACGCCCGATGCCTGCGCCTCGGCGATCATCACCGGCCAGCCGGTGGTCGGCGTGTGCGTGGAGGCGGTGTAGACGAGCCAGCGATGTGCCTTGTAGACGGGCGGCATCGCGTGCGGCTCGACGTTCGGCGTGATGCGCACCGGCGAGCCGCGAGCTGCGTTCGCGTCGACGAGCCGGTCGATC
>JBBSUK010000137.1:0-9225 GCA_038234975.1 Burkholderiales bacterium
AAGCGGTGCCGACGAGGGCCACCTTTCTCTCGCGAAAGCGACCGCTGAAAATGCACGCATTCCAGGCGCTCGCGCGCGATGGTATTGACTTCCAGGTGCAACGTGAGGACGCAGCACACGCTGCTGCGGAAGCGAGAGAGGTATTGAGGACCTCCCTCACTCCATTGCGTGATCTGTCCGAGGTTTGGATGGCTGACGGGGTCAGTCGCAAAGACGGTAATGCCGAGTTGCGTCAACTCGAGGGCGTGCACGGACTGCTGAACGAATGCTCACTGAACTGCGCCAGATGTTTCGTTGGGCAATCAAGCGCCAGCCTTGGCGCGCTCTCCTCATTGAGGGCAATCCCGCCGACTTGGTGGAGCTGAAGCAGGTAGTACCTCTCGGGTATGCGCCGGTCATCCGGGAGCGAACGTTGTGCGCGAGCGAGATCAGGGAGCTTCGCGACATCTGCGCGGCGATGGCGTGTGCTTACGACAGTGCACGTGACAAGAGAACAAGCATCAGACCCGTCAAGCCAGAAACGCAACTGGGGCTATGGATCTGCCTCGGAACCGGTTGCCGCATCGGCGAGCTGCTACGGTCGCGCTGGGAACACGTCGACTTGGCGAAGGCCAGCTGGTTCGTTCCGCGCGAAAACACGAAGACCAACGTCGACTGGCAGGTCGATCTCTTGGAGTTCGCGCTCCGCCAGTTCAAGGACCTGCATGCGCTGACGAGTGATCCGGACTGGTGTTTCCCCGCAGCTCAGCAAGAAGGCCATGTCTCGGTCAAGAGCGTCAGCAAGCAGGTTGACGACCGTCAAACGCGGTTCAAGAGTCGCAAGCCACTGGTACATCGACGCAACGATGACTCACTCGTCCTGGCCGGCGGAGAGACCGGCGAATGGACGCCGCACGATGACGGTCACTTGGCGGTCGGCCAACTCGAGCAATCGCGGTCCGCACCTCGCCGAGAACTACGCCGCAACAACCTCGATATCCGGCTCGATCGTGCGAAGCAGGCTTTCAATGCTCTGCAGCGTTCCCGATATGGAGCTCGGGCAGGTGCCGCAGGCGCCCTGGTAGTGAACAGTCAGGCGGTCACCGTCGAGACCGACGATGTAGAGATCGCCGCCGTCGCCGCGCAAGTAAGGGCGTATCTTCTCGTCGAGCAGCAGCTCGATCTCGTCGAGGCGATCCCGGTCGCGCTCGCTAAGATGGTCCAGCGTCGCCTTCGCGGCGGCGACGGTCGCTTGCGATTGGGCGCTCGCGGCAGGCGCGGCGCGCACCGGCACGGCGATCTTGCGCGCCAGCTGCTTCCAGTCGGCACCGCCGTCCTGCGTGACGGTGAGCCAGCGATCGACGTAGAAGACGTTGGTCACGTGCTCGATTGCAAAGAGAGCGCGCGCCAGCTCGTCGCCCTCGGCCTGCTCGGCACTTTCGTAGGAATGCGCGATGCCCCAGGTGAGCGGCTCGTGGAGGACGAATTTCTGCGCGTTCGGGTTCGGCGTGTCTTCGATGTCGGCGATTTTCGGCATGTCAGTAGTGCGGACGCGCGGTCGCCTCGCGTCGACTCAGGCGTCGCCGAGCGGCGTATGCATCGGGTCACACTCCGCTTCGGTCGACGTGGTCGGGACGGCGTTGAACGCCGCCTGCAACGTGTGCCACGGCAGGATCGCGCACTTCACCCGCATCGGCAGTTCGCTGATGCCGGCGAAGACGGCGAGCCGGCCGATGTGCGGGCTGGCCTCGGCGGCAGCCCGCCCGGTCGCCATGGCGACGAACTCGAGGATCAGCACTTCCGCATCGACGCGGCGCTTGCCTTTCACCGCCACCGTCATCATCGACGCCGACGCTTTGCAGATCGCGCACGACTCGCCCTGGAACGCCATTGCCGAGATGGTCTCGCCGGCGAGCTCGAGCGCGACCTCGATATGGTCGCCGCAGAGCGGATTGATCCCTTCGGCGCGGTGGCTCGGATGCTCGAGCGCGCCGTAATTGCGCGGCTTCTTGTTGTGGTCGAGGATCACTTCCTGATACAGCGCCCTCGGATCGGCCGTCATGCGAACACCTTCTGGACGCTGCGGACACCGGCGACGAGCGCGTCCACCTCGGACATCGTGTTGTAGAACGCGAACGACGCCCGCGAAGTCGCGGCGACGCCGAGCCGCTTCATCAGCGGCTGCGCGCAATGGTGGCCGGTGCGCACCGCAATGCCCTCCAGGTTGAGCAAGGTGCCGACGTCGTGCGGATGCACGCCCTCGACCGCGAACGAGAGCACTGCCGCCTTGTGCCGGGCGGTGCCGATGATGCAAACGCCCAGCAAGTCGCGCAACTGCTCGCTGGCGCGCGCGAGCAGCGCGTGCTCGTGCGCGGCGATGTCCTCCATGCCGATCGTCGCCAGGTAGTCGACGGCGGCGCCGAGGCCGATCGCAGCGGCGATCGGCGGCGTTCCGGCTTCGAACTTGTGCGGAATCTCGTTGTAGGTGGTCTTGTCGAAGCTCACCGTGCGGATCATGTCGCCGCCGCCCTTGAAGGGCTGCATCGCTTCCAGCAGCGCTGCGCGGCCGTAGAGGATGCCGATGCCGGTCGGACCGCACATCTTGTGGCCCGAGAAAGCGTAGAAATCGCAGTCGAGATCCTGCACGTCGACGCTCAGGTGCGGCGCGGCCTGCGCGCCGTCGACCAGCACCAGCGCGCCGCGGGCGCGCGCGAAGGCAATCATCTGCTTGACCGGGTTGATGCTGCCGAGCGCGTTCGAGACGTGGCCGACGGCGACCAGCCGGGTTCGCTCGTTGAAGAGCGCTTCGTAGTCGTCGATCCGCAGCGCGCCGGCATCGTCGATCGGCACGACCCGAAGCGTCGCGCCCTTTTCGGCACAGAGCATCTGCCACGGCACGATGTTCGAGTGGTGTTCCAGCACCGTCAGGATGATCTCGTCACCGGCGCCGATGAACTTGCGGCCCCAACCCTGCATCACCAGGTTGATGCCGTCGGTGGTGCCGCTCGTGAAGATCACTTCGCGCGCTTCGCGGGCGTTGATGAAGCGCTGCAGCGTCCCGCGTGCCGCCTCGTAGGCGCTCGTCGCCGTTTGCGAAAGATGGTGCACGGCGCGATTGATGTTGGCGTGCTCGCTCGTCTGGTAGCGCACCAGGCGGTCGATCACCGCCTGCGGCATCTGGCTCGACGCGGCGTTGTCCAGATAGACGAGCGGCTTGTCGCCGACCTGCAGCCGCAGGATGGGAAAGTCGGCGCGGATTCGCTCGACGTCGAAGGTGCGGGGCGGCGTCATGGTGTGCGCCGCGACGTCCGTTCGAGCACCGCCCGCTCGAGCTGTCGCCTGAGCGAGGCGACGGGGATGCGGTCGATGACTTCGGCGCCGAACGCGTAGGTGAGCAGGTCGCGCGCCGCCGCCTCTGAAAGGCCCCGGCTGCGCAGATAGAAGACTTCTTCGCTCGCGAGCTGGCCGACGGTGGCGCCGTGCGTGCACTTGACGTCGTCGGCCAGGATTTCGAGTTGCGGCAAGGTGTCCACCTGCGCCCTGGCGCTCAGCAGGAGGTTGCGGCTCGACTGCGCCGAATCGGTCTGCTGCGCGCCCGCGCCGACCCGCACGCGGCCTCTGAAGACGGCATGCGCGGCGCCGTCGACGATCGCCTTATGCAACTGGCGGCTGCTGCCGTGCGGCGCCAGGTGGCGAATGCACGAGTGCGTGTCGGCGACCTGGCTGTCGCCGATCAGCGCCATGCCGTCGAGCGAGCATTCCGCTCCTTCGCCAGCCAGTTCGACATCAAAGCCGAGCCGAGAAAGCTTCGCGCCGAGCGCGACGCTGACCGAGTGGTAGCGGCTCGCCCGGCCGAGCGAGACCGCGCAGGCGCCGACGTGAAACGCCGCACCGCTATCGCGCTGCACATGCACGTGCTCGACCCGGGCGTTTGTGGCGAGCACGATCTCGGCGACAGGGTTGCTGAAGTACGCGCCCTCGTGGATCGAGACATGGTCTTCGATCAAGGTCAGGGCTGCGTCCGCCTCGGCGACGAGCAGGATGCGCGGGTGGCTCGCCACGCCGGCTTCGCTGGCGATGAAGAGAACATGCACCGGCCCGGTGGCGGCGACCCCGCGCGCAACGACGATGACCGCGGCATCGTGGAGGAACGCGGTGTTGAGCGCGGTGAACAGGTCGGCGTCGAATCCGGCGTGCCGACCGAGGTGGGCTTCGACGAGGGTGCCCTGCGACGCGGTGGGCGCCGCCAGCGTCGTGACGACGACCTCGCCCGCATCGCCGCCAGCGCCAGCGCTGGACAATTCAGGCGCATGAACGCCGTCGACGAAAACGAGCCGGGTCGCCGCTTCGTCGATAAAGAAGCGGGCGATGTCGGCGGACGAAAGCGTGGTCTGGGCACGCACCGGATGAAACGACTGCGCCGCCAGCGCCGAGAGGTCGGTGAACCGCCAGTCCTCGTCGCGTCGCGTCGGCAGCTTGAGCGCACCGACCCGCTCGAGCGCCGCGGCCCGCAGCGCCGTCAGCCACGACGGCTTCGCCGGTGTAAGTCGCGCCCGCGAACCGACGTTAGCGCCGATCAGCCGTTCGAAAACCGCGCCGCCCTCGGCGGCAGCTGCGTTCACGACAACGCTCCGACCGCCCCTTGGCCGTTCGCCTCGGCCTCGAAGCTTTCGTAGCCGCTTTCCTCGAGCGCGAGCGCGAGGTCGCGGCCGCCGGTCTTGACGATGCGGCCGCCGCTCATCACGTGCACGTAGTCAGGGACGATGTGGTTGAGGAGCCGCTGGTAGTGCGTCACGAGCACGACCGCGTTGTCCTTGCCCGCAATCTGGTTGACGCCTTTGGCGACCACCCGCAGGGCATCGATGTCGAGCCCGGAATCGGTTTCGTCGAGGATCGCCAGCGTCGGCTCGAGGAGTGCCATCTGCAGGATCTCGTTGCGCTTCTTCTCGCCACCGGAAAAGCCTTCGTTGACGCTGCGCTCGAGGAACTCGGGGCTCATCTCGAGCAGCGCCATCTTCTCGCGCACCAGGTCGTCGAACTCGAGCGGATCGAGCTCGTCCTTGTCGCGGCCGGCCTGCACGGTGTTGTAGGCCAGGCGCAGGAACTGGCTGTTTCCGACGCCGGGAATCTCGATCGGGTACTGGAACGCGAGAAAGACGCCGGCGCGGGCGCGCGCCTCGGGCGTCATGTCGAGCAGACTCCTGCCTTCGAAGAGCACCTCGCCGGCCGTCACCTGATAGGCCGAATGACCGGCCAGCACCTTGGCGAAGGTGCTCTTGCCCGAGCCGTTGGGGCCCATGATCGCGTGCACCTCGCCGCTCTTCACGGTGAGGTCGAGGCCTTTGAGTATCTCGACGCCGTCGATGCTCGCGTGCAGGCCGCGAACGTCGAGGAGCAGCTTGCTGCCTGTGCGGATCATCCGACGCTCCCTTCGAGCTTGAGCCCGAGCAGCTGGGTCGCCTCGACCGCGAACTCCATCGGCAACTGGCGGAACACGTCCTTGCAGAAGCCGTTGATGATCATCGAGACGGCCGCCTCGGCGTCGATGCCGCGCTGGGCGAAATAGAACAGCTGGTCTTCGCCGATCTTCGACGTCGACGCCTCGTGCTCGACCTTGGCGCCGGGGTTGCGAACCTGAATGTACGGGTAGGTGTTGGCGCTGCAACGGTCGCCGATCAGCATCGAGTCGCACTGCGAATAATTGCGTGCGCCCTCGGCCGTCGGCAGGATCTTGACCAGGCCGCGGTAGCTGTTGCTCGATTCGCCGGCCGAGATGCCCTTGCTGACGATCGTGCTACGCGTGTTCTTGCCGATGTGGATCATCTTCGTGCCGGTATCGGCCTGCTGGTGGTGGTTGGTCACCGCCACCGAATAGAACTCGCCCACCGAGTGGTCGCCGACGAGCACGCACGACGGGTACTTCCAGGTGATCGCCGAGCCGGTCTCGACCTGGGTCCAGGAGATCCGCGAGGAGACGCCCTTGCACAGGCCCCGCTTGGTGACGAAGTTGTAGATGCCGCCGACGCCGTTGGCGTCGCCCGCGTACCAGTTCTGCACCGTCGAATACTTGATGTCGGCACGGTCGAGCGCGACCAGCTCGACGACCGCGGCGTGGAGCTGGTTGCTGTCGAACTTCGGCGCCGTGCAGCCTTCGAGGTACGACACCGAAGCGCCCTCTTCGGCGACGATCAGGGTGCGCTCGAATTGCCCGGTCTGCTCGGTGTTGATGCGAAAATAGGTCGAGAGCTCCATCGGGCACTTGACGCCCTTCGGGATGAAGCAGAACGAGCCGTCCGTGAAGACCGCCGAATTGAGCGCCGCGTAGTAGTTGTCACCGCTCGGCACCACCGTGCCGAGGTACTTCCTGACGAGCTCGGGGTGCTTCTGCACCGCTTCGGACATCGAGCCGAAGATGACGCCGGCCTCGGCGAGCCGCTTCTTGTAGGTGGTCGTGACCGAGACGCTGTCGAAGATCACGTCGACCGCCACGTTGGCGAGCGCGGCGCGCTCATGCATCGGTACGCCGAGCTTCTCGAAGGTGCGCAGCAGCTCGGGGTCTACCTCGTCCATGCTGGCCAGCTTGGGCCTCGGCTTGGGCGCCGAGTAGTAGCTGATGGCCTGGAAATCGATCTTTGGGTAGGTGACGTGCGCCCACGCGGGCTCGGTCATCGTCAGCCAGTGGCGAAAGGCCTTCAGTCGGAATTCGAGCAGCCACTCGGGCTCGTTCTTCTTCGCCGAGATGAGGCGAATGGTGTCTTCGTTGAGGCCCTTGGCGGCGACGTCAGACTCGATGTCGGTGACGAAGCCGTGCGCGTACGGCCGGTCGACGAGGTTTTGCAGCACAGCACTCATGCGTGCATCCCTCAGCGCGGCGAAGCCGCCGCACCCGCCTTCAGGTTGAAGCTCTCGCCGCAGCCACAGGTGCTGTCGGCGTTGGGGTTGTCGAACTCGAAACTCTGCTTGAGATCGACCGTCCTGAAGTCGAGTCGGGAGCCGTCAATGACGGCGAAGCTTTGGGGGTCGACGAGCAGCACCGCGCCGTGGTCCTCGAAGCGCCGGTCGCCGACACGCGCGTCGTCGGCCAGCTCATAGGTGTAGGCAAGCCCCGAGCAGCCGACATTCTTGACGCCTACCCGAAGGCCAATGCCAGTGCCGCGCTTGGCGATCTGGCTGCGAATTTGCCCGGCGGCGGCTTCGGTGAGGGTGATGGTCATCTTTGCTTCGGGTCAGGCCTCGATAGCGAAGAGATGAGGGCGGAATCCGATTTGTCCGAAGTTTCTCGACAACACCATCTTACGGCGCGCCCTTGACCCTATCGGGCGAGTGTCGGCCCGCGATCGACCCCAAGGCCGGTCACGAAAATCTACGACTTTCGCAGCGATGTCGTACCGGCAAGATGCAACACGTGCCGCACGTCGGCGAGCGTCTCCGCCGCCCGTTCGCGTGCGTGCCGCGTTCCTCCATCGAGCAGGCGCAGGACACGAGCCGGGTCGGCCGCCAGCCCCAGCCGTCGCTCCCGTATCGGCGCCAGCAGCGCCTGCAGCCGATCGTCGAGGCGCTGCTTGACCACCCGGTCGGCAACGCCGCCGCGGCCGTAGTGCGCCTTCAGCTCTTGGAGCTCGGCCGACCCAGGCTCGAACGCGTCGAGAAACGCGAAAACCACATTCCCCTCGGTCCGGCCGGGATCGTCGACGCGCAGGTGTTCAGGATCGGTGTACATGCGCTGCACGGCGGCGCTGATCTCGTCCGCGCTGGCACTCAACGCGATCCCATTGCCGAGCGACTTGCTCATCTTGTGCTTGCCGTCGATCCCGGGCAGGCGCGGCGCGGTCGAGAGCACCGCGCGGCATTCGACGAGCACGCTGCGCCCTACCAGTTCATTGAAGCGGCGGACGAGCTCGTTGGTCTGCTCGATCATCGGCATCTGATCGATGCCGACCGGCACCAGCTCGGCGCGAAACGCCGTGATGTCGGCCGCTTGGCTGACCGGATAGGTCAAAAATCCGGCTGGCATGTCGCGCTCGAAGCCGCGCAGCCTCATCTCTTCCTTGATGGTCGGGTTCCGCTCGAGTCGCGCGATCGACACCAGGTTGAGCAGCAGCATCGTCAGCTCGGCCAACTCGGGGATGCCGGACTGGACGCAGAGGGTCGATTTGGCGGGATCGATGCCGACGGCCAGGTAGTCAAGTGCGACCTCGAGCACGTTGGCCCGGACCTGCGCAGACGCCTGCATACGGTCAGTCAGCGCCTGCAGGTCGGCAATCAGGACGAATTGATCGGCCTCGTCCTGCAGCGCAATGCGGGACCGAAGCGATCCCACGTAGTGGCCGAGGTGCAGCGGCCCGGTGGGTCGATCACCGGTCAGCGCAACCGGTCTGGGACTGCTCAGCGATTGACCCATTTGCGCAGTACCCAGCCGGCGAACGGCGTCAGCCGCGTTCGCGTGTTGGCGATGGCAGCCTGGCGGATCGCTTCGGCCTGGGACGGATAGGTGTGTATCACGTGCGCGACCGTGCGCACGCCGATGCCGGCGACCATCGCCAGCGAGATGCCGTTGATCATTTCGCCGACGTGTCGGGCGACGATGGTCTTGTCGGTGCCCTCGCGCACGTGGATCTTGACGAAGCCGTCTTCCTCGCCGTCGGCGATCGTGCGATCGCGACCACGCAAAGATTGCCCGGCCGGAATCGGCACATCCCAGATCGTGTATTGCAGCGTCATGAGGTTTCCTGCTGTCGCACGTCAGGCCAGCGGCTTCAATTCGCCGAGCAGGGTCGGGATGAGCTCCGACACCGTCGGGTGGATGTGCATCGCGCGCTGGATCACGGTGTACGGCGCACCGGCGTACATGACGTCGAGAATCGAATGGATCACCTCGTCGCCTTCGATGCCGAGCAGCGCCGCGCCGAGAATTTTCTTCGTTTCGGGATCGACGACGATCTTCATGAAGCCCGCGGTTTCGCTGCGCTCGACGGCACGGCCGACCCGCGTCATCGGCATCGTCGCGGCCAGCGCCTTGCGCCCCGAGGCCCGCACCTCGCGCTCCGTCATGCCGGCGCGCCCGAGCGGCGGATCGATGAAAAGTGCGTAAGTCGTGATCCGGTCGCTGACCCGGCGCGGGTCGCCGTCGAACAGATTGGCGGCGACGATCTCGTAGTCGTTGTATGTGGGATGCGTGAACGCGCCGCGGCCGGTCACGTCGCCCATCGCCCAGATCCCCGTGACGCGGGTGCGGAGCTGGTCGTC
>JBBSUK010000138.1:0-9155 GCA_038234975.1 Burkholderiales bacterium
ACCACCAGCATGCCGGTGATCGCGCCGCCCTTGAAGGCGACGTCGAGCGCCGGGCCGATGCCGTTGGTGGCGGCCTGCGCGGTGCGCACGTTGGCCTTGACCGAGACATTCATGCCGATGAAGCCGCAGGCGCCCGACAGCACCGCGCCGATGACGAAGCCGGCGGCGGTGAGGCCGTCGAGGAAGAAGTAGATCAGGACGGCGAGGACGACGCCGACGATCGCGATGGTCCGGTACTGTCGCGAGAGGTAAGCCGCAGCACCCTGCTGGATCGCCGCGGCGATCTCCTGCATGCGGGCGTTGCCGGGGCTCTGCGCCAGGATCCAGCTGCGTTGAACGAAGCCGTAGATCACCGCGGCCAGGCCGCAGGCAAGCGCGACATAGAGCGCCGTCGTGGTGGACATCTGTTTCCTCTCTCGTCTCTCGTGTGGGGGTCGGTCGCCGCGCCCGTTCGCTGCGCGGTCAAACCGCAGGAGTCTAAGGGAAGCGCGCGACAATCCGCCTCGTCAACGAGACCTGCCGCCCGAGGCATCCATGAGCCTGCACAACGTCACCCCCGGCGCCCACGCGCCCGACGAGTTCAACGTGATCATCGAGATCCCGATGAACGCCGACCCGATCAAGTACGAGGTCGACAAGGAGAGCGGTGCCATGTTCGTCGACCGCTTCATGAGCACGGCGATGCACTACCCGTGCAACTACGGCTACGTGCCGCAGACGCTCTCCGACGACGGCGACCCGGTCGACGTCCTCGTCATCACGCCGTTCCCGCTGGCGGCCAGCGTCGTCGTGGCGTGCCGGCCGATCGGCGTGCTGCGGATGGAGGACGAGGCCGGCGGCGATGCCAAGCTGCTCGCCGTGCCGATCGACAAGATCCTGTCGATCTACCGCCACTGGCAGAAGCCGGAGGACATGAACGAGCTGCGCCTGAGGCAGATCCAGCACTTCTTCGAGCACTACAAGGATCTCGAGGCCGGCAAGTGGGTCAAGGTGGCCGGATGGGACGGGCCCGAAGGGGCGCGCGGCGAGATCCGTGCCGGGATCGAGAACTACGCGCGCCACCGCCGCCAGGCGGCTACAGCGTCGGCGCCTGCTTGAAAGGCCGGCGCTCGTCGAGCTCGTCGATGTAGCTGTCGATGCCGGCGCCCTCGCGGGCGAGGTAGTCGTCGACGGCACGTGCGAACTGCGGGTGAGCCAGCCAGTGCGCCGAGTGCGTGCGCACCGGCAGCAGGCCGCGCGCCATCTTGTGCTCGCCCTGCGCGCCGCCCTCGAATCGACGGTAGCCGTTGGCGATGCACCAGGCGAGCGGCTGGTAGTAGCAGGCGTCGAAGTGGAGGCAGCTCACGTGTTCCGTCGCGCCCCAGTAGCGGCCGAACGCGGTGCGCTGCTTCGGGTCGATCGCGATCAGCGAGGCGGCGATCGGCTCGCCGCCGCGGCGGGCGATGAAGAGCAGCCAGTTGCCGGCCATGGTGTCGGCCATGCGGGAGAAGAAGTCGCGGCTGAGGTAGGGCGTCGAGTGGTGGGCGCGGTAGGTGAGGGTGTAGCAGCGGTAGAAGAATGCCCAGTCGGCCGCCGTGATGGCGTCGCCGACGCTGGCCTCGAAGGCGACACCCGCGTCGGCGCCGCGTCGCCGCTCCTGCTGGATCTTCTTGCGCTTTTCTCGCTGCATGCCGGCCACGAAGTCCGCGAAGTCGGCGTAGGGCTCGGGCCGGTTGGTCCAGTGGAACTGCACCGTGCTGCGGATCGACCATTGCGCTTCGCGCGCCGCGGCGAGGTCGGCGTCGTCGAGGAAGAGCAGGTGCCCCGACGACAAGCCCGCCTGGCCGGCGAGCTGCTCCATCGCCCGCAGGAGCAGCGCGCGATCCGCAGCGTCGCGGGCCAGCAGGCGCGGCCCCGACACCGGCGTGAACGGGACCGCGTCGAGCAGCTTCGGGTAGTAGTCGAGGCCATGCCGGCGATAGGCATCGGCCCAGGCCCAGTCGAAGACGTACTCGCCGTACGAATGGTCCTTCAGGTAGAGCGGGCAGGCCGCGGCGAGCATCCCGTCGCGCTCGACGAGCAGGAAGTGCGGCGCCCAGCCGGTCTCGCCGCAGGCGCTGCCGGATGCGTGCAGCGCGTCGAGGTAGGCGTGGCGAACGAACGGCGTCGCCGACGGTTGGGCGTCGACCAGCGCATCCCACGCGCAGGGGTCGATGTCACCTGGATCGTGGACGACTCGAACGTTCAAGGCGGCCATCCTAGGGCGCCTCGGCGCTGCTGTTGAGCTCCGGGGACTTCAGGGGCTGCCCTACACTCGACCGGTCGTTACCCGACTCCCGGAGCCGAACGTGAAGCAGATCACCGCCATCGTCAAACCGTTCAAGCTCGAAGAGGTTCGCGAGTCGCTCGCCGAGATGGGCGTGTCGGGCCTGACCGTCACCGAGGTCAAGGGGTTCGGGCGGCAGAAGGGCCACACCGAGCTCTACCGCGGCGCCGAGTACGTCGTCGACTTCCTGCCGAAGGTCAAGATCGAGGTCGTCGTCAAGGAAGCCGACGCGGAGCGCTGCATCGAGGCGATCGTCAAGGCGGCCAAGACGGGCAAGATCGGCGACGGCAAGATCTTCGTGGTTCCGGTCGAGAACGTCATTCGCATCCGCACCGGCGAGCTCAACGAGGACGCGATCTAGCGATCGGTTCGTCCCGCACGTCGACGAGTCTGGCCCGGCACACCCGGTCGTGCCAGAACTGGCGCGTCGGCTCGGCGAGGGAGAGCAGCGCCCAGCAGACGATGCCCACCCCGTACAGCCCGATGCTCGGCCACGGTGGCGGGCGCAACACGGCGATGGCGACGGTCGCCGGCCCGAACCAGCCGAGGCAACAGGCGACGAAGCGCAGCAGGGCGCGGCCCTGACCGAGCGCGGCGCCGTCTTCTCGGACGACCCGGATGCGCCAGGTCTGCATCGCCAGCGTCTGGCCACGCGCCGACCAGAACCAGACGAAGTAGACGGCGAACAGAAGCAGTGCGAAGGCGCGCAAGGTCGTGTCGTTCTGCAGTGCGCCGTGCTTGCCGGTCTGGGCGACGAACCATGCGCCGATGACCGCCGGGACCAGGCTCAGGCCGAACAGCAGCAGCGACTCGTATGCCATGCACGCGATGCGCCGCCCGAGCGGTGGCGTCGCACCCGACGTGGTCATCGAGCGGGGATCGGTCCGGGAGGGCGCGAGGGCGTGCTCGTCGCGGGCGCTGGCGCCGCCACGGCCGCCGCTTGCGGCCCGCGCCGGGGCAGCAGCGTCGACCGGTTCACGAACTCGGGCGTCGTCGCGACCTTGGGCATGCCGGTGTGCTGGTGCGCGGGGGGCGTCGGCAGCCGGGTGATCGGCCGCGTCGTCGCCCCGGGCGTCGCCTGGATGATGGTCGGCGCGATCGGCCGCGCCGGCTGGACGAGCGCCGGGTTGGGAACGACGTTGGTCTTCGCGCTGCCGGGGTCGCGTCTGCGTGCCGGCGACTGCTGCGTGCCGGGCGCCACGCCGCCCCGAGCCGCGAACGCCTCGCGCTCCTCCGGCGTCAGCCGCTGGTAGGCCTCCCAGCGGGCGCCGCGGTCATTCGACCCGACCTGGCGGGATTCCTGGAAGCGCAGCCGGACCTCGCCGCGCTGAGCGGGCGTGAGCTGCGCCCACTCGGTCATCCGGGTGGTGATGCGGGCCCGCTCGGCCGGCGGCAGGGACCGGAACCGATCGGCGATCGCGATCCACTTCTGCCTGCGAATGCCGTCGAGGGACGGCCACTCGCGCTCCAGCGGCGCGAGCGCCTCGCGTTGCGCCGCCGACAGCGACTGCCAGCGTGCGCCGTCCTCGCCCTTGTTCGACGCCGCGGGAGGGCGGCTCGGCGGGGCGGCGGCCGCTCGCGGAACCGGCTTCGTCGTCAGTGGCGCCGCCGGTTGCGCGCCCGTTGGCGTCGTCGCCAGGGCGGCGACGCAGCAGGCGCCGGCCATCGCGAATGCGCGCCATCGTCGTGATCGGGCCGTCGTCACGACGGCCTCATTCGCCCGGCTGGGCCTTCAGGAATTCGAGAAAGCCGGGGTCGCGGTAGGCGGTGATCGGCACGTCGTCGCCGAGGAGCGCGGCGTCGACCTCGGCGGCGGTGGAGATCCGCGAGCGCATCTGGTGATCCTGGATCAGCACCAGGCCGGCGACGAGCGCGGCCAGCGGCAGCGCCGAGGCGATCCGCCACCACCAGCGGGAGCCGGCGAAACCGGCGACGGCAGCGCCACCGCCCGCGCCGACGACCAGCTCGCGCCGGGCCCGCGCGGTCGAGACCGCCTTCTCCCTGGCAAAGCGCAGCCGCTCGACGATGTCGGGCGAGACGCGGGCGGCGTTCTCGGAGAGTCGGGCCGCGATGCCCCGTGCGAAGCGCGCCTCGAGGGCCTCGGCGGTGCTGTAGGGGAGGGTGGTGTCGGTGCGGTTCATGGTGAGATTCCCTTCGCCTGGAGGGCCTTGGCCAAGGCGTGCACCGCGCGCGAGCAATGCGTCTTGACACTGCCCTCCGAGCAGCCCATCGAGGCGGCTGTCTCGGCGACATCGAGATCCTCCCAGTAACGCAGGAGAAACGCCTCTCGTTGACGCGCCGGAAGCCGCGCCACCTCGACGTCGATCGCTTGCAGGACCTGTGACCGCGACACCGAATCGGAAGCGCTCTCGGTCTCGTCGCTCGAACCGAGCGCCTGCAGCGTCTCGAGCAGGTCGAAATCGCCGTCGTCGCCCGCGCGCTCGAATTCCGAGAAGTTCCGCACGACGGCGTTCTTCACCTTCTGCCTTCGGAACCAGTCCATCGTCGCGTTCGAGACGATGCGCTGGAACAGCGGCGCCAGCTCGGCAACAGGACGATCGGCGTAGCGCTCGGCGAGCCGGATCATCGCGT
Source organism: Burkholderiales bacterium (assembly GCA_038234975.1). GTDB lineage: Bacteria > Pseudomonadota > Gammaproteobacteria > Burkholderiales > Burkholderiaceae_C > Schlegelella_A. The sequence continues at coordinate 4,898 of JBBSUK010000138.1, forward strand.
CCTGGACGATGTCGAGCGCCGCGTCCTCGTCGCGGACGGCGTACACGGCGCGCTTCCAGGCACGCTTCTCGACGCTCTTCAGGAAGTCGGTGAGTTCTTTGTCGGTCGCCAAGGAAGGACGGGCTGCCCGGCCCGCTCGGAAGGCGGCCGCGATTATGGACTGCGCACTCGCGCGGCACGCGGGAGTGTCGAGTGCCTCTGCTGCGGTGCAATAATGCCGGGTTGCACGACAGATTCGTCCGTGGCGCGCCAGCCCGACAGGGGCCGCGCAATCGCGGACGCTACGTTGCCGCACCGGCCTCACGAGGGCTCGGCCAGGCGCACCGATGGACTTTCGTCAGAGAAATTCCGAGAGGTTGGAGATGATGGAAACGACAGCGCCCGACATCAAGCGGGCAGCCGCAGACGCGCCGCCCGGCGCCGCATCCGCGCCGAACGACCCCGCCGCACCCGCCGCCGTCGCCGAACGTACCGGCGACCCGAACGGCTCCGAGATCCTCGTGCGCTGCCTGCAGGCCGAGGGCGTCCGGTATCTCTGGGGCTACCCCGGCGGTGCGGTGCTCTACATCTACGACGCGCTCTACCAGCAGCACACGATCGAGCACGTGCTGGTGCGCCACGAGCAGGCAGCCGTCCACGCCGCCGACGGCTACGCCCGCGCCACCGGCGAGGTCGGTGTCGCGCTCGTGACCTCAGGGCCCGGCGTGACGAACGCGGTGACCGGGATCGCCACCGCCTACATGGACTCGATCCCGATGGTGATCGTGACCGGGCAGGTCCCGACACCGGCGATCGGCCTCGACGCCTTCCAGGAGTGCGACACGGTCGGCATCACCCGTCCGATCGTCAAGCACAACTTCCTCGTCAAGGACGTGCGCGATCTCGCGGCGACGATGAAGAAGGCGTTCCACATCGCCCGTACCGGCCGCCCCGGCCCGGTCGTCGTCGACATCCCGAAGGACGTCTCGAAGGCGACGGCGCCGTTTCACTACCCGGCGGCGGTCGCGATGCGCTCGTACAACCCGGTGAGAAAGGGCCACGGCGGGCAGATCCGAAAGGCGGCGCAGTTGCTGCTGTCCGCCAAGCGGCCTTACATCTACACCGGCGGCGGCGTCATCCTCGGCAACGCGTCGGCCGAGCTGCGCGAGCTCGTCGACCTGCTCGGCTTCCCGTGCACGAACACGCTGATGGGCCTGGGCGCCTACCCGGCGAGCGACCCGAAGTTCCTCGGCATGCTCGGCATGCACGGCACGTACGAGGCGAACATGACGATGCAGCACTGCGACGTGCTGCTCGCCGTCGGTGCCCGCTTCGACGACCGCGTGATCGGCAACCCGGAGCATTTCGCGTCGGTCGAGCGCAAGATCATCCACATCGACATCGACCCGTCGTCGATCTCCAAGCGCGTCCGGGTCGACATCCCGATCGTCGGCGACGTCAAGGAGGTGCTGGTCGACCTCGCTGCCCAGTTGCGCGAGCACGCGACCAAGCCCGACGTCAAGGTGCTCTCGCCGTGGTGGTCGCAGATCAACGAATGGCGCAAGCGCGATTGCCTGGCCTATCCGAAGTCGTCCGAGCGGATCAAGCCGCAGCACGTCGTCGACACGCTGTGGCAGCTCACGAAGGACCGCGAGACCTACATCACGTCCGACGTCGGTCAGCACCAGATGTGGGCGGCGCAGTACTACCGCTTCGAGGAGCCGCGCCGCTGGATCAACTCCGGCGGCCTCGGCACGATGGGCGTGGGCCTGCCCTATGCGATGGGGATCAAGCTCGCCAAGCCCGACGCCGAGGTCGTGTGCATCACGGGCGAAGGCTCGATCCAGATGTGCATCCAGGAGCTGTCGACCTGCTCCCAGTACCGCACGCCCGTGAAGATCGTGTCGCTCAACAACGGCTACCTCGGCATGGTGCGGCAGTGGCAGCAGATCGACTACGCCGGCCGCTACTCGCACAGCTACATGGACGCGCTGCCCGACTTCGTGAAGCTCGCCGAGGCGTACGGCCACGTCGGCATCCGCATCGACAAGCCGGCCGAGGTCGAGCCGGCGCTCAAGGAGATGCTGCGGCTGAAGGATCGCACCGTCTTCCTCGATGTCCGCACCGACCCGTTGGAGAACGTCTGGCCGATGGTGCAGGCCGGCAAGGGCATCAGCGAGATGCTGCTCGGGTCCGAAGACCTCTAGGAGCGGAATCGATGAAGCACATCATCGCGGTGCTGCTCGAGAACGAGCCGGGCGCGCTGTCGCGCGTGGTCGCGCTCTTCTCCGCGCGGGGCTACAACATCGAGACGCTGACGGTCGCGCCGACCGAGGATCCGTCGCTGTCGCGGATGACGATCGTCACGACCGGCTCCGACGAGGTCATCGAGCAGATCACCAAGCACCTGAACCGCCTGATCGAGGTGGTCAAGGTGGTCGACCTCACCGAAGGCGCCTACACCGAGCGCGAGCTCATGCTCATCAAGGTGCGCGCGGTCGGCAAGGAGCGCGACGAGATGAAGCGCATGGCCGAGATCTTCCGCGGCCGCATCATCGACGTGACCGAGAAGAGCTACACGCTCGAGCTGACCGGCGCAGCCGACAAGCTCGACGCCTTCTTGCAGGCGATCGACAAGGCGGCAATCCTCGAGACCGTGCGCACCGGATCGTCGGGCATCGGCCGCGGCGAGCGCATCCTGCGCGTCTAGGGATGTTTGCCCCCACGCTCACCCCGCTCGCTTCCCCCCACGGGGGCGCGGCCGGGCTTGGGAGCGGCCCGGCGCCCGGCCGGACCGCTCCGTTCACAACCATGGAACGCACATGAAGGTCTACTACGACAAGGACGCGGATCTCAGCCTGGTCAAGGGCAAGAAGGTCACGATCATCGGCTACGGCTCGCAGGGTCACGCGCATGCGCAGAACCTGACCGACAGCGGCGTGAAGGTCACGGTCGGGCTGCGCAAGGACGGCGCGTCGTGGTCGAAGGCCGAGGCCGCCAAGCTCGCGGTCGCCGAGGTCGGCGAGGCCGTCAAGCAGGCCGACATCGTCATGATGCTGCTGCCCGACGAGCAGATCGGCGAGGTCTACAGGACCGAGGTCGAGCCGAACATCAAGCAGGGCGCGTCGCTCGCCTTCGCGCACGGATTCAACGTCCACTACGGGCAGGTCGTGCCGCGCGCCGACCTCGACGTGTGGATGGTGGCGCCCAAGGCGCCCGGCCACACCGTGCGCTCGACCTACCAGCAAGGCGGCGGCGTCCCGCACCTCATCGCCGTCCATGCCGACAAGAGCGGCAAGGCGCGCGACCTGGCGCTGAGCTACGCCGTCGCCAACGGCGGCGGCAAGGCCGGCGTCATCGAGACCAACTTCCGCGAGGAAACCGAGACCGACCTGTTCGGCGAGCAGGCCGTGCTGTGCGGTGGCACCGTCGAGCTCATCAAGGCCGGGTTCGACACGCTCGTCGAGGCCGGCTATGCGCCGGAGATGGCGTACTTCGAGTGTCTGCACGAACTCAAGCTCATCGTCGACCTCATCTACGAGGGCGGCATCGCCAACATGAACTACTCGATCTCGAACAACGCCGAATACGGCGAGTACGTGAGCGGGCCCAAGATCATCGGCGACGAGGCGCGCGCGGCCATGAAGAAGATGCTGCACGACATCCAGACCGGCGAGTACGCGAAGAACTTCATCCTCGAGAACCGCGCCGGCGCGCCGACGCTGATGAGCAAGCGGCGCCTCACGGCCGAGCATCCGATCGAGGTCGTGGGCGAAAAGCTGCGGGCGATGATGCCGTGGATCAAGAAGAACCGGCTGGTCGACCAGTCGCGCACTTGAGCGACTCGCCGAGCAGCGCATCGGGCCCGCCCGGCCCGGGCGGCCCGAGCGAGCGGCCGCGCCGCAAGGGCATCTACATCCTGCCCAACCTGTTCACGCTCGGTGCGCTGTTCGGCGGCTTCTACGCCATCGTCATGTCGATGAACGGCCGTTTCGAGAACGCCGCCTACGGCGTGTTCGCGGCGATGGTGCTCGACAGCCTCGACGGCCGGGTCGCGCGCCTGACCAAGACGCAGAGCGTCTTCGGCGAGCACATGGACTCGCTCTCCGACATGGTCTCGTTCGGCGCTGCGCCGGCCCTGATCGCCTACGAATGGGCCCTGCGCGGCCTCGGGCGCTGGGGCTGGATCGCGGCGTTCGTGTACTGCGCCTGCACCGCGCTGCGACTCGCCCGCTTCAACACCAACATCGGCGTTGTCGACAAGCGCTTCTTCCAGGGC
>JBBSUK010000139.1:0-9036 GCA_038234975.1 Burkholderiales bacterium
CGCGATGGCGTTGCCGATGCCGGTCGCCCCGCCGGTGACGACAGCACGCCGGCCATCAAGGTCGGGACAGGATTGGCGGGGCAGGTCGGTTGCGTTCATCGGGGTCTCCTTGCGGCGAAAATAAACAAGTTCTCACAAGATGCGCAACCGTGATGTGCGTTTGACTTGCCGGATGTGCGCATATGTGCGACTTCAGGTCGGGATGGAGGGCGGCGCGATGGCATCGGCATTGGCAGCCGCGGGGCTCACGGTCTGCGCACCCTTCTCGGCATGCCATTCCAGCAGCTGGCGCATGTTGCCGAGCGAGACCCAGTGCTGGTGCACCGCAGCCAGCACGCCGGTGCGGTGCAGCTCGACCGCGCGTCCCGGGCCGCGCTTGCCGCGCGGCCCGCCGATCGTGTGCAGGTCGGCGTAGGTGAGCACCTTGCGACCGTTGTCGCGCAGGCCGATGCCCGGGTCGTCGATGTTGGTGCGCGGCATGTCGACGCGCATGTCGACGCCGGGTCCGTACTCGGTGCGCGCGTGATGCGCCCTCGGCGTCGGCGCCATCGGCTTGTCGTCGGCCATGGCCGGCATCGCGCCGTGACCCATCGCCGCGTGGTCCATGCCTGACATCGGCTTGTCGGTCTCGGCCGGCATCTTCATCGCGCCGTGACCCATCGCCGCATGGTCCATGCCCGCCACCGGCTTGTCGCCGTGGTCCATGCCGGCCATGTCGCCGCCCATGGCCATCGAGCCCATCATGTCGACCATCGTCAGCCACTGCGGCCGGTCCGGCTTCGGCACCTCCGCCTGCATGCCGGCCCTCGGCGCGAGCGTGGCCCGCGCGTAGCCCTCGCGGTCGATCGACTGGGCGAAGATCGTGTAGGCGCGGTCGTCGGTCGGCTCGACGATCACGTCGTAGATCTCGGCCACGGCGATGCGGAACTCTTCGACCGTCACCGGATCGACGTCCTGGCCGTCGGCGGCGACGACGGTCATCTTCAGCCCCGGGATGCGCAGGTCGAAGATGCTCTGCGCCGAGCCGTTGATCACGCGCAGCCGCACCTTCTCGCCACGCTTGAACAGGGCCGTCCAGTTGGCGTCGGGCGAGGCGCCGTTGATCAGGTAGGTGTAGTGATGCCCTGTCACGTCCGAAAGATCGGTCGGGCTCATGCGCATCCGGTTCCACATCTTCCGCTTGGCGAGCGCCTGCTGCAGGCCCATGCGCGACGCGTCCTTCGCGAAGTCGACGGCAGTCAGCTCGTTGAAGTTGTAGAAGTCGCTCATCTTCTTCAGGTTCGCCATGACGACCTCGGGATCGTCGTCGGACCAGTCGGACAGCATCAGCACGTAGTCGCGGTCGGTCCGGTGGCGCTCACCGCCGCGCGGCGTGACGACGATCGGGCCGTACAGGCCGGTCTGCTCCTGGAAGCGCGAGTGGCTGTGGTACCAGTAGGTGCCGCTCTGCTTGACGTCGAAGCGGTAGGTGAAGGTCTCGCCTGGCTGAATGCCATTGAAGGTGAGACCGGGAACGCCGTCCATCTGGAATGGCAGCAGGATGCCGTGCCAGTGGATCGAGCTGGTGGAGCGCAGGCGGTTCGTGACGCGCAACGTCACCGTCTCGCCTTCGCGCCAATGCAGCACCGGCGCCGGCACCGAGCCGTTGACGGCGGTCGCGGTGCTCCGGCGCCCCGTGATGTTGATCGGCATCTCGCCGATGGTCAGATCGAAGTCCGTGCCCGACAGGACGCCGGCGTTGTCGATCTGGCCGGCTGCGGACGCCGACAGCGCAGGGAGGCCGAGGCCGACGAGCGCGCCGGTGGCGGCGGCGCCGGTGACGAAGCGCCGGCGCGAGGGCATCGCGACACGGTCGCGACGTTGTGGAATCAACGACATGGAAAGAGCTCCGTGGTCTGGTTGCGAGGGCGTGCGTCGATGCGCGCACCTTCGGCGATTCGTGTCCGCGAGACGCCGCTCGGGCGACGCGCAGGTACGGTGGACGGCGCGTTGCGCGCCGGCAGGGTCAGACGATCGGAGGACGGATCAGACGCCGCAGGGTCGGCGAGGCGTAGCGCTCGGGCGGCGCCTTCGCCACCGTCGCGTGCTCCACCTGCCGCCCCTCGGCCGGGGCGATGGGGATCGTGGCGACGGCGCCGTGGCTGCAGGCGCAGTCGCACCCCGCCTTGCAGCAGTCGGGCTTCGTGGCGGCGGGCCCGGCACGATGTTCGTGCGGCTCACTGGAGGTCGCGTGGTCGGCGTTCGCCTCGTGGCACGGCGGCGATGGCGATGCGGCGACGCGGGCCTGATGGCTCGCGAGCAAGCCGTGCGTCGCCGCGGCGGCCTGTGCAACGCCGTTGACCAGCAGACCGAGGCACAGCAGGGTACGCAGCAGGAACGCGCCGAACGACATCATTCGACTGTAGCTGGAGCGACCCGGGCGCCGGTCGATAGGGCCATTGGCCGCGATGCGTTGCAGGCCCTCGACCGCCTCGCCTGAGTCAACGCCGGCTCCAAACTGTCGCGGATGCCCCGTGCCATGCATGTCGTCATCGCGGCGGCTGCAGTTTCACGAACAGCGCGAACCAGATCGACCAGCCGCCAAGAGCGAGAAACAGCAGGCCCGTCCAGAACGGAATTCGTCTGGAAAGACCCGCAACCCAATCGAGGAGGCGTCGTGCCGGCTCGAAGAAGACGGCCAGGAGCAGCGGCAACGACAACGCGAAGCCGAACAGCGCAAGGCCGATGAACCCGGTGGCGAGCGTGGCACCGGTCGCTCCGCTCGCTGCGGCAGCTGCCAGCAAGGCGAAGATCAGCGGAGCGGCGCAGGCCGGGATGTTGAGCCCGAAGATCATGCCGAGCGCAACAGCGCCGCGCGCGTCGGCAAGGCGCTGCAGACCAGGCCCCAGGGACGTCATGAGCGTTCCGGAGCGGCCGGCCAGGTACACCAACCCGAGCAGCGCATAAGCAGTTCCGAGTACGAACCAGGCGACCCGCTGGAAACCGAGGAACGCCGACCCGGCGAGCACCGCCAGCATGCCGAGCAGGCCGATAAAGACGGCCCTTGTCAACGTGAAAACGCCGACTTGGACCAGCTTCTGGGCCGGCGCCTGGCCTTCGACGGTCTTGATGAACAAGAGGGTCGACGCAATTGAGCAGGGCTCGACGAAGCCGAAAAGCCCGAACCCCAACGGCAACAGCACGAGCGTCGTCAGGCCGTGTTCCATGTCAATTCGGCCCCATCACGCGGTACCCGGGCGGCCCCATCTTCCACATCAGCCGTCGGCTCGCTGCGCGAAGCGCGTCGTCGACGCATCAGCAGATAGGCGGCCGGGATCACGAACATCGACAGCAGCGGCGCCGTGATCATGCCGCCGACCATCGGTGCGGCGATGCGCTGCATGACCTCCGATCCGGTGCCCGTTCCCCACATGATCGGAAACAGCCCCGCCAGGATGACCGCCACGGTCATGGCTTTCGGCCGCACCCGCAGGACCGCGCCTTCGCGGATGGCATCGAGCAGATCCTCCTCGCCCGTCGTGCCGAGGGCCACGCGCTCGTTCCAGGCGTTCTTGAGGTACAGCAGCATGATCACGCCGAACTCGGCCGAGACGCCCGCCAGGGCGATGAAGCCGACTGCGCCCGCGACCGAGAGGTTGTAGTCGAGCAGCCAGAGCAGCCAGATGCCGCCGATCAGCGCGAAGGGCAGCGTCGCCATGATGAGCGCGGCCTCGCCGAAACTGCCGAAGGTGAGGTAGAGCAGCACGAAGATGATGAGCAGGGTGAACGGCACGACGATCTTCAGCTTGGCGATGGCGCGCTCGAGGAACTCGAACTGGCCCGACCAGGCGACCGAGTAGCCCGGCGGCAGCGCCACCCTGGCGGCGACGACGCCCTGCATCTCGTGCACGGCCGAGGCCAGGTCGCGGCCGCGGATGTCGACATACACCCAGCCCGAAAGGCGCGCGTTCTCGCTGCGCAGCATCGGCGGGCCGTCGGTGATGCGGATGTCGGCCACGTCGGAGAGCACGAGGCGCTGGCCGCGCTCGGTGACGATCGGCAGGCTCTTCACCTTGGACAGCGAGTCGCGCAGCTCCCGCGGGTAGCGCACGTTGATCGGAAAGCGCTGCAGGCCCTCGACCGTCTCGCCGACGTTCTCGCCGCCGACCACCGACGAGATCACCGACTGCACGTCGGCGATGTTGAGACCGAAGCGGGCTGCCGCCTCGCGATTGATGTCGACGTCGATGTAGCGCCCGCCGGTCAGCCGCTCCGCCAGCGCGCTCGTCACTCCCGGCACGTCCTTGAGCGCACGCTCGATCTCGCCGGTGAGCCGGTCGATCGTCTGCAGGTCGGCGCCGGCCACCTTGACGCCGACCGGGCTCTTGATGCCCGTCGCCAGCATGTCGATGCGGTTCCTGATCGGCGGCACCCAGATGTTCGCCAGGCCCGGCACGCGAACGATCCGGTCGAGCTCCTCGATCAGCTTGTCCTGGGTCATGCCGGACCGCCATTCGTCCTTGGGCTTGAACTGGATCGTCGTCTCGAACATCTCGAGCGGCGCCGGGTCGGTGGCGGTCTCGGCGCGCCCGGCCTTGCCGAATACGCTCGCCACCTCGGGTACGGTCTTGATGAGGCGGTCGGTCTGCTGCAGGAGGGCCGCCGCCTTGCCCACCGAAAGGCCGGGCAGCGCCGAGGGCATGTACAGCAGGTCGCCTTCGTCGAGCCGCGGCATGAACTCGCCGCCGATGTGCCGCAGCGGCCACAGGCTCACGAGGAAAAGCAGGGCGGCCAGGGCAATCGTCGTCTTCGGCGCGCGCAGCACGACGTCGAGCATCGGTCGGTACGCGGCGATCAGGAAGCGGTTGAGCGGATTGGCCGTCTCGTCCGGAATTCGGCCGCGGATGAGGTAGCCCATCAGCACCGGAATCAATGTCACGGAGAGGCCCGCCGCTGCCGCCATGGCATACGTCTTGGTGAAGGCGAGGGGCGCGAAGAGCCGCCCCTCCTGGGCCTCGAGCGTGAACACCGGGATGAACGACAGCGTGATGACGAGCAGCGAGAAGAAGAGGGCGGGGCCGACCTCGGCCGCCGAGTCGCCGATCACGCGCCAGCGCTCGGCACCGGCGAGGGATTGACCGGCATGCTCGTGCCCCCATCGCTCGAGGTGCTTGTGCGCGTTCTCGATCATCACCACGGCTGCGTCGACCATCGCGCCGATGGCGATGGCGATGCCGCCGAGCGACATGATGTTGGCGTTGACGCCCTGCAGGTGCATGACCACGAATGCCGCCAGGATGCCGAGCGGCAGGGAGACGATGGCGACGAAGGCCGAGCGCAGGTGGAACAGGAAGACGAAGCAGACGACGGCGACGACGAGAAATTCTTCCGCCAGCTTGTGCGTCAGGTTCTCGACCGCCCGCTCGATGAGGCCCGACCGGTCGTAGACGGGGACGATCTCGACCCCTTTCGGCAGGCTGCCGCGCAGCGTCTCGATCTTCGCCTTGACGGCGGCGATGGTCTCGAGCGCGTTCTTGCCGGAGCGCATGACGACGACACCGCCCACGGCTTCGCCGACGCCGTCGAGCTCGCCGATGCCGCGCCGCATCTCGGGACCCGTCTGGATGCGCGCGACGTCGCCGAGCAGCACCGAGACGCCGGCGGCGGTGGTCATCAGCGGAATCTTGCGGAAGTCGTCGAGCGTCTGCAGGTAGCCCGAGGCGCGCACCATGTACTCGGCCTCGCCAAGCTCGAGCACCGATCCGCCGCTTTCCTGATTGGCGCGCTGGATCGCGCTGACGATCTTGCCGTGCGGAATGGCGTAGGCGGCCAGCTTGTCGGGGTCGAGGACGACCTGGTACTGGCGCACCATGCCGCCCACCGAAGCGACCTCGGCGACGTCGGGAACGGTCTTCAGCTCGTAGCGCAGAAACCAGTCCTGCAGCGCACGCAGCTGCGATGCATCCTGCGTGTTGCCGCGGTCGACGAGCGCGTACTGGAAGATCCAGCCGACGCCGGTGGCGTCGGGGCCGAGCGTCGCCTTCGCGCCCGGCGGCAGGCGCGACTGGACCTGGTTCAGGTACTCGAGCACGCGCGAACGGGCCCAGTAGAGATCGGTGCCATCCTCGAACAGCACATAGACGAAAGAGTCGCCGAAGAAGGAATAGCCACGCACCGTCTTCGCACCCGGCACCGACAGCATCGTCGTCGTCATCGGGTAGGTGATCTGGTTCTCGACGATCCGCGGCGCCTGGCCCGGGTAGCTGGTGCGGATGATGACCTGCACGTCGGAGAGGTCGGGCAGGGCGTCGAGCGGGGTCTTCATGACCGACCAGACACCCCAGGCGCTGATGATCAGCGTGGCGAGGAGAACAAGGAAGCGGTTGACGATCGACCAGCGGATCAGCCGGGCGATCATCGCGTGGCTCCGGACGGGGCCGCTGCGCCGGCGGGCACTCCGTCGGGCGCATTGAGGCGCGCCTCGACGCCGCGCAGGCTGGCCTCCGAGTCGATCAGGAACTGCGATGAGACGACGATGCGCTGGCCGGCTTCGAGGCCGCTGCGGATCTCCGTCTGTCCATTGCTCTCGATCCCCGACTGCACGTCGACCGGTTGGAAGCGACCGTTTTCCTCGGCAAGCAGCACGACCGTGCGCTTGCCGGTCTGGATGACGGCATCGCTCGGCACCAGCAGCACCTTGCCGAGGCGGGTGTCCATGAAGTCCATGGTCACGAACATGCCCGGCACGAGGCGGCCGCCCGGGTTGGCGAGCTGCATGCGGGCCTTCAGCGTCCGCGTTCCCGTGTTGACCTCCGGCAGCAGCGCCTGCACCGTGCCCTCGAAGGTGACACCGGGGACCGCCGGGCTGCGCGCGCGCACCTTCGCGCCGCGCCGCAGCTGCGCCGCCTGGCTTTCGGGCACTTCGGCGTTCGCCCAGACGGTGCTCAGGCCGTTGATGCGAAAGAGCGTCGCCCCGGCGGCGACCGTCATCCCGTCGTGCGCCATGCTCTCGACGACGACACCGTCGAGCGGCGAGCGGATCGAGATGCGCGGCTGGGTTCGACCCGTCGATTCCACGGTCCGGATCTGCTCGTCGTTCATCCCGACCTGGCGCATGCGCTGGCGTGCGCCGTCGACGAGCGATGCCAGGTCGGTGCCCTGCATGCGCCGCACCGACAGGAATTCCTCCTGCGCCGCGATCCACTCGGGCACGTAGAGGTCGACGAGCGGCTGCCCCTTCTTCACTGCGTCGAGCGTCGCGCGGACGTGCAGACGCTCGATGAAGCCGGCGGCGCGTGCCTGGATCACGGCCTGGTCGCGCTCGTTGAAGGCGATGCTGCCGACCGCCGAGACCTGCGGCGAGAGGGTGCCTTCGACGACCAGAGCGGTACGAACGCCGAGGTTCTGCTGGATGCGCGGGCTCACGCTGACGTTGTTCTCGTCGCCGTCGGCGCCGCCGTAGACCGGCACCAGCATCATGTCCATGAACGGCGACTTCGCGGGCTTGTCGAACTTGTTGCCCGGCACCATCGGGTCGTGGTAGTAGAGGATCTTTCGGCCCGTGGCCGGATCGACTTCGCCGGCCTTGAGGCCCGTCGCGATGTGCCGGCGCGTCGCGGCCTCACCTTCGGCGATGCCCTGGGGCACCCGTCCCGTCGTCGCAGCGGACGCTGGCGGCATCCCGGCCGCGGTTGCCCGGGTGGCGGGGCGGTCCCGGTCGAGCCCCAGCTGATACGCGCCCCAGGCGATGCCTGCGATCACGACCGCGCCGAGCGCGCCTGCTGCCCATCCGTACGATCGTTTCACGGACGTGCCCCCGATTGCCGCTCAAGAGGAAGGAGGAAGTTGATCTGCGCCCACAGCCGCGCCTCTTCCTTGGCCAGCCGAAGCCGCTCGAGACGGGTTGCCACTTCTGCCTCGCGCGCCTGCAGAACCGACACGAGGGAGCCGGCACCGCCGCGGTAGGCGGCGAGCGCCGCACGCGTGCGCTCGACGGCCAGGGGGACGAGCGTGTCGTCGTATCGGCGAACACGCTCGCCGGTGCTGTGCCGCTTTTGCAGGAAGGTCGATGCCTCGAGCACAACACGTCGCGTCGCCTCCTCGCGTTCATCGCGCAGTTGGTCGACGACCGCCAGCTTCGCGCGGAGTTCGCGGTCCTGCAGCTTCCCTTGATTCCACTGGAGCGGGATCGAAAAGGTCAACGAGACCATGTTCGAATAGGCGGGCTCACGCTGGCCGTACATGAAATGGACGCTGACGTCCGCGCTCTTCTCCGACCGCGCCACCTCAGCCTCTGCCGCCGCGACGGCTTCCCGCCTGCGCATCAGCTCGATCTGCGGGTGGCTTGCGAGCTCGCTCTCGAGCGCGTTCTCGTGCAGCCGCTCACCCGTCATCGGAGGCGGCGGGCCGAGCTCGTCGACGGAAGCGGAGCCGACCCACCGCGCCAATTGCGATCGGGCCGTGGCGACTTGCTGGCGGCTGTCGACAAGCCGGTCTTCCAGCTGTTCGACGGCCGACCGCACGGCGAACACATCGGCTTGCGGACCGCGGCCACCCCGATAGCCGGCATCCGTCGCCTCCACCTGAAGACGGGCCTCGTCGCGCTGCGCCAGCAGGACATCGGTCATGCGCTGGAGGTAGTGCAGGTCGAGCCAGGCCATCGCCGTCTCGCGCTGCAGTTCGTTGAGAGCGAGCGCACGGCCGGCCTCGGCTGCTTCGGCCTCGCGCTCGAACCGGGCGGTGCGCGCATCGAGCTTGCTGCCGCGCGTGAGCTGCTGCATCACGCCGATCGAGCGCATCGTCATGAAGTCGCGCGACAGGCTGAAGCGGTCCGACGTCGTCACGGGCAGGTTGATGATGCCGGCTGTCAAGACGGGGTCGGGCCGCTGTCCGGCAGCAATGGCCATCTGTCGCGCCGCAGTGGCCGAAGCCTCCTGGGCCAGCAAGGCGCGCGAACGACCCTCGGCGAGCCTGAGGGCGTCGTCGAACGACAAAGGCTCGGCGAACGCCACCGTCCCGATGAAGAGAGGCAGCGCCGCGAGTTGGTGAAGAACGCGA
>JBBSUK010000140.1:0-8984 GCA_038234975.1 Burkholderiales bacterium
ACATCGGACACGTAGTGGCTGTGGACATCGCCGCCGAGCACGACGGCACCCGAGATGCGCCGGGCCGCCAGCGCAGCGAGCAACCGGTCGCGTGACGCGGCGTAGCCGTCCCATCCGTCTGACCAGTAGGTGCCGCCGCCGACGGCCGGGTCGCTCCAAGAGAAGCGCGACATCAGCGTCTGCTGCACCAGCAGGTTCCATGGGCGCGACGCATCCCAGCCATCGGCGAGCCAGCGCTCCTGCGCCATGCCGAGCAGCGTGCGCTTCGGGTCGCGGTAGGCGGGGCAGTCGGCGAGCGTGCTGGTGTTGGTGCCGCCGCGGCCGGGACGGGGGCAGGCCTGCGGATCGCGGTACTGGCGGTCGTCGACGAGGTGGATGCGAGCGAGGCGACCCCAGTCGAGCCGGCCATAGATGCGCATGTCGCCGGCGACCGGACGCGCCGCCTTCGGGAACGGCATGTGCTCCCAATAGGCACGGTAGGCGGCCGCGCGGCGCGCAGCGAAGCCCGGGTCGAGGTCGGGCGCCTGCAGGCCTGCGTAGTCGTTCTGCACCTCGTGGTCGTCCCAGACCAGGAGCCACGGCGCCGCGGCGTGCGCGGCCTGGAGCAGCGGGTCGCTCTTGTAGGTGGCGTAGCGGGCGCGGTAGCCGTCGAGCGTGCGGACGATGCCGCCCTCGTAGCGCCGGATCGCGTCCTTGCGCATCGCCGATTCGTAGATGTAGTCACCGACGAAGACGACGAGGTCGGGCTCGTCGGCGGCGATCTGGCGCCACGCCGCGTAGTGGCCGACGTCGAAGCGCTGGCAGCTGGCCAGCGCAAGGCGAAGCGTCGCCGCGGCGTCGGCGGCCGGCGCGGTGCGGGTCCGACCGACGGGGCTCCGGTCGCCGAGCGACGTGAAGCGGTAGTGGTACCAGCGCCCGGGTTCGAGGCCCGTCGGCTCGGCGTGAACGCTGTGCGCCGCCGCTGCCTCGGCGAGTTCCTCGCCCTGAGCGACGACGCGGCGAAACGACGCGTCGAGCGCCACTTCCCAGCGCACTGGCTCGCGCGGGGCGAGTGCATCGCCGGTGAGCCGCGTCCACAGCACCATGCCGTCGGGTCGCGGCTGCCCCGAGGCGACGCCGAGCGAGAAGCGCGCAACGTCGGCGGCGCGGGCGTGGCGGACGAAAGCCGGGGCGACGGTCAGCGCCGCGGCGCCGGCGAGCAGGCGACGGCGGCGCATGCCCGATTCCCTCAGACGCCGACCTCGTCGATCTCGCGGTAGACGTCGCGCAGCCACATCTTGACGCGCTGACGGTCCATCAGGCCGAAGCCGCCACCGTCCTTGTCGCCACTGGTCGCCTTCCAGAAGCTGCTGCTCGTGTTGTCGATGCGGGCGAGGATCGACTCCGACAGCTTCTTCACGCTGACCACGTGCGCGCCGAGTCCGACGGCGCGCGCCTGCTCGCCCGACTGCTCGAGCGCAGCGAAATCGTTTCCCCGCACCTGGTTGCGGACCAGCACATAGCTCAGGCCGGTGCCGAAGCGGTCGAGCAGCCTGCGAAGCAGGTCGGCAGAGTCGCGGCCGGTGTCCATCACGTGCCAGTAGTGGAGCTTCATGCCGAGCTCGTCGGCCAGGCCGATGACGCCGGCGTCGTCCATCCAGCCGGCGAGCGCGTCGTGCGTCTGCGCGGCAAGGTCGACGAGGATGCGGCGGCCGGGCTGGTCGACCGCGGCCTCGACGATCGCGTCGAGCGACTCGACCTTGTCGACGGTGACCGGCGACGCGAAGCCCGAGTAGAAGCGCATCAGCGCGCCGTGCGAGCGGTCGGTGTCGAAGCCGAGGAACGGCATCTCGTGGTCGATGAAGTACTGCGCGAGCAGGCGCGACATCAGCGACTTGCCGACGCCGCCCTTCTCGCCGCCGATGAAATGGATGTTCGTCGTCGTGGCCATCGTGTCCTGGTGTTTCCCTTGCTGGTGCCGGGCAGCGGCGGATGCCGCTACTTCGCCGGCGCGTTGGCCGCGGCGGCGGGCGACGACGGCGTGAGCGCGTCGACCGTCGCACCGACCGCCTTGCCCGCGACCTTTGCGGTTCCGCCGACGACCGCGCTGCCGACCGAGAGCGCGGCGCCACCCACCGAAACCGCACTGCCGACGACGGCCGTGCCGAGCGAGACGACGGCGCAGCCCGACAGTGTCGTCACGCCGAACGCGAAGACGGCGGGCAGCAGGGTTCGAGCGCGCGGCGCGACCATCGGTCGATTGTGGCGCAAGGCACCCGGCCGGCCACGTCGGGAAGTCACGCGTCAGCCGCGGCCCACGAACGGCATCTTGGTCGCCATGATCGTCATCGTCTGCACGTTGGCGTCGAGCGGCAGGCTCGCCATGTACGCCACCGCCGAGCCGACGTGGCGGACGTCCATCCGCGGCTCGACGGCGCTCTCGAAGTCGGCCTGCAGCACGCCGGCGGCCATCCTCGCGGTCATCTCGGTCTCGGCGTTGCCGATGTCGATCTGGCCGCAGGCGATGTCGTGGGCACGGCCTTCGAGCGAGACCGACTTGGTGAGGCCGGTGATCGCGTGCTTGGTCGCGGTGTAGGGCGCCGAGTAGGGGCGCGGCGTCGTCGCCGAGATCGAGCCGTTGTTGATGATGCGACCGCCCTTGGGCGTCTGCGCCTTCATCATCCGCATCGCCTCGGCGGTGCACAGGAAGACGGCGGTGAGGTTGACGTCGACGACCGCCTTCCACTTCTCGATGTCGAGTTCGTCGAGCGGTACCGCGGGCGCGCCGGTTCCGGCGTTGTTGAAGAGCAGGTCGAGGCGCCCGTAGCGCGCCTTCGTCGCCGCGAAGAGTGCCTTGACGGCGGCCGGGTCGGTCGCGTCGGTCGGCACGACGAGCGTCTCGCCGGCACGGTCGCCGGCGGCGGCTTTCGTCGCCTCGAGCGCGTCGGCGCGGCGACCCGCGAGCACGACCGACCAGCCGTCGGCGAGCAGGGCGAGCGCCGAGGCGCGGCCGACACCGCTGCCGGCACCGGTGACGAGGGCGATGCGAGAGGTCATGGTTGGCGCTCCGGTACCTGGGACGGTGAATTCGGCTCGATGACGAAGCAGGCGGTGAACGTGAACCACAGGCTCACGTAGACGACGGTCCAGAACACGAGCAACAGCGGCGTTGCCAGGAACGTGCCTGCCGTGGGCCCGGCCAGGCCGAGGACGAGCCCGAGCACGATCGCGAACGCCAGGCCGACCACGGCCCAGGCCAGCCCGTAGATCGTGAATGCGCCCTTGTTTCGCCAGATCGCGACGCTGCTGAAGAAGAGCGACTTGGCCCAGCCCTGGCCGCCCCAGAAGACGAGGGCCGGCGCGTGCCAGAACGGCACCGACAGCAGCGATGCGAGCAACAGGCGGAGCAGGACGCCATACAGCAGCGCCGGATCCGCCGACTTGGCGGCGATCGTTTCCGGCGTCGCGGTCTTGCTCGCGGCCGCCTCCATGAAGGCGCCGAGGGCGCCGCCGTCGACCAGGCCGATGAGCGCCATGGACGCCATCGCCGCCAGCAGGTACGCGACGCCGAGCTTGAACAGTTCGGGATAGCGCGGGCGACCGGCAGCGAGATCGGTGAATGTCAGTGGCACGGGGCGGTCGCCGCCGAGCACGCGACGCGTCGCGATCATGAAGAGCAGCGAGCCGACCGGCGCAAGCACCACGAGCAGCCCTTCGCCGACGATCGGAATCGACACCAGGACGAAGATCGCGAGCATGCAGACGACCGAGATCATCGCGAAACCGATCGGCTGACGGCCGAATGCGGTGAAGGCGTCGCGCACCCACTTCACGCCGTCGCTCGCAGGAGCGTCGCGCAGCTTCATGCCGGCCCCCTCACGCCGTCGACGACCGGAGCCGCGCGGCGTGCCAGGGCACCTCGCGCCGCTGCACGAGCACTCGCTCGAAGTGGTCGGGGTCGTGCGCGGTCAGCACGACGGCACTGCGCGGCAGGTGCAGGTCCCACGAGCGCGACAGCCAGAAGCGGAACGCCGCAGCGCGCATCAACGCCGGCAGCAGGCGCCACTCGGCGCTCTCGAGCGGCCGCACGCTGTCGTACGAGCGCACCATCGCGTCGGCTCGCTGCTCGACGAGCCGGCCGGTGTCGAGGTCGATGCACCAGTCGTTGAGCGCGACCGCGAGGTCGAACAGCCAGGTGTCGACGCCGGCGAAATAGAAGTCGAACACGCCGGTGAGCAGCTTGCCGGTGAACATGACGTTGTCGCGGAACAGGTCGCCGTGGATGGCACCGCGCGGCAGCGCCGCGTAGGCCTCGGTCGCGGCGAGGCTCTGCTGCCAGGCCAGCTCGTCGGCGAGCAGCGCAGCGCGGTCGGCGCTCAGGTGCGGCAGCACGTCGGGTACCGTCGCCGTCCACCAGTCGAGGCCGCGCAGGTTGGGCTGCACGCGGCTGTAGTCGGCCGCGGCGAGATGCAGTCCGGCGAGCATCGTGCCGACGCTCGCGCAGTCGGCGGCATCGGGCGCGAGGTGATGCTCGCCAGGGAGGCGGTCGACGAGCGCGGCGGGCCTGCCGGCGACCTCGAACAGCAATTGCCCGGCCGCGTCGGCCTGCGGGCCGGGGACCGGCAGGCCGCGGTCGGCGAGGTGCTTCATGAGGAACAGGTAGAACGGCAGCTCGTCGGCGGTCAGCCGCTCGAACAGCGTGAGGACGTAGCGGCCGTCGCGGCCGTCGCGCGTGTCGACGAAGTAGTTGGTGTTCTCGATGCCGCCGGAGCAGGGCGCGAGCGACACCAGTTCGCCGACGTCGAGCCGCGCGAGGAATCGCTTCGCTTCCTCGAACGGGACCTCGGTGAAGACCGCCATGGCGAGGCGGCGATCAGAACTTCAGGATGTTCCAGACCCGCTTGCCGCTCGCGCCGCGCGACGCCCCGGCGCCCTCGGAGAGGTCGCGGGAGCCGTCGCCGACGACGATCTCGTAGCTCGGCAGGCGACCCTTCGGATCGACGGTCACCTTCTGCAGCTGGCCGCGCACGCGCAACTCCTCGATGCGGGCGCGACCGTCTTCGATGACGTTGCGCTGAACCGCCGGCTCACCGCCGCGCTGGGTGTCGACGAGCGCGTCGGCCTCTGAGGGTGCCGGTGTCGATACGGCTGCGGCAGGCGCCGCAGCAGGCTGCGCATGCGCTGTCGCGGCAGCCGCGAAGGCGACGGCGGCGAGGGCGATGCAGGGAGCGTTGCGCATGGGGCGCATTCTAGGACGCACCCTGCACAATGAGGCGATGGCGGACAAGACCCTGCTGCTGGTCGACGGCTCGAGCTACCTCTACCGCGCGTATCACGCGCTCCCCGACCTTCGTTCGAAGGACGGTTTCCCGACCGGCGCAATCCGCGGCGTCGTCTCCATGATGAAGCTGCTGCGCGAGCAGTACCCGGCAGCGCACGGCGCTTGCGTGTTCGACGACAAGGGCAGGACCTTTCGCGACGACTGGTACCCCGAGTACAAGGCGACGCGGTCGCCGATGCCCCCCGACCTCGCGCTGCAGATCGAGCCGATCGTCGAGGCCGTGAAGCTGCTCGGCTGGACCGTGCTCACCGTTCCCGGCATCGAGGCCGACGATGCGATCGGCACGATCTCCTGCATGGCCGCCAGGGGCGGCTTCGACGTCGTCATCTCCACCGGCGACAAGGACCTGGCCCAGCTCGTCGGCCCGAACGTGACGCTCATCAACACGATGAGCCAGGAGACGCTCGACGTCGACGCGGTCCGGGCCAAGTTCGGCGTTCCGCCGGAGCGCATCGTCGACTACCTGGCGCTGGTCGGCGACAGCGTCGACAACATTCCAGGCGTCGAGAAGGTCGGTCCGAAGACGGCGGTGAAGTGGCTCGCCGAGCACGGCTCGCTCGACGGCGTGATCGCCGCGGCGCCGACGATGAAAGGCGCCGTCGGCGAGAACCTGCGCAGGGCACTCGACTGGCTGCCGCAGGGCAGGCGCCTGGTCACCGTCGCCACCGACTGCGACCTGGGCGGCCATGTGCTCGGCTGGCCGGAATTCGAAGGCCTCGCCTTCGCCGCGATCGATGCCGCCGAGCTCGGCGCGTTCTACGGCCGCTACGGCTTCTCGGCGATGCGGCGCGAACTCGAGGTGTCGGCGAGCGGCGGCGGCGCTGCCGCGCAGGAATCCGGCGCCGCGGCGATCGACCTTCCCTCGGCGGTGCCGACGGAGGCGATCGTCAAGCGCTACGAGACGATCCTGACGATCGACGCGCTCGACGCATGGATCGAGAAGATGTCCGTCATCGACCTCGTGGCGCTCGGCGCCGAGACCGACACGCTCGACCCGATCCGCGCCCGCATCGTCGGCATCTCGTTGGCGACCGCGCCGGGCGAGGCGGCGTACCTGCCGCTCGCGCACGACTACGCCGGCGCGCCGGAGCAGCTCGACGCCGGCACGGCCCTGGCCCGACTCCGCCCCTGGCTCGAGAACGCATCGCGGCCGAAGGTCGGCCACAACGTCAAGCACGACCGTCACGTGTTCGCCAACGCCGGCATCGACATTCGCGGCTACGCGCACGACACGATGCTCGAGAGCTACGTCCTCGAAGCGCACAAGCCGCACGCACTCGAGAGCCTCGCCTTTCGACACCTCGGCCGCACCGGCCTCACCTACGAAGCGGTCTGCGGCAAGGGTGCGAACCAGATCGCGTTCTCGCAGGTCGAGCTCACGCGCGCTGCCGAGTACGCGTCCGAGGACAGCGACATGACGCTGCACGTGCACCGGGCGCTGCTGCCCCGGCTCGACGCCGATGCCGGCCTGGCGCGCGTCTACAACGAGATCGAGATGCCGGTGACGGGCGTGCTCGGGCGCGTCGAGCGCACCGGCGTGCTGATCGACACGGACCTGCTCGCCGCGCAGAGCCGCGAGCTCGCCGAGCGCATGCTCGCACTCGAGCGCGACGCCTACGAGCTCGCCGGGCAGCCGTTCAACCTCGGCAGCCCGAAGCAGATCGGCGAGGTGCTGTTCGGCAAGCTCGGCATGCCGGTGAAGCGCAAGACCGCGAGCGGCGCGCCGTCGACCGACGAGGACGTCCTGCAGGAGCTCGCTGCCGACTACCCGCTGCCGGCCAGGCTGCTCGAGCACCGCAGCCTGTCGAAGCTGAAGGGCACCTACACCGACAAGCTGCCGGCGATGGTCAATCCGGACACCGGCCGCGTTCACACCAACTTCGCGCAGGCCGTGGCGGTGACGGGGCGGTTGTCGAGCAACGACCCCAACCTGCAGAACATCCCGGTCCGCACCGCGGAGGGCCGGCGCATCCGCGAGGCTTTCGTCGCCCCCGAGGGTTCGCGCATCGTCTCGGCCGACTACTCGCAGATCGAGCTGCGCATCATGGCCCACATCTCGGCCGACGAAGGGCTGCTCGCGGCGTTTCGCGACGAGCGCGACGTCCACCGCGCGACCGCGGCCGAGGTGTTCTCGACCGAGCCCGCCGAGGTGACGAGCGAGCAGCGGCGCTACGCCAAGGTGATCAACTTCGGCCTCATCTACGGCATGAGCGCGTTCGGCCTGGCCGCCAACCTCGGCATCGAGCGCAGCGCCGCGCAGGCCTACATCGAGCGCTACTTCGCGCGCTACCCCGGCGTCAAGCGCTACATGGACGAGACCCGCGCTTCGGCCCGCGACAAGGGCTACGTCGAGACGCTGTTCGGCCGGCGGGTGTGGCTGCCCGACATCCGCGGCGGCAGCGGGCCGCGCCGCGCCGCCGCCGAGCGGCAGGCGATCAACGCGCCGATGCAGGGCACCGCCGCCGACCTCGTCAAGCTGGCGATGATCGCCGTGCAGCAGGCGCTCGACGCCGAGGCCAAGTCGACGCGGATGGTGCTGCAGGTACACGACGAGCTCGTCTTCGAGGTGCCCGACGACGAGCTCGCCTGGGCGACCGACGCGGTGCCACGCATCATGGCCGGCGTCGCCGAGCTCGCGGTGCCGCTGGTCGCGGAGATCGGCAGCGGGCGCAACTGGGACGAGGCGCATTGACGCTGTCATCGAGGCGTCGCAATGGCTGCCTAGACTCGGCCGCATGACCGTCGTGCCGCGCCCCGCGTTGCTCAACCGCGAGAGCGCGATCCTCGCATTCAACCGGCGCGTGCTCGCGCAGGCCCGTCGCGACGACGTGCCGCTGCTCGAGCGGCTGCGCTACGTCTGCATCGTGTCGTCGAATCTCGACGAGTTCTTCGAGGTCCGCTTCGCTGATTGCGTCGAGGCCTCGCGCCGCCCGGGCACCGGCGTCGCGCCGAGCGACGTCGAGGCGATCGCCGCCGAGGCCCACGCGCTCATCGACGAGCAGTACGCGACGCTCAACGACGAGGTCATGCCGGCGCTGGCCGCGCACGGCATCGTCATCGTCAACCACGTCGACCGCAGCGCGGCCGAGCGTCGGTGGGTCGCCGACTACTTCGAGGCGCAGATCCGGCCGCTGCTCGTGCCGGTCGGCCTCGATCCGGCGCATCCGTTTCCGCAGGTCGCCAACAAGTCGCTCAACTTCGTCGCCCGGCTGGCCGGGAAGGACGCCTTCGGCCGGCGCAACCGGGTGGCGATCGTCAAGGTGCCGCGGGTGCTGCCGCGGGTCATGGCGCTGCCGCCGCACGGCGCAGAGCAGCGTTTCGTGCTGCTCACGAGCGCGATCCGCGCCCACCTCGGCGACCTGTTCCCCGGCCGCGAGGTCGAGGCGTTCTCGCAGTTCCGCATCACCCGCGACTCCGACCTCGAGGTCGATGCCGACGTCAGCAACCTGCGCCAGGCGCTGCGCTCGGGGCTGACGACGCGCCACTTCGGCCAGGCGGTGCGGCTCGAGGTGGTGAAGAGCTGTCCGGCCGAGCTGATGGAGTTCCTCGGCGGCCAGTTCGGCTTGCCGCCGGTGCAGCAGTTCAGGGTCAACGGCCCGGTGAACCTGGCACGGCTGACCAAGCTGATCGACCTCGCCCGCGCGCCCGACCTGCGCTTCCCGGG
>JBBSUK010000141.1:0-8927 GCA_038234975.1 Burkholderiales bacterium
CGCGCTGCCGCCGGCCACCCTGGTGCCGCGGATCGACGATGAACGCGCTCGCTTCGGTGCCGCCACGCTCGGCGAGCTGCGCGAGATTCCCGCGGCGGCCCGCGCCGTCGAGCGTGACGCCCAGGCGGCGCGAATCCGCCCGCTCGTGCTGTGGGTCGTCCTGCTGGTCGGCGTGGCGATCCTCGGCGCGATGGTCTGGCGCCTCGCCCGGGCTGGCGCGCAGGCGCCGCCTGCGTCGGGGGCGTGACCGGAGCCGTCAGCCGCTGATCAGCTCGCCGACCGGCTTGAGTTCCTCGACCCGGTCGCAGACGGTCTTCACGACGACCAGGATCGGCACCCCCAGCAGCAACCCGACGACGCCCCACAGCCAGCCGAACAGCAGCACCGCGATGAACACCACGAACGGGTTCATGCGGTTGGTGCGACCGGTGAGCCAGGGCGTGATCAGGTTGCCGACGACGGTGTGGATCCCGAACGACGCGGCACCGACGAGCAGGCCCATGTCGAGGGCGTTGAACTGAACCAGCCCGACCACGGTCGACACGACGCCGACGATCACCGCACCGACATACGGGATCAGGTTCGTGATGCCGGCCACGACACCCCACACCGCCGCATGGTTCAGGCCGATCGCGAGGAAGGCCAGCCACGTCAGCAGGGCGACCAGCGCACTCATCGCCACTTGAACCACGAGGTAGGTCTGGATCTGGGCGTGGATCTCGTCGAGCGCCTGCACCGTGATCTTCTTCTGGCTGAGCGTCGGGCCGGCCAGCTTGACCATCTTGCGCCGGAAGGTGTCGCCTGAGGCGAGGAGGAAGAAGGCGATGAAGACGACGATGATCATCTGGCCGACGAAGGCGAGCAGCCCGAGCGTTCCGGACCAGACGTAGTCGCGGATGTTGATGGTCACGCGCTGGACCGGCACCTGCGGCAGATCGGCGATCGGCGCCTCGAGCTCGGGGAGTCGTTTCTTCGCAGGTGGGCCGCCTCGCGTCGCCGCCGAGCTTCCGGCGCCCGAAGCGCCCGAAGCGCCCCCTACCGCCGACTCGATCGCCGCCTGTTGCAGCTCGACGGCGGCCTGCTGCACGCGTTCGAGTGTCTGCGCAGGCAACGCCTTCTTGCCACCGCCGGCGTTCAGCGTCTGTCGCACCTTCTGCGCGACCTGGGGCAGCGAGTCGACGAGCGACGCGGCGTCGTCGCCAAGCGACCACACGCCCCAACCGACCGCCCCCAGCGCGGCGAGGAGCACGGCGCCGGCAGCGGCGGCACGCGGCACGCGCCAAGCGTACAGGCGATCGACCAGCGGCGTCAGCGCGTAGCTCGCCATCGTGCCGAGCAGCACCGGAACGACCACCTCCCGGGCCCAGTGCAACGCGTACAGCCCCGCCAGGACGGCGATCACGATCAGCGCCACGCTGCGCACCTCGACCGGCATGTGCATGGGCCCCCGGTCGGGCTCCACCGCGGCCTCGGGCGCGACGAGCGGCGTCGGCTCGGCGAGCGGCGGGTGGTCGAGGTCGTCGTTTGCGGTCATGGGCGAGGGTCGACCCGGCAATTCACGCGCCCGGATCGGGCGCGATCTCGATGTAGTGCCGGGTCAGCTCCGGCGGCAGCGGCGACTCCAGCAGTGCGCAGGTCATGCGCAGCGCGTCGGCGGCGAGGTCGGGCAGGCGCACGCCGGTGGCCCGTTGCGCCGCCTGAACCCAGCTGCGGACGACGACCGGGCGCTGCATCCAGGAGAGCGACTGCAGCCGCCGCAGCGCCAGCACCATGTCCTCGGTGTCGACCGGTTCGTGCTGCAGCACCGCGTCGTGCGGCTGCCACGAGCTCATCACCACCGAGTACCAGGCGGCGCCGCCGGTGCCGTCGGCCGACTCGACGGGAATCATGCGGGCCAGGAAGGCGGTGTAGGTGCCGAGCGCGAGCACGTCGCTCTCGAGCCATTCGGTCACCTCGACGCTCGCCTCGGAGCGCACCGGAACCGCGTTCATCTCGCCGAGGCCACGCCGCATGACGAGCCAGTGCAGCCGGTCGATCGGCCGGACGACGCCGCGCGCACCCATGATGCGGCGCACCGCGAGCAGGAGCGACTTGCGCGCCTCGAGCGGCTGCCGTGACATCCGGTCGACGAGTCGCTCGAACCAGGGCAGCCGGGCCGCCCCCGACAGGCTCGCCGCGTGTTCGCGCAACCCCTCGACGCCCGGCGTCGACTGCGTCTCGATGTCCCACGCGCGGCCGGCCCGCTTGCTGTCGGCCGGAAGCATCAGCGCGAGCAGCGCCGCCTGCAGCTCGTAGACACCGTGGACGCGCGACAACCGGTCGGCGGCACTGGCGTGCCGATCGTCTGCAGCCTGGTTGGCGGCGTAGCGGTCGCTCATGAGGGTGCTTCAGAACGGTCCGGCCGCGCGGAAGCCGAAAAGGCGGGCCACGATGATCGTCGGAAACTGCCGCACGGCGTCGTTGTAGAAGGCCACGGCGGTGTTGAATTCACGGCGTGCGAAGGTGGCAGCACGGTCGGCCTCGGCGAGTTGCGCCTGCAGGGCGGGCAGTTCGCTGGCCGGCGCGGCCGGCGGCGGCAGCCGCGAGCGGGCGTCGGCGAGGATGTCTTCGGCCACCCGAAGGCTGGTCGTCGCACCGGGCGCGCCCGGTCGGGCGCTGGCATGCACCCGGGCCGCGTCGGCTTGCCGGAAGGCGGCTCGCAGCGCCTCGAGCCTCGCGGCGGCGGCGCTCGCGAGCACGGAATCGAGCAGGGCGATGAGTCGATCGAGCAAGGCCTGCCGCTCGCACAGGCGGGCGTCGACCGGCACGAAGGCAGCGACGACGGCGCTGCGCAGGCGGACGATGCGGTTGTAGGCCCCCACGACCCAGAACACGAGGACCGCGCCCAGCAGCACCATCACCACCTGCGCGCTCATCGCCGCCGACCCGTCGCGCTCAGGCTCTCAGCCCTCGAGCCACGCCTCGTAGCCCTTGCCGCGCAGGTCGCACGACGGGCACATGCCGCAACCCCAGCCCCAGGCGTGGCGGTGCTCGCGATCGCCGAGGTAGCACGAGTGCGTGTCCTCGATCACGGTCTCGATCAGCGGCTCGCCGCCGAGCTGCTCGGTGAGCGCCCAGGTGCCGGCCTTGTCGAGCCACATCAGCGGCGTCTCGATGACGATCGGCTTGTCGAGGCCGAGCGAGAGCGCGACCTGCAACGACTTCAGGGCATTGTCGCGGCAGTCGGGATAGCCGGAGTAGTCGGTCTCGCACATCCCGCCGATCAGCACCGTCAGGCCGCGCCGGTCGGCAACCGTCGCCGCGAAGGTGAAGAAGAGCAGGTTGCGACCTGGAACGAAGGTGTTGGGCAGGCCGGTCGCGTTCATCTCGATCTCGCGCTCGCGGGTCAGCGCCGTGTCGCTGAGCTGGCCGAGCAGCGAGAGGTCGAGGACGTGGTCGTCGCCGAGCCTGCCGCGCCATGCCGGAAAGCGCGACGACAGCGCGGCGCGGACGTCCTGCCGTGCGTCGAGCTCGACGGCGTGGCGCTGGCCGTAGTCGAAGCCGATCGTCTCGACGCGGGCGTAGCGCTCGAGCGCCCAGGCGAGGCAGACGGTCGAGTCTTGCCCGCCGGAGAAGAGGACGAGCGCGTGGCGCGGGTCGGTCGTCATCGCTGCGCGTGCGCCGACATCAGCCGCGCAGCTGGCCGGTGCCGAGCACGACCCACTTGCGCGAAGTCAATCCTTCGAGCCCGACCGGGCCGCGCGCGTGCAGCTTGTCGGTCGAGATGCCGATCTCGGCGCCGAGGCCGTACTCGAAGCCGTCGGCGAAGCGCGTCGACGCGTTGACCATCACGCTCGCCGAATCGACCTCGCGCAGGAACCGCATCGCGGCGGCGTGCGAGTCGGTGACGATGGCGTCGGTGTGGTGCGAGCCGTGGCGGTTGACGTGGGCGATCGCGTCGTCGAGCGTGTCGACGACGGCGACCGAGATGACGGCGTCCAGGTACTCGGCCTCCCAGTCGGCCTCGGCCGCCGGCGTCGCCACGAGCCCGGCGACGGACCGCAGCGCCGCCAGCGCGCGCGCATCGCCGCGCATCTCGATGCCCTTGGCGGCGAACCTCGCGCCGATCCGCGGCAGGAACGCGTCGGCGACCGCGCCATGCACGAGCAGCGACTCGGCGGCGTTGCACGGCGACAGCTTCTGCGTCTTGGCGTTGTCGACGATGCGCTCGGCCATCGCGAGGTCGGCGGAGGCGTCGACGTAGACATGGCAGTTGCCATCGAGGTGCTTGAGCACCGGCACCTTCGACTCGCGCGAGATCCGCTCGATCAGGCCCTTGCCGCCGCGCGGGATGACGAGGTCGACCGACTCCGCCGCGGCGACGAGATGGCCGACCGCGTCGCGGTCGGTGGTGCGAACGAGCTGCACCGCGTCGGGCGGCAGGCCGGCTTCGGCGAGCGCTTCGGCCACCAGTTCGGCGAGCGCGACATTGGAGCCGATCGCCTCCGAGCCGCCGCGCAGGATGCAGGCGTTGCCGCTCTTGATCGCCAGCGACGCCGCCTCGATCGTCACGTTCGGGCGGCTCTCGTAGATCATCGCGAAGACGCCCAGCGGCACCCGCATGCGGCCGACGCGAATGCCGCTCGGCTGCTCGCGCAACTCGTCGATCTCGCCGATCGGGTCGGGCATCGCGGCGATCTGTTCGCAGCCGAGCGCGACGGTCTCGATGGCATCGTCGTCCAGGCGCAGGCGCTCGACGAGCGGCGCGTCGAGGCCGGCGGCCCGTGCTGCGGCGATGTCGCCGGCATTGCGCTCGACGAGCTCGTCGCGGCGCTGCCGCAGCTTCGCCGCCAGCCCCAGCAACGCAGCATTGCGCATCGCCACCGGCGAGCGCGCCAGCACCGCGGCGGCCGCTCGCGCGAGCGAGCCCATGTGGGCGACGGTGGCCTGCAGGTCGGCGGCGGTCATGGGCCGATTCTTCCAGATCGGCGCATCGCCCTTACGCTCGCGGTACGTGACTTGCCGACGCTTTCGTCCGCCCCCCAGGAGCCGCCATGAACGACACCTTCATCGTCAACCGAACCGCCGCCGAGCTCGCCGTCGCCGTCGCCCTCGCTTTCGCCTGCACGTCGAACGCGATCGCGCAAGGCGGCGGAAGCGGTGCGCCGAGCAACAACCCGCCCGGGACGCTGACCGACCGCGCCGGCAACCCGAAGGCGGGCGGAGCGCCGCCACCGCCGGCCGCCGGTTCCATCACGTACCCGCGCTCCGCCAAGCCGCCGGCCTCGCAGCCCGTGCGCGTCAGCCGCAAGGAGAAGGCGCGGCGTGCGGCAGCTGCAGCGGCCGTGGCGAGCGCGCCGACGAAGCCCTGACCCGAGTCGTCGGGGCGTTGCCCGCTCAGGCGGGCGGCGGCTTCGGACTGCGGACGAGCACGAGGTGGCCGTCGGGGTCGCGGCCGAGCGCCGTCCGCTCGTCGAGCCGCTCGACCGCGCAGCTCGCCGCCTGCCAGCGGTCGACGATCGCGTCGAGATCGTCGCGGTCGTGCACGCGCATCGTCAGCCGGTCGCCGATGTCCCCGAGCAGCCCGTTGCCGGGCGAGGCCGCCGGCACGGCGGGCGTGCGGTAGCCAAGCAGCTCGACGTGAAAGCCGTCCTGGCCCGGAACGACGAGCGAGACGACCTCGACGATGGCCCCGGGAACGCCGTCGAGCGCATCCTGCGCAGGGCCGCGGTTGACGTGCCGGTGCGCCACCTCGAGGCCGAGCACCGAGGTGTAGAACGCGATGCTGCCTTCGATGTCGGCCGAATCGATCGCAGAATGGTCGATGCCGATCGTCGGCGCGCTGCTCGAGCCGCGACCGTGCCAGCGCGTGCCGGCGCCGCCGTCGGCGAAGGCGATGAGTTCCAGCGGGTGTCCGTCGGGGCCGCGGAACTTGAACGCCGTCGCGCCGCCGCTGTCGGTCGGCAGCCGCACGGCGCCGTGGTCGGAGATCGCGGCCGGCGAGAAGCGCAGGAGGCGCGCCATCGCCGCCGGCATGTCGTTCGTGACGATGGCGATGTGCTGGAACGCCGGCGCGCCGACCGGCTCGCCGGGGTTGACGCCGCCGCGGTGCCGCTCGAAGCCGATCGGCGAATGCAGCTCGATGTGCTCGTCGCCGAGGCGCAGGCGCTGGTGCCGTGCCGGCGCATCGTTCGACGCGGCGTCTTCGGCCTCGGGCACGCGCGCCACGGATTCGTCGTCGGCGGCGACGAAGCCGAGCGCGTGCTCGAAGAACTCGACCGAGCGGTACAGGTCGGAGACGGTCCGGCGGAATCCGTCGATCCGGACGATGCGTGCGGCTTCGGTCATGGTCGCTGCGCGCCGCGCCGGTTGATGTCGAGCGCGTAGAGGGTATCGCCTGCGCACAGGAAAAGGCGGCTGCGCAGGCGCCCGCCGAAGCACAGGTTGGACACCGCCGACGGCACGGCGATGCGCCCGAGCAGCGCGCCGGTCTCGTCGAGACAGTGCACGCCGTCGCCAGCGCCGCACCAGACGTGGCCGTCCTCGTCGCAGCGCAGCCCGTCGGCGTAGCCGGGCGATACGGTGTGGAAGGCGCGGCCGCCCGAGAGCCGGGTGCCGCCGGCGACGACGTCGAACACGCGGATGCAGCGCTTCGGCTCCGCCGCGAACTGGTCGCCCGTCTCGGTGACGTAGAGGCGCTGGCCATCGGGCGAGAAGGCGAGCCCGTTCGGACCGATGAAGTCGTCGGCCACGCAGTCGATCGCGCCGCTCGCCGGGTCGAGGCGGTATACGCAAGGGGGCAACTCGGCAGGTTGCCGTTCGCCTTCGTAGTCGGTCTCGATGCCGTAGGTCGGGTCGGTGAACCAGACCCCCCCATCGGCGGCGACGACGACGTCGTTGGGCGAGTTCAGGCGCTTGCCGCGGAAGCGGTCGACCAGCGTCGCCGCGGTGCCGTCGAGCTCGGTGCGGACGACGGCACGAAGGCCGTGCGAGCAGCCGACGAGGCGGCCTTCGCGGTCGCGCGTGTGGCCGTTGGGAAACCCCGCCGGCGAGCGGAACACGGAGGTGTGGCCGTCCTCGGTGATCCGGACGATGCGGTCGTTCGGGATGTCGCTCGCCAGCAGCACGCGTTGGTCGGCGAACCACACGGGGCCCTCGAACCAGCGGCCGTGCGCAAGTGGCTCGAGGCTCGCATTGCCGAGAACGAAGCTGCGAAAGCGCTCGTCCTCGATCGTGTAGGCGGAAGTCTCGGACACCGCGTTCAGCGGCACGCGCCTCGGCTCGCGATCATCGGTGGTGACACGCGCGGCCGATCGGTTGCGTGTGCAGCTGCACGATCATGAGATGCGCCGGCTCGTCGCCGACCGTGCCGGAGCGGTGGCCGATGCGGCCCTCGGCGTCTGGCTTGCAGCGCTGGTCCTCGCCGAACGACAGCTCGCCCGGCCCCATCTCGACGCGTTGTCCGTCCATCGATTCGACGAACCAGCGCCCGGACAGCGGCACGATCCACTGCGGCAACGGGTTCTCGTGCCAGTCGCCGACCCAGCCGACGGGCAGCACGGAGAACAGCATCGTCGATTCGCCACGGCCGAGCGAATCGTTCCACTGAGGCGCGGCGCCGCTCATGCTGGCCGCGGAGAAGTCGGCGATCTCGCAGCGCGTCTGCCGGCTCGTGCCCTTCTCGTCGGTCCACAGATGCCAGTACGCCGTGATCGGCTTCTTGCCCAGATCGTTCATGCCGCCGGCCCGGCAAACCGCGCGCCCGCCGCCACCAGGAGCAGGCCGCCGGCGAGCCCGAGGTTCTTCATGAAGTCCCAGAAATGATCGCGGGCGACGCTGTGCCGTTCGGCCCAGAAGTCGCCGGCGTGCCAGAACGGATGAAACATCACCGCCGTGGCGATGCAGAAGGCGGCCAGCAGCAGCGCCGCCTCGCGCGCCCACCAGCCGCCGACGATGCACACCGGCGCCCCCAGCTCGAGCGCGCCGCCGAGCACGAGCAGGAACGGGCCGCCGGGCAGGATCGACGAGCGCGCCTGGGCGAGCGCTTCCTCGCGATGCAGCACCTTGTCGAGGGCGCTGAACGGAAACATCGAGACGAGCAGCACGCGGCCGGCGAGGTCGAGCGTTGCGGGATCGAACGGCAGTGTCATGCGGGTTGCGCCCGTGCCGTTCGCGGACGGGTCGAGCCCAGCCGCTCGGCGATCTTGTCGGCGACGCGCAGCGCGTTGGCGACGATCGTCAGCGTCGGGTTCACCGCGCCGATCGAGGGGAAGAAGCTCGCGTCGGCGAGGTAGAGGTTGTCGACCTCGTGCGCCTTGCAGTCGAGGTCGAGAACCGCGCAGGTCGGGTCGCTGCCGAAGCGCGCGGTGCCCGCCTGGTGGGCGGTACCGCCGAGGGCGATGTGCTTGCCGAAGTAGAGCGAGCGGTCGAGCAGGCGCTGGTGCAGGCCGCAGCAGTCGAGCACCGATTCGAGCTTGGCGCGCAGCCTTCGGTGCGCTTCCATGTTGTTCGGCTCGAGCTCGAGGACGACCTGGCCGTCGGCATCGAAACGGACCCGGTTCTCCGGCCGCGGCAGGTCCTCGCTCGACAGCCAGAAGTCGACCGCGTGGTGTGCCATCGTCTCGAACGGCGCCGGCAGCCAGTCGAGCCACGACGGCAGCGCCTCGGAGCGGATCTGGTCGGGGTGCGACTTGGCCATCATCTGCACGAGGCCGAGCGGAAACTTCCAGTCGTCGTCGCCGAAGTACCAGTCGCTCAGGGCGAGCGTCTTCTGGAACACGGCGTCGTTGGCCTCGCGCGAGAGCGCCATCAGCACCGACTGGTTGTGTCGCATGTAGTGACGGCCGACCAGGCCCGAGCCGTTGGCCAGGCCGTCGGGGTGCGCGCGCGACGCCGAGGCGAGCAGCAGCAATGCGCTGCTGAGGGCGCCGCCCGCGACGACGACGACG
>JBBSUK010000142.1:0-8892 GCA_038234975.1 Burkholderiales bacterium
GCTGGCCGGTGAGGAGGTTGCCGCTGCGCAGCTGCGCGCGCAGGCCGGCGGCGACGAGACGCTGCAGGACCACGGTGTCGTTGCCGCCTTCGGCCTGCGCCGACGCCAGCAGTGCTGCCCGCACGGCGCCGAG
This sequence comes from Burkholderiales bacterium, assembly GCA_038234975.1. GTDB lineage: Bacteria > Pseudomonadota > Gammaproteobacteria > Burkholderiales > Burkholderiaceae_C > Schlegelella_A. Next base: position 134 of record JBBSUK010000142.1, read on the forward strand.
CCGCAGCGGATAGATGTCGGCACGAACCTCGATCGGCAGCCGCTTGCGCACGTCGTCGTATTCCAGCGAAACCTTCGTGACCTTGCCGATGTCGACACCCAGCAGGTCGATCGCGGCACCTTCGGCCAGGCCGCGCACCGAGGTGTCGAACTGCATCCGCACGGGAACGGCCAGGCCGTCGGGCGGCGCCAGCGCGGTGCGCCGGTCGGTGAACAACGTGAAGGCGGTGTTCGCCGCCGCCGGCGGCATCGCGCCGACCCGTCCAGGCGTCTCGAAAGCCACGCCGCCGACCAGGATTGAGCCGATCGTCTGCGTGTTCAGCGTGAAGCCGCTGGCGTCGACGCTGAGGTCGATGCCGCTGGCGTTCCAGAACCGCGTGGCGGCGGACACGAGGCTCTGGTACGGCTCCTCGATGAAGACCTTGACCGAGAGGTCGTCCTTCGCCGCGTCGAGCGTGTAGCCGACGACACGGCCTACCGGCGTGCGGCGATGAAACACCGGTGAGCCGACATCGAGCGAACCCAGGTCCTGTGCACGCAGCACGAACACCGCGCCGGGCTCGCCGCGCAGCACCAGCGGCGGCGTCTCGAGGCCCTTGAACTCGGAGCGTGAGTTGGTCGACTCGCCCGCGTCGGCGGCGATGTAGGCACCCGACAGCAGCGTGCCAAGGCCGGTAATGCCGCCGGCGCCGATGCGCGGCCGGACCACCCAGAACGACGTGTCCTCGACCGCGAACTGCGCCGCCGAGCGGTCGAGCTGCACACCGACGACGACGTGCTTGTCTGCACCGCGCAGCGAGACCGTCTTGACCTTGCCGATGACGACCTCCTTGTAGCGGATATCGGTCTTGCCGGCCTCGACGCCGTCGGCCGACGCGAACTCGATCTCGATCCGCGGTCCGACCAGGAACACCGTGCGAACGAGCAGCGAGACGCCGATGAGCACCGCTACCACCGGGAGCAACCAGACCAGGGACACCCCCCACCGCCTTGCCTTCGAGACGATCGGCTGCGGCAACGGTCCGTCGCCCGGCAGGTCCGGGGAGGGCGGCGGGCTCGGCGGCGGCACGGAAGGATCGGGCGGCGCGTCGGTCATCGGGCCCTTGCGGCGTCACGCCAGATCAGCTTCGGATCGAAGCTGTACGTGGCGAGCATCGTCAGGATGACGACGGCGGCGAACGATAGCAGCCCCGGTCCCGGCGACACGCTGGCGAACGCACCGAAGCGAATCGACGCGGTGAGGACGACGACCACGTAGACGTCGAGCATCGACCAGTGGCCGACCGCCTCGATCAACCGGAACAGGCGGGCGCGTTCCAGGCGGCGCCACGCGCTGCGGCGTTGCGTGGTCCAGGCGAGCATCGCCAAGCCGGCGATCTTGAGCACCGGAACGGCAATGCTGGCGATGAAGACGATGATCGACAGTCCCCACGAGCCGTCGATCCACAGCTCGTGGATGCCGCCGAGCAAGGTGTGCTCTTCGCGCTGGAGCTGGCTGCGCGTGACCATGATCGGCAGCGCGTTGGCCGGCACGTAGAGCACGGCTGCGGCGATCGTGCAGGCCAGCGTGCGCTGCACCGAAAGCGGCTTGATCGCATGGAGCGCGTGGCGGCAACGCGGGCAGCGCTGCACGGCGTCGTGCGGCAGCGCGCTCCGCGGGTCCGCAAGCAGGTTGGCCGAGACGAGCCCGCAGCTCTCGCACCCGAGGACGGCGGGCTGGTTCGGCCGGGCATCGGCGGCTGGCGCTGCGACGAGAACGGCAGCGCCGCTCATCGCACCTGCCACCAGAGGTGCTTCAGCCCCGCCGACTCGATCGCCGCGAACAGAACGGTGACGGCGCCGAGGGCGAACAACCCGGGCCCCGGGGTCGCATCGGCCAGACCGGCGAGCCGAACCAGCGACAACAGCACGCCGATCGTGAACACCTCGACCATGTTCCAGCGACCCACGAGGTGCAGCGCCCGAACGGCGAACGCGAAACCGGCCGTCTTGCGACCGAGCGCCAGTGGCACGAGGACATACAGGCGCAGGGCGATGAACAGAGCGGGCGCCACGATCGCGGTCATCGCAGCGACGACGGCGACGATCTCCTGCCCTTCACCCCACGCAGCGGCGATCGCCTCGGGCAGGTTGGCCGCTTCGCCCGTGCCACGCAGGTCGAGCCGGAGGATGTCGGTGCCCGCGGCAAACCCAAAGGCGATCCCGGCAGTGATCGTCAGCGCGAGAACGGTGTTCAGGCCGATGCGACGCCCGCGGCCGATCACCGCCTCGCAGCGCACACAACGCGCGATCGAGCGAGCCTCGAGGGCGCGCCACCGGTGCGCCTGGCCGCACTGCTCGCAGACCACGAGCACATCATCTTCACGGGCCATGCGCCGGAGATTATCCGGAAGCGGAGCCGGTCGTCGTTCGTGGCGTCCGGCGATCGGTGCCGGGATGCACCTGCTTGCTGAACCGACGCTCCGGGCAACGGTGGTGTTCGCTAACGCCAGGCAGGCGAGACTCGATGTACGACGCATGCGGCGACGCATTGAAGAACCACCGGACGAAAAGATCGACGCGCTCGAGGAGCGGCTTCATGGAAAACCTCCGCGATACAGCTTAGCGGCGACGGCGTGCGCCGCCTGACGGGCGACGGGCGCCGGCCCCGTCGGACGCTGCCTACAGCGCTCGTTCGCGGCGCGTCGTTTTCCTACAGCGCGGCTTGAAATCGTCGCATCGCGACGGACGCTTCGCCATGAGAGCCTTGCATTCATTCGCGGCCGATGCCGCAGCCCGCGACCCACCAGGCAGGAACTGATGCAGATCCGGATCGGCTACGACATCGAACTCCAAGTCGCGACGCCGATGGCGGTGATCTACCTGTTGCACGTTCATCCATCCCGGGTGGGTGACCTGCTGGCCCCCGACGCGCTGCGGCTCAACGGCGGGCTCGTGGCCGAGGAGTATGTCGACGCATTCGGCAACATTTGCGGCCGCGTCAACGTTCCAGTCGGCCAGGAAACGGTTCGCTTCCAGTGCGACACCGTCATCCGCGATTCCGGCGAGCTCGACGCGATCGACCCGACCGCGCGCCAGCACGACCCGACCGAGCTGCCGGCCTCGACGCTGCAGTTCCTCCTGCCGAGCCGCTATTGCGAGGTCGACAGCGAGTTGCTGCCCTTCGCGTGGAACACCTTCGGCCACACGAAGCCCGGGTGGGAACGCGTGCAGTCGATCCTGGCCTTCGCGCACCAGCACCTGACGTTCGACTACAAGCGCGCCCGCCCGACCCGGACCGCCCTGGACGCCTTTCGCGAGCGGACCGGCGTCTGCCGCGACTTCACGCACCTGGCCGTCACGCTGTGTCGCTGCATGAACATCCCGGCGCGCTACACCACCGGCTACCTGGGTGACATCGGCGTCGCGCCGGTGCCCGGGCCGATGGATTTCAGCGCCTGGTTCGAGGTCTACCTCGGCGATCGCTGGTGGACGGCCGACGCCCGCCACAACCGGCGGCGCATCGGCCGCATCGTGATGGCGCGCGGCCGCGACGCTGGCGACGTTCCGATCACGATGTGCTTCGGGCCGAGTACGCTGCTCCGCTTCGACGTGGTCAGCGACGAGATCGTCGACGAAAGCTCCGAGCAGTCGCTGCAGCAGCAGCAGCTCGCCGCCTGAGCCGCGGCGTGCCATTCGACAAGCACCGAAGAACCCTCAACGACGGGAGTACCGCATGAACAGCAAGGACGACAAGGACCGCAACCAACCGAAGCCCGCCACGGACCAGGTCCAGGGCGAGGGTGACTACGAAGCCGCGCGCCGCTACGACAAGGACGTGGAAGCGTTCGCGAAGTCGGGCAAGGTCGAGCAGGCTGCGCGTGAAGCAGCGCCGAAGTCGGACGCCGAGGCCAATGCGCTGAAGAAGGCCGAAGAAGAAGGCAAGTCCCACGCCAAGCGCTGAATCGCGGGCGGCGGCGACGCGCGGCCGACGGCTGGCGTCGCTGCGTCAGCGCGAAGCCGGCGGCGACGGCGCGACCGCGGCGGCCGGCACCTTCACGTTGCCGGGCGTCCTCACGGCCGACGGGATCACCCCGCTGGTGCGAACCAGCGCCTTGCACTGCGCGTCCTGCTTGTTGGCCGTGTCCTTGGAGCCGGTGTCGATGAACGGGATGATCGCGGCGAGCGGGTTCAGGAGGGCGAGCAACCCCGCAGCGGCGGCCTTGCCAGCCAGCTTCCCGAGTTCCACCGACACCTTCGGATCGCCGAGCGTTCCCTTCACATGGATCGGCGTTCGCAGGCTCAGCGGGCTGAAGTCCTTTGGCGACACGACTGCTTTCAGGTTCATGGCCTCCGACTTCAGCGAGACCGATCCGTCGATCCACACCGTCGAGTCGGCCGTGTTCAAGACGAAGACCCTCGGAGTGGCCACGCCGTGCTTCACGTCGAGGTCGGCAATGTTGCACAGGATGGGCAACGCGTCGTCTCCCTTGAACAGCATGCCGAGTGCCTGGGCGACGTCGATTCCGCCTGCCTCGAGCGCGAGGTGCGAGATGCTCGCGTCGCGCAGGTGGACACGGATGTCGCCACCGAGGCTGCCCAGGATTTCCGCGGTCGACTGCCCGGCGCCCTTGACCTTCACGAGCGCATCGAGCTTGCCCGAGAGGTAGGGCGGTGCACCGGCGCCGCGCTTGAGGTTCAGCCATTGCGCGAGGTCGATGCCGCGGGCGCGCAGGTCGGCGGTCCATTTCGCCTCGGCGGCGCGGCCGTCGAGCTGGAGAAAACCGAGGAGTTGGCCCTTGGCCGTCGTGCCCTCGAAGTCGGCGATGGTCAGCACGCCGTCGGCCAGCAGGATGTGACCGCGAACCGGGCGCAATGAGTCGATCAGGGTGGTGCCCGGGTCGAACATGGCGATGTCGACGAGGACGTTGGCGTCCATCGCGCGCAGCGCCGGCAGGTCGAACTTCCGGTCCGGAATCACCCGCCCGGCACCCTTGGTCTCGGCGTTCTCGGTGCCCGAAGCCGGCGCGCCGATGGCGGGGCCGAGGTCGGCCAGCACGAGCCGCGAGCCGCCGATCTTTCCGGACAGGAGCGGCACCTTCGGCCGGCGATCAAAGGTAAATGACCCGTTGATGCGCGACGAGCCGATCTCGGCGCGCTCGAAGACCGCGTTGTAGACCTCGCGATCCTTGGCGATGGTCCCGTTGGTCTTGAAGGCCGGCGTGGTCGGCAACGTGATGCCGAGCGGATCGCCCACGGCGGCCAGCGACGGACCGGCGACGTTGAACGTGCCCTTCAAGCCGCGAAAATGAAGTGGGTCGGTGGTGGTGCCGGCGAACTTCAGTTCGGCCTTGCCGATCGTCGCCTGCAGGCGCAGCGGCTGCGCTTCCGCCTCGGCGGTTCCGTCGAGGAGGCGAAGGACGCCGGCTGTGCGCAGGTCGATGTCGACGGGCAAGTTCTTGCGGTACGTACCGACCGATTTCAGGACCAGGCCGCTCTCGCCCGGGGCCAGGGCGACCGCAGGAGCCGCGGCGCGTTTCGACGCGGCACCGCCGGCGTGAACGACGATGCCGCCCGATGCCGCCGACGCTGCGGCGACCGCGCCGGACGACGCCACCGAGGCCGAGGAAGCGGATCGGGCAGCCGAGGCGATGTCCGCCGACGAGCTGGTCGCGTCGTTGAGCGCGAAACGGGTGTCGATCTGCGCCGGCAGGACCGCATCGCGGTAGTCGACATGACCGTCCACGACGCGCAGCTTGCCGAATGTCGGCAGCGCGGACGGCTCGTCGCTCGTGTCGGCGGGCGTCTTCACGCCGAACTGCCAGGACGCGCGGCCGTCGGCCCTGCGCTCGAGGATCGCGTCGAGCGTCGCCGCTTCGAGGCTGTTCACGTGCAGCGGCGCGCCGCGCCACGTCCTGAACAGGTCCCAGTAGCCGAGCGACAGCTTCGCGTCGTTGAGGAGCAGCATGTGCGGCGCATCGCTCCAGCCCGGCGCGCCAATCTCGATCGATGCCGCCGACACGCGGATGCCTCCGAGCAGATGGATGCGCACCCCACCGTCGGCGTCGGTTCCGAACACGACCTTGCGATCGAGCGCCTTCGCAAGCTGCGTCTGGATCGGCCCGACGAGAAACGGCCACCCGGCCATCTCGCAGACGACGACGGCCGCCAGGAGCAGCGCGAGGAAGCCGATCGTCAGCAGCGGCCAGCGGACTCCCGCCTTCCAGGCGGCGTTCGGCGATCTCATCCGCGCATTCTCGCGACGCGCTTCCGTGCGCCCATCGGGCGCGGCCGGCGTGGCCTGTGGGCGGGCTCCTACACCCCGGCGGCGCGAGCGCCCAGTACCTCCGGGTTCAGCGCGGTGGGTGGTGGCGACGCACCGGGGCGTCGGTCGAATGCCGCGATCAGGTTGTCGGCCGCGAGCTCGGCCATCGCGCGGCGCGTCGGCAGGCTGGCGCTGGCGATGTGTGGCGTCAACACGATGTTGGGGACCGTCAGCAGGTCGGGGTGGATCGACGGCTCGCCTTCGAACACGTCGAGCCCAGCCGCGGCGATCGTGCCGGCGCACAGCGCGCTCGCGAGCGCCGCGTCGTCGACGACGCCGCCGCGGGCGATGTTGGTGAGCGTCGCCGTCGTCTTCATCCGGCCGAGCTCGGCGGCGCCGATCAGGTGATGCGACTCGGCGCTGTACGGGACGACGACGACGACGTGGTCGGCCGTCTCGAGCAGCTCGTCCTTGCCGACGAGGCGAGCGCCGAGCGAGCGCTCGATGTCGTCGCCGAGTCGGCTGCGGTTGTGATAGATCACCTTCATGCCGAAGCCATGCGCGCCGCGGCGGGCGATCGCCTGGCCGATGCGGCCCATGCCGAGCACGCCGAGCGTCGAGCCGTGCACGTCGCTGCCGGCGAACGCGTCGACCGTCCACTTCGTCCACTCGCCGCGGCGCAGGAAATGCTCGCTTTCGGTGATGCGGCGTGCCGCCGCCATCATCAGCGCGAAGCCGAAGTCGGCGGTCGTCTCGGTCAGCACGTCGGGCGCGTTGGAGACGAGCACGCCGCGCGTCGTGCAGGCCGGCACGTCGACGTTGTTGTAGCCGACCGCCATGCTGCAGACCGCCCGCAGGTCGGGGCAGGCGTCGAGCAGGGCCGCGTCGATCGGCTGCGTGCCGGTGATGAAGACGCCCTCCTTGCCCCGCAGGTGCGCGAGCAGTTCTTCCCGGTTCCACACCGTGTCGGCCTGGTTGGATTCGACGTCGAAGTGGTCCGCCAGTCTGGACAGCGTCTCGTCGAACACGCGACGGCAGACGAGGATGCGCGCTTTCGCCGCCGTCATGCTGCGCCTTCCGGCAGCGTCTCGAGGAATCGGGCAAACCCCGCGACCGGTTCGCGATCGGTGACGAGCGAGTTCTCGACTGCGTCGGGATCCTCGTGGCCGAGCGACATGCCGCACACCAGCTGCTCGTTCTCAGGAGCGGCCAGCGCCGCCGTGATGATGCGGTGAAACGGCGTGAACGCGGCCTGCGGACAGGTGTGCAGACCGTGGCCGCGCGCCGCCACCATCACCGCCTCGAGGAACATGCCGAAGTCGAGCCAGCTCCCTTGCCGCATCACCCGGTCGATCGTGAACATCAAACCGACCGGCGCGTCGAAGAAGGCGTAGTTGCGACGATGCTGGGTGTGCATCCGCGCCTTGTCGGCCTTGCCGATTCCGAGCAGCCCGTAGAGATCCCAGCCGACCTTGCGCCGGCGATCGATGTAGGGCGACTTCCACTCCGTCGGGTAATAGGCGTACTCCTCGGTGTTGGCTTCCCGCTCGGCCGGGTCGTCGTAGGCGGCAACGAGCCGGTCGGAAAGCGAGCGCAGCGCCTCGCCGGTCAGCACGTAGACCTTCCACGGCTGCGTGTTGGTGCCCGACGGCGCCCTCGACGCGACCTCGAGGATGCGCTCGATCGTGGCCCGCGGCACCGCCGTCGACAGGAAGGCACGCATCGATCGACGCGACGTGATGGCGTCCTCGACAGCGCGGGTCGTGTCGGGGGTCGTGGCGGATGCGGTCATCGGAGGCTTTCGAGTGCGCGCTGCAGCGCGTCGGGGAGCGGGACGGAGCGTTGCGTCGTCCGGTCGACGTAGACGTGGACGAACTCGCCGTGCGCCGCCGTCGCATCGGCGCCGGCGGCGAAGATGCCGACACCGTAGCGCACGCTGGCGCGGCCCAGCTCGACCACGCGCAAACCGGCATCCACGGCCTGCGGGAACGACAGTGGCGAGAAGTAGTGGCAGTGCGTCTCGACGACGTAGCCGATCGTGGCGCCTCGCTGCACGTCGAGCGCGCCGGCGGCGATCAACCAGCCGTTGACCGCCGTGTCGAAGAGGCTGTAGTACACGACGTTGTTGAGGTGCCCGTACGCGTCGTTGTCCATCCAGCGCGTGGTGAGCGGCACGTGGTGGCGAAACGCCGAACGGGGCAGCGGCTGCGGGCGCTCGTTCATCGCGCCGATTCTTCCATCGACCCCGTCCGGCGCCGCGGTAGGGCGTCCACCCTAATATGCTGCAGTGCAGCAAAAAGTGCTTGCAATCAGCGGTTCTCTCTCTATACTTGCGAATTGTGCAGTGCAGCAAAGCCTGCACCCGGCTACAAGCCCTTTCACACCCAGGAGACCCTCATGATCACCGTCGAACAACTCATGTCCGCCCACAAGACCAACGTCGAAACGCTCTTCGGCCTGACCGGCATCGCCTTCGATGGCGTCGAGAAGCTGATCGACCTCAACGTCCAGGCGAC
>JBBSUK010000143.1:0-8881 GCA_038234975.1 Burkholderiales bacterium
ACGAGTTCGTCAGTTCGCCAGCGGTGGGTGCGCAGCGCGGAATGGTCGACCGGGCCTTCGACGAAGCCGATGTCGACGTCGAACGCGGCCACGGCGCGCGCCACGTCGGTGCTGTTGGCGATGTCGAGGCGCACCGGCTGCAGCGGATGCGCCTCGCGCCACGACGCGATCAGCTCGGGCAGCAGGTACTCGCCGACGGTGAAGCTCGCCGCCATTCGCAGGGGCGAGAGCGCAGCGCGAGCGGGCGTGAAGGCGGCCTCCACGCGCGCCGCGTCGTCGAGCAGCTGCACCGCCTTGGGTAGCAGCGCGCGGCCGTGCTCGTTGAGCACCAGGCGCCGGCCGACGCGGTCGAAGAGGCGAACGCCGAACGCCGCCTCGAGCTCGGCGAGCGAGGCACTCGCGGCCGACTGCGAGCGCGCGAGCCGGCCGGCGGCCGCACGCGTGGAGCCGGCCCGCGCGGTCGCCACGAAGACCTCGAGGCGGGCCAGCGAGAGGTGCAGGCGCTGCGGTTCCTCGACCGTGGCAGGCTGATCGCTTTTCTCGCTCATGGTGAACGAGATTACCCGCTTTCCGCATCACCGCCCCGTCGATAGGATGGACCGCATGTGGAAGCTCTTCACGCGCGAGCCGGTGCACGACCCGCTGGCGCCGCCGGTGCCGGACGCGAAGGTCGAGATCAAGACGACCACTTGCTACATGTGCGCCTGCCGCTGCGGCATCCGCGTGCACCTGAGGAACGGCGAGCTCCGCTACATCGACGGCAACCCGAACCATCCGCTCAACCAGGGCGTGATCTGCGCCAAGGGCGCCGCCGGGATCATGAAGCAGAAGTCGCCGGCGCGGCTCACCCGACCGCTGCTGCGCAAGGCCGGCGCCGAGCGCGGCGACGCCGACTTCGAGCCGATCTCGTGGGAGCGCGCGTTCGAGATCCTCGAGACGCGCCTGCGCCACGTCCGCTCCACCGACCCGAAGCGGTTCGCGCTGTTCACGGGGCGCGACCAGATGCAGGCGCTCACGAGCCTGTTCGCGCGCCAGTTCGGTACGCCGAACTACGCCGCGCACGGCGGCTTCTGCTCGGTGAACATGGCCGCCGGAATGATCTACACGATCGGCGGCTCGTTCTGGGAGTTCGGCGGCCCCGACCTCGAGCGCGCGAAGCTGTTCGTGATGATCGGCACCGCCGAGGACCATCACTCCAACCCGATGAAGATGGCGCTGGGCACCTTCAAGCGCGCCGGCGGCCGCTTCATCTCGATCAACCCGGTGCGCACCGGCTACTCGGCGATCGCCGACGAGTGGATCCCGATCCGCCCCGGCACCGACGGCGCCTTGTTCATGGCGCTGCTGCATGAGCTGATCGCCGAGGGGCGCATCGACCGCGCCTTCCTGCAGCGCTGCACCAACGCGCCGCAACTGGTCGTGCTCGACGAAGGGCCGCGCGAGGGCCTGTTCGCCTTCGACCCCGACCCGACGAAGGGCCCACCCGGCGACGGGCGCCACCCGCACAACAAGCTGGCCTTCGACACGTCGACCGGCACCGTGGTGGCGGCGTATCCCGAGGGCATCGAGCCGGGCCGCGACCTGGCGCTCGAAGGCCACTACACGCTGGCCGACGGCACCCGCGTGGCGCCGTCGTTCCAGCTGCTGCGCGAGCGCGTCGCGCCATACACGGCCGAATGGGCCGAGGGCATCACCGGCATCCCGGCGGCGCGCATCCGCAAGCTCGCCGTCGAGATGGGCGACACGGCGCTGCAGCAGGCCTTCGAGCTGCCGATCCCGTGGACCGACGCCTGGGGCCAGCGCCACGAGACGACGCCGGGCCGCCCGGTCGCCTTCCACGCGATGCGCGGCCTGGCGGCGCACTCGAACGGCTTCCAGACGGTGCGCGCGCTCGCCGTGCTGATGAGCGTGCTCGGCACGATCGACGCGCCCGGGGGCTTTCGCCACAAGGCGCCGTACCCGCGCCACATCGTCCCGAACTTCCGCGCCTTCAACTCGGCCGACAAGATCCAGCCGAACACGCCGCTCAACGCCGCCGCGCTCGGCTTCCCGGCGAGCCCCGAGGAGCTGTTCGTCGGCGACGACGGCGAACCGCTGCGCATCGACCACGCCTTCTCGTGGGAGGCGCCGCTGTCGGCGCACGGCCTGATGCACACCGTGATCACCAACGCGACGCGCGGCAACCCGTATCGCCTCGACACGCTGATGATCTTCATGGCCAACATGGCGTGGAACTCGACGATGAACACGCTCGCCGTCCGCGAGATGCTCAACCGTCGCAACGCCGACGGCGAGCACGAGATCCCGTTTCTCGTCGTCTGCGACGCGTTCCAGAGCGAGACCGTCGCCTACGCCGACCTGGTGCTGCCCGACACCACCTACCTCGAGCGCCACGACGTGATGAGCATGCTCGACCGGCCGATCTCGGAGTTCGACGGCCCGGCCGACTCGGTGCGCGTTCCGGTCGTGCCGCCGACCGGCGAGTGCAAGCCGTTCCAGGAGGTGCTCGTCGAGCTGGCGTCGCGCCTGGAGTTCCCGGCCTTCACCACCGACGACGGCCGCCGCAGGTTCAAGGACTACCCGGACTTCGTCGTCAACTACGAGCCGCAGCCCGGCATCGGCTTCCTGATGGGCTGGCGCGGTGCCGACGGCACCGAGCACCTGCGCGGCGCGCCCAATCCGAAGCAGTGGGAGATGTACGCGAAGAACGACTGCGTGTTCCGCTACAGGCTGCCGGAGTCGATGCACTACATGCGCAACTGGAATCGCGAGTACCTCGACTTCGCGAAGGACAAGGGCTGGCGCCAGAAGAACGACGTGGTGCAGCTCGCCCTCTACTCCGACGCGCTGCAGTCGTTCCGGCTCGCCGCGCAGGGCAAGACCGCCGGGCGGCAGCCGCCCGAGCACCTGCGCGCGCGCATCGACGCCTGCTTCGACCCGCTGCCGTTCTGGTATCCGCCGCTCGAGCAGGCCGCGACCGACCTGGCGGCCTATCCGCTCGCTGCGATCACGCAGCGGCCGATGGCGATGTACCACTCCTGGGACTCGCAGAACGCGTGGCTGCGGCAGATCCACAGCCACAACTACCTGCACGTGAACCCGAAGACGGCGCAGGCCGCGGGCGTGGCAGACGGCGGCTGGTGCTGGGTCGAGAGCCCGTGGGGACGCGTGCGCTGCATGGCGCGCTACAGCGAGGCCGTCGAGCCCGGCACGGTGTGGACGTGGAACGCGATCGGCAAGGCCGACGGCGCATGGGCGCTCGCACCCGGCGCCGACGAAGCGAGGAAAGGTTTCCTGCTCAACCACCTCATCACCGACGAGCTGCCGCTGCCGTCGGGGGGCGAGGGCGCGACGATCAGCAACAGCGACCCGGTGACGGGGCAGGCCGGCTGGTACGACGTGCGGGTGCGGATCCGACCGGCCGGATCCGACGAAGCGGACGAGTCGTCGCCGCAAGTGGCGACGATGCGCGCGGTGCCCGGCTCGCCGCGACAGGCGAGCGGCGCGGTGGCGTTCTTCGCCGGCAAGGACGCGACGTGATCGGCTGGCTGCGATCGCTGCTCGGCGGCGGCGGCGGCGGCGGCGGCGACGGTGGCGGCGACGGCGCCGCCGAGACCACCGTCGATCCCGCGACCATCGGCACCGACCGGGGCCCGTCGTACACGCCCGGCAAACAGCTCGCCCTCGTCATCGACCTCAACGTCTGCGTCGGCTGCCACGCCTGCGTCACGTCGTGCAAGGAATGGAACACGTCGGGTTCGGCGGGGCCACTCGTCGACGAGAACGCCTACGGTGCCGACCCGACCGGAACGTTCTTCAACCGCGTGCAGAGCTACGAGGCCGGCGTCTTCCCGCTGACCGAGACCGTGCACTTTCCCAAGAGCTGTCTGCACTGCGAGGAGCCGCCGTGCGTGCCGGTGTGCCCGACGGGCGCGAGCTACAAGCGAAAGTCCGACGGCATCGTCCTCGTCGACTACGACAAGTGCATCGGCTGCAAGTACTGCGCGTGGGCCTGCCCGTACGGCATGCGCGAGATCGACGAGGCGCGGCAGGTGATGACCAAGTGCACGCTGTGCGTCGACCGCATCCACGACGACGCGCTGGCGCCCGAGGACCGCAAGCCCGCCTGCGTGAAGGCGTGCCCGACCAACGCGCGCCTGTTCGGCGACATCAAGGATCCCGACAGCGAGGTCTCGATCGCGATACGCGAGCGCGGTGGCTACGAGCTCATGCCGGAGTGGGACACGAAGCCGGCCAACCGCTACCTGCCGCGGCGGCCGACCGCGGCCGTGGGGGACAACGCGCCGATGCCGTCGGCGCGCGACCGGTCGGGCCACGGGGGCTCGAACGGGTGAACCCGGCGTTTTCCGTCGTCTTCCTCACCACGCTGTCGGGTGCGGCGCAGGGGCTGGTGGTGCTGGTGGCGCTCGGCACCCTGCTCGGCCTGTCGAACGACGCGTTCGCCTCCGACGCGCTGGTGCTGGCGGCGCTGCTGCTCGTCGCCGCGCTCGCCGCCTCGTTCGCCCACCTCGGCCGGCCGATGCGCGCCTGGCGCGCCGCCTTCATGTGGCGCACGTCGTGGTTGTCGCGCGAGGTGATCGTGCTGCCGATGTTCATCGGCGTGATCGCCGTGTGGTGGTGGGGACTGCGGGCGGGCCTGCCGGCGCCGTGGACGGGCATCGCGGCGCCGCTCGTCGCGCTCGTCGTCGCGGCGATGCTCTGGTACTGCACGGCGATGATCTACGCGTGCCTGCGCTTCGTCGAGGAGTGGGCGCAGCCGCTCACGCTCGTGAACTTCGTGCTGACCGGCCTGTCGTCGGGCTTCGTGCTCGGCTGCGCGCTGCTGTCGATCGCGCCCGAGCGCCGGCTGCTGGGCGCCGCCGGGCCGGGCGCGCTGGCATTCACGGTCGCGGCCGGGATCTGCCGTGCGGTCGCGGTGTCGCGGAACGCGCGGTTGCGCCACCGCTCGACGCTGTCGTCGGCCACCGGCATCCCCGGGGCCGACGTGCGCCAGACGTCGATGGGCATGTCGGCCGGGTCGTTCAACACGCGCGAGTTCTTCCATCGCGCCACCGCCGCCGGGCTGCGTCGCATCCGCGTCGCGCTGTTCGGTCTCGGCTTCGTGCTGCCGGCGATCGTCGGCATCGTCGCGATCGTCGTCGACCGGCCGTCGATCTGGTGGCTCGCGGTGGCCTCGCAGGCGGTCGGCCTCGTCGCCGACCGTTGGTTCTTCTTCGCGCAGGCGAAGCACCCGCAGAACCTCTACTACCAGGTCGTGTCCTGACGCGTCGGCCGGCGCGCTACACGCCGTCGATCCAGCGCCACTCGCCCGGTTCGAGTCCGTCGATTCCGACCTCGCCGAACACGCTGCGGTGCAGCGTCTCCACGCGGTTGCCGGCAGCGGCAACCATGCGCTTGACCTGGTGGTACTTGCCCTCGGTGAGCGTCAGCCGCAGCAATCGCTCGCCGACGACCTCGCAGGCCGCCGCGCGGACAGTCTCGTTCTCGTCGTGCAACAGCACACCGCTCAGCAGGCGCCCCGCCTGCGAGGCGTCGACAGCATGCTTGCAGCCGACCTCGTAGACCTTTGCCACGTGGTGCTTCGGCGACGTGAGCCGGTGCAGCAGCGCGCCATCGTCGGTGAGCAGGAGCACGCCGGTCGTGTCGGCATCGAGTCGACCGACCGGCTGCACGCCGCGCGTGCGCAGCGGTGTCGGCAGCAGCGAGAGCACGCTCGGGTGGTGGCGCGGCTTCAGCGAGCATTCGTGGCCGGCCGGCTTGTGCAGCACGACGAGCGCGCGCTGGCGGTACGGCCACCACGCGCCCTGGACACGGAAGCGGGTGCCGGTCGGGTCGCCGAGGTCGTGCTCCGGGTCGTCGACGACCGCCGTCAGCTGATCGGCTTCGATCTCCACCACGCCCTTCGCCAGCAGCGCCGCGCACTCGCGCCGAGTACCGAAGCCCTGCGTGAACAGCAGATCGGCGAGCCTCACGCTGCCCTTTCGTGCGGGGCGACGCGCCTAGCGCTGCGGCATGTCCGCCGCGCCGTAGCCCAGGCTCACCGACGCGTCGGCGGGGACGGGCGGCATCGTCGCGTTCCACGCCTCCCAGCCGTCGCGCATCGCCGCGAGCCGGTCGGGCTGGCGCTTGCCCTGGTTGGCGCGCTCGCGCTCGTCGGCCGAGAGGTCGAACAGGTAGTCGTGGCCGTCGACGCGCAGGTACTTCCAGTTCGCCAGACGCGAGGCGCGCTGCCCGCGGTGGTTCATGCGCCAGTTCAGCGGCCGTTCGAATACGGCCGCCGGGTCGCGCAGGACGGGCATGAGCGAGACGCCGTCGAGCGGATGGTCTGGGTGCGGCGAGGCTCCGCCGGCGTCGAGCATCGTCGCCGACCAGTCCATCGTCATGCAGAGCTGCGGGGTGACGCCGCCGGCGCCGATCGCGCGCGGCCAGTGCGCGATCCAAGGCACCCGGATGCCGCCCTCGGTGAGGTCCATCTTGCCGCCGACCAGCGGCCAGTTGTCGGAGTAGCGCTCGCCGCCGTTGTCGCTCGTGAAGACGAGGAGCGTGTCGTCGGCGATGCCGGTGCGACGAAGGGCATCGACGACCCAGCCGATGCCCTCGTCCATGTGATGGATCATGCGCCGGTAGACGTGGATGCTGCCGCCGGCGAGGTCGAAGAGGTGGTCCTTCACCGCCGGCGCGCGGCCGGCGTCGTCGCGCGTTTCCCATGGCCAGTGCGGGGCGGTGTAGTGCAGGCTCAGCAAGAACGGCGCCGCGTCGCCCGCCATGCGCTCCACGTAGTCGACCGCGCGGCTGGAGAGCAGGTCGGTGAGATAGCCGTCGGCGCCGCTCTCCTGCTCGCCCTGCCAGAGGTCGTGGCGGCCCGTCGAGTCGCAGTGGGTGAAGTAGTCGACGCCCCCCGTCATCGGCCCGAAGAACTCGTCGTAGCCGGAGCGCAGCGGGCCGAAGTGCGGCAGCGAGCCGAGGTGCCACTTGCCGATCAGCGCCGTGCGATAGCCGGCGGCGCGCAGCAGCGAGGGCAGTGTCGGGATGCCCGGTGGAAGGCCGAGCGTGGTGCTGCCGTGGCTCCTGCTGTTGATGGGCTCCTCGGCAGCGCCGCGCAGCCGATACTGATAGCGCCCGGTGATCATGCCGAAGCGCGTCGGCGAGCACACGGGCGAATTCGCGTAGCCGTCGGTGAAGCGCAGGCCGGCGGTGGCGAGACCGTCGAGCACCGGGGAGACGGGGCCGAAGGTCGCGTCGCGGCCGCCGTAGCAGCCGAGGTCAGCGTGGCCGAGATCGTCGGCGACGATGAAGATCAGGTTGGGGCGCCGCACCGCGCTCACTCCAGCTTGATGCCGGTCGACTTCACGACGGCGCCGTAGCGCGACTTGTTGACTTCCAGATGGTCGGCCGCGGCCTTGCCCGTTTCGCCGAGCGCGATCATGTCGAGCGCGTGGAGCCTTGCCTTGACCTCGGGCGCGGCGAACGCGATCTTCAATGCGGCGCGCAGCTTCTCGACCACCGCGTCGGGCGTGGCGGCCGGCACCATCGTCAGGTAGAGGACCTCGAACTCCAGCTTCGGCAGGCCCAGCTCGGCAACGGTCGGCACCTGCGGCAGGAGCGGTGAGCGTTGCCTGCCCGTCACGGCCAGCGGCCGCACCTTGCCGGCCGTGATATGCGGCAGCAGGCCCGGAGTGGCGAGGATGCCGGCCTGCACCTCGCCGGCCACCAGCGCCGTCACCGCGGGCGCGTTGCCCTTGTAGGGAACGTGCGTGATCTTCGCGCCCGCCTCCTTGGCGAAGATCTCGGCCGCGAGGTGCCCGGGGCTGCCGTTGCCGGCCGACGAGAAGGTGGTGTTCGACGCGCGCGCCAGGGCGATGAACTCCGCCATCGTCTTGGCCGGAGCCGTCGGCGAGATGCCGAAGGTCAGTCCGGAACTGCTGAAGATCATCAGCGGCTTCAGGTCCTTCGACTCGAACGGCATCGACGGATAGACGTGCGGGTTGATGGTGAAGGGCGTGTCGATCGTCAGTAGCACGGTGTAGCCGTCGGCGGCGCTCTTGGCCACGACATCCGCGCCGATGTTCCCGCCGGCGCCGGCCCGGTTGTCGACGACGAAGGGCTGCTTCAACTCGGCCTGAAGCGGCCCGGCCAGCGTGCGGCCGAGGATGTCGAGCGGGCCACCGGCCGGAAAGTTGGTGATGAAGCGGACCGGCTTGTCGGGGTATTGGTCCTGCGCGGTCGCCAGCGTCGACATGCAAAGCCCGAACGCGAGCAGCGAGGCCGCGGCACCGCCGGCGGCGATGCGGCGTGCGCCGCGGGTAGGGAGGTCAAGCATCGTCGTCTCCTTCAAGTCCAAGCGCGTCCGCCACGCTCGCGTGGTACCAGCCGACGGCCGCTTCCGCGCGACCGGCGGTGAGCGCGGCATTGGCGCCGCTCGCGAGGCCTTTGTGGATGCCGACGGCGCAGGCGATGTCTTCCTTCTGGAACACGCCTTCCTCGATCAGGCGAAACGTCTTCTCCCAGTGCTCCGCCCAGTCCGGCGTGGCCCGGTCGGCGGGAATCAGCATGCGGTGCGTCCAGCGCAGGACGCCGGCCGCCACCGGATAGAGCGTGACGAGGCTCAGGTAGTCGGGGTGGAAGATCGTGATCACGTTGGGGAAGATCACGTGGCTCGGCGTGGCGAGCTCGCACAGGCCCGCCATGTCGCCCGGCGCGGCGCCGCCTTCGCTCGCCCATGCCTGCGCGGCGCGGCGGGCGACGAGCGACTGGATGTGCGGCCGGAAGCGCTCGGTCGCGGTCACGCCGTCGGCGAAGAATGGGTAGATGGTGTCCTTGTGCAGGACCCTGATGTGATACGCCTCGAGGAAGGCGTCGG
>JBBSUK010000144.1:0-8880 GCA_038234975.1 Burkholderiales bacterium
AGCGTCGAGGAGGAGCGCCGAAGCACCCTCGTAGCGGCGCGCGAAGTCTAACAAATCGACCTTCGGCGACACCGCAATCGCCTTCAGGTACGGACGCGCGAACGACGCGCAGGCCTCGGCGTCCTCGTCGCCGTGGAACTGCAGCACGAGGTTCGGGATGGCGGCGATGGCCGCATCGACGTCGGCACGCGCAGCGTCGACGAACAGTCCCACAGGCGACACGAACGGCGGCAGCTCCGCGGCGAGCGTCGCCGCCTGCTCGATCGAGACGGCGCGCGGGCTCGGCGGGTAGAAGACGAATCCGACGGCGTCGGCACCCGCCGCCACCGCCGCCGCGATGTCGCCGGGTCGCGAGAGCCCGCAGATCTTGATGCGGGTGCGTGCGTTCATCGGCATCGAGCCGGGCCCGCCCCCGACGCCGTCAACGCCTCAGGGCAGCCAGTCCATCGCCGCCGTGTGCTCGGGAATCGCATGCGCGGCATCGTAGTACGGGCCGCCGAAGTAGAGGCCGTCGGGCGCGAAGGTCGGCGCGGCACGCCGCCGGTTGCGGCTCGCGAGCACCTCGGCGAGCCAGCCGGGGTCCTGCGTGCCGGCGCCGACGGCGACCAGGCAACCGACGACGTTGCGGATCATGTGGTGGAGGAACGCGTCGCCGTCGAAGTCGAGGCGCCAGTAAGCGCCGCGCCGACCGACTTCAACCGCGCGCAGCGTCTTCACCGGCGTCGGCGACTGGCACTCGGAGGAGCGAAAGGCGCTGAAGTCGTGCGTGCCGAGCAGGACGCGCGAGGCGACGCGCATGGCCTCGCCGTCGAGCGGCCGGAAGACCCATCCCGCCAGACCGGACTCCAGCGCGGGTCGGGTCGGCGACTCACGCAGAAGGTAGACATAGCGGCGCCCGCGTGCGGCGTTGCGGGCGTGGAAGTCGTCACCGACCCGCCGCATCCACTGCACGGCGATGTCGATCGGCAGGTGGCGGTTGGTGCCGCGCAACCACGACTGCGGTTCGCGGTCGACCTCGGTGTCGACGTGAACGACCTGGTTCAGCGCATGGACGCCTGCGTCGGTGCGGCCGGCGCAGACCGATCGCAGCGGCCGCGCGACGAATGCCGAAAGCGCGGCGTCGAGGTGGTCCTGGACGGTCTCGCCACCGCGCTGGCTCTGCCAGCCGCGGTAGGCGGTGCCTCGGTAGGAGACGCCGAGCGCGATCCTCAGCCGAGGTCCTCGAGCATCGCCTGCGCCTTCGTCTTCGTCGCGCCGCTGGCGGTGGCGAGCACCTCGCGCAGCAGGTCGCGAGCGCCGTCCTTGTCACCGATGCGCTGGAATTCCTCGGCCAGCTCGAGCTTGCGGGCGAGCGGATCCTGATCGGCAGCGTCGTCGTGGAACGGCGTGTCGATCGCACCGACCGCGCCGGCTCTGGTGTCGGCCTGGTCGAGGTCAAGGCTGATCCCCGAGAGATCGAACGCGAGCGGCTCGTCGCGGGCATCGGTGCCCTTGACGCCGGGCTCGTTCGACGTCGTCAGCGGCATCTTGTGCGTCGAGTCATAGCTCGCCGCCGCGCCGGTGTTGGGCGGGATCGACTCGGTCGCGTCGAATGGCATCGGCTCGGAAGGCGAGCCGACGTCGGGGTTGTCGAGGTCGAGATCGACCGCTGCAAACTGGCTGTCGCCGCGAAGCTGCGAATCGCCGCTCACCGAGGCGCCGTACTGCGATGGCACCGGAACAACCGAGGCCGGCAAGGTGCTGGCGCCGAGCGGTTCCGGAGCGGCCGGCTCTTCGCCCGGCCGCTGCGGCGTTCCGCCGGCGCGGTAGAGCGGGTTGTCGGGGTCGATCTGGCCGCCGAGCTCCTGCGTCTTGGTCCAGTCCTCGCCCTCGCCGCGGGTCAGCGCGAAGAGCTGGGTCGCGAGCAGTTCGAAGCCCTTGATGTCGCGGCGCTTCGCGTAGACCTCGAGCAGCTTGGCGCGGATCGCCAGTCGCTCGGGGTTGCTGCGCATCGCTTCCTTGAGGATCTCCTCGGCCTGCAGGTCGCGGCCGTAGGCGAGGTAGACGTCGGCCTCGGCGACCGGGTCGACGTCGCCGATCGCATCGAGCTGCGACAGCGAGTACGTCATCGACGACGACGAGCTCGCAGCGTCGCGGGTGTCGATGCGCTGGCCGCCGGATGCGCCGAAGAAGGAGTCGGGCTGCAGGCGGCTCTCGAGGAACGACGTCTCGCCGCTGTCCTTCTTCGAGCGTTGCAGGAAGCGGTAGAGGCCGAACAGCGCGAGCAGCAACACGAGCAGGCCGGCGCCGAGATAGAGCGGGTTCTCGAGCAGCGAGTCGAGGAAGCTCGGTTCGGACCTGGCTGCAGGCCGCGCGGCAGGCCTCGATGCCGGGCGCGCCGCGACCGGTGCGCTCGTCGGCGGACTCGCCGCGACGAGGGCCGCGCCGCTCGCGACCGATGCCGACGTCGCGACCGGCGGCACGACCGACATCGCCGGAACGGAGGCCGCCGTCATCGGTGCCGAAGCGGTCTGCGTCGCCACCGGGGGGACGATCGCCGGAGCCGGCGCGGGAACCAGGATCGCCGGCGGAGGAGCGACGGCGGGCGCGGGTGCAGGCGCGGGTGCAGGCGCGAGTGCGGGTGCCGTCCTGGCAGGCGCAGGCGTCGTCGCCACAACCGGCGCCGGCGCGGGCGCCGGCGTCGCCGCGGGTGTCGATGCTGCGCCCTGCATCCGGCGCAGGTCCTGCAGGTTGCGGTTCAACTCGGCGACGCGTGTGTCGGCGGCCTGCTTCTCGCGATCGCGAACGAGACGATCGTCGGCCGCGCTCGCGGCAGCGCCCTTGCTGAGGGTGAGTCGATCAGGCGTGGTCGGCGCACCTGGCTTGCGGTCTTCGACCGATGCCTGGACGCGGCCTGTCGACGAGCGTGCATTGGGGGTTTCGCGCGGCGCGGTCGTCGCGCTGGCCAGACGCTGCCGGTAGGCGCCGAAATCGGCGCTCTGCGCGACGATCGTGCGCCGGGCTTCGGCGGCTGGCGTGGCTTGCGCCGCCTCGGCCGTCGGCACCGACAGGACGACGCCGGCCCTGAGCCGGTTCATGTTGTCGCCCATGAACGCGCTCGGGTTGGCGCGGAACAGCGCGACGAGCATCTGGTCGAGCGACACACCGGGGCGCTGAACGCGGTCGGCGATCCTCGACAGCGTGTCACCCGACTCGACGCGGTATGCGTCTGCCGCTGCCCCTGCCCCTGCGCCGGTTCCCGCGGTGCGGGCGTTCGAGCCGGAAGCGGGAGCGGGCCTCTCGCGCGCCGCGGCGGCTGCGGCGCGGGCCGATTCGCGGC
This sequence comes from Burkholderiales bacterium, assembly GCA_038234975.1. Classification (GTDB taxonomy): domain Bacteria; phylum Pseudomonadota; class Gammaproteobacteria; order Burkholderiales; family Burkholderiaceae_C; genus Schlegelella_A. The sequence continues at coordinate 3,320 of JBBSUK010000144.1, forward strand.
GTTCGCGAGCGGCCTGGCGCTCTGCCTCGCGTGCGGCAGCACGCGCCTCGCGCTGCGTCTGCGCAGCGGGCGGCAGCGGCGTGGGTGCCGGCGGCGCAGCCGAGACGACCGGCGACGTCGTCGTTCCGCCAGGGGCTGCGGGCGCCTGCGCGCGGATCGCGGCCGGCGGGTCGAACAACATCGTGTATTCGCGAACGAGCCGCCCGGTCGCCCACGAGATCTCGAGGATCACGTCGACGAAGGGTTCCTGGACGCCGCGATCGCTCGTGACGCGGATGTACATGCGCCCGTCGGGCCGGCGCTGCAGGCTGGCGCGAGCACTCGGCAGGACCTGGTTGTAGTCGACACCGGCGGCGCGATAGGCGTCGGGCGGCGCGATGCGGATGCGCAGGTTCGCCTGCTCCTCGGGCGACAGGCTCGTGACGTCGATCTCGGCCTGCATCGTCTCGCCGAGCGCGGACTTGACGTTGAGGCGGCCGAGGCCGAGGGCCATCGCCGATGGCATCGCGAGGCAGAGGGTTGCTGCCGCGAGGCCGGTCAGCGCAAAGCGCCCGGAACAGGTCAATTTTCTTTTCAAGGCTACTCCCGAGTCCGACAAACAGGCTTGCCGTCGAGTCCGCCCATCCCGACCAAGCCCCACGTTGATCCAGCCGAGACCGGCGCGCAGACCGGAAATGACCATAGCATCAGGCATATACGGTAGCAAGCTCATGCAGTGGACGACGTTCCTGCAGATCGTGGTTCCGAGTCTTCTGCACGCCGATGTTGCAGTCCAGCAACGTCGATCGGCCTCCGGCTACATTCGCTCACGCCTTGTCAGCGATCGAGCAGGATGCGCAACGTGCGGCGCAACGGCTCCGCAGCGCCCCACAACAGCTGGTCTCCGACCGTGAAGGCGCCCAAATAAGTCGGCCCCATCGCCAGCTTGCGCAGTCGCCCGACCGGGATCGACATGGTCCCGCTCACCGCCACCGGCGTGAGCTCGCGCATCGTCGCCTCGCGCGTGTTCGGCACCACCTTCGCCCAGGCGTTGTCGCCCGCGACCATCGATTCGATGTCGGCCAGCGGAACGTCGCCCTTCAGCTTGATCGTCAACGACTGGCTGTGGCAGCGCATCGCCCCGATCCGCACACAGGTCGAGTCGATCGGCAGCGCCGGCGCGCCGCCGGCTTGGCCACGTCCGAGGATCTTGTTCGCCTCGGCGCTGCCCTTCCACTCCTCGAGGCTGGTGCCGTCGCCGCGGTCGGCGTCGATCCACGGGATCAGGCTGCCGCCGAGCGGAACGCCGAAGTTCACCGTCTCGTCGCCCGACATCGCACGCTGACGCTCGACGAGCTTGCGATCGATGGCGAGGATCGCCGACTTCGGATCGTCGAGCAGCGACCGCACCTCGGCATTGAGCGTGCCGTACTGCGTCAGCATCTCGCGCATGTGCTGCGCGCCGCCGCCGGACGCAGCCTGGTAGGTGGTGCACGTCATCCACTCGACGAGATCGGCCTTCATCAACGAGCCGACTCCCATCAGCATGCAGCTCACCGTGCAGTTGCCGCCGATCCAGTCGCGGACGCCGCGCTGCATCGCCGAACGCATGACGTCGAGGTTGACCGGGTCGAGGACGATGACGGCGTCGTCGTGCATGCGCAGCGTCTTGGCAGCGTCGATCCAGTGACCCTTCCACCCTGCCGCGCGCAGTCTCGGGTAGACGGCCTTGGTGTAGTCACCGCCCTGGCAGGTGACGATCACGTCGCAGCGGCCGAGCGCGTCGAGGTCGTGCGCGTCGTGCAGCACGGTCTCGTTCTTCGCCTGCGCCGGCGCCTTGCCACCGGCGTCGCTGGTGCTGAAGAAAAGCGGCTCGATCAGGTCGAAGTCGCCCTCGGCCGACATGCGCTCGAGGAGGACCGAACCGACCATGCCGCGCCAGCCGACGAGGCCCGTGAGTGTGGTGTTCATTTGCGTTGCCCTTTTCCGGTTCCGGCCGTCAGGCCGGAGGGGGCATGACGAACCCGAGCGTTCAGCTCTTGGTGGTGATCGTCTTCTTCGCCGCCGCCGACGGTTCGCGCAGCGCGACGACGACGGCTTCGCCCATGGCCCTGGTGCCGACCCGCGTGCAGCCCGGCGACGCGATGTCGGCGGTGCGCAGACCCGCCTGAAGCGCCGCGCTCACGGCCGATTCGATGCGCAGCGCGGCATCGTTTCGGTCGAAGGTGTAGCGAAGCATCATGGCGGCGGACAGAATTGTAGCCAGCGGGTTGGCGAGGTCCTGGCCGGCGATGTCGGGCGCACTGCCGTGGCTCGGCTCGTAGAGGCCCTTGTTGCGCGCGTCGAGCGACGCCGACGGCAGCATGCCGATCGAGCCGGTGAGCATCGCCGCCTCGTCCGACAGGATGTCGCCGAACATGTTGCCCGTGACGACGACGTCGAACGACTTCGGCGCCCGCACGAGCTGCATCGCCGCGTTGTCGACGTAGAGGTGGTCCAGCGTCACGTCGGGGTAGTCGGCGTGCACCTCGGTGACGACGTCGCGCCAGAACTGGAACGTCTCGAGCACGTTGGCCTTGTCGACGCTGGTGAGCCGCCTGGCGCGCTTCCTGGCGGCTTCGAAGGCGACGCGGGCGATCCGCTCGATCTCCGGCTGGGTGTAGCGCATCGTGTCGAACGCTTCCTGCGAGCCGGCGAAAGCGCCGTCGGGCGAGGTGCGGCGCCCGCGCGGCTGGCCGAAGTAGATGTCGCCGGTGAGCTCGCGGATGATGAGGATGTCGAGCCCCGACACGAGTTCGGGCTTCAGGCTCGACGCCGCCGTGAGCTGCGGATAGCAGATCGCCGGCCGGAAGTTCGCGAACAGGCCGAGCTCACGCCGCAGCCCGAGGATCGCCTGCTCGGGCCGGAGCTTGCGCTCCAGCGAATCGTATTTCCAGTCGCCGACAGCACCGAACAGCACCGCGTCGGCGGCTCTGGCGAGGGCGAGCGTCGCGTCGGGCAGCGGATGACCGTGCGACTCGTACGCGGTGCCGCCGACCGGGGCTTCCTCGAACTCGAAGTCGAGCTCGAGCGCACGCAGGACCGGCAGCGTCGCGGCAACGATCTCCGGACCGATGCCGTCGCCCGGGAGAACGGCGATCTTCATGGCGCGCGGGTGGCGAGCACGGCGCTCAGATCCGGCGCGCCAGCCACGGCTGTGCCGCGAGCCGCTTCGCCTCGAAGGCGGCGATCGCGTCGCGATGGCGCAGCGTCAGGCCGATCTCGTCGTGGCCGGCGAGCAGGCTCTCCTTGCGGAACGGCTCGACCTCGAATCCGTACGCCGTTGCGTCGCCGGTGACGACGCGCTGTGCCTGCAGGTCGATCGTCAGCCGGAAGCCGGGGAATGCGGCAACGTCGTCGAACAGCCTTGATACCTCCGACTCGGCGAGCACGATGGGCAACAGGCCGTTCTTGAAGCAGTTGTTGAAGAAGATGTCGGCATAGCTCGGCGCGACGATCGCCCGAAACCCGTACTGCTGCAGCGCCCACGGTGCGTGCTCGCGCGACGAGCCGCAACCGAAGTTCTTGCGCGCCAGCAGAATCGAGGCGCCGTTGTAGCGCGGCTGGTTGAGGACGAAGTCGGGGTTCGGCCTGCGAGACGCCGGATCCTGGCCGGGCTCACCCGGATCGAGATATCGCCAGGCATCGAACAGGTTCGGGCCGAAACCGGACTTGCGGATCGACTTCAGGAACTGCTTCGGGATGATCGCGTCGGTGTCGACGTTCTCCCGGTCCATCGGTGCGACCAGCCCTTCGTGGATGCGGAAGGGTTCCATCAGGACAGCTTCCGCACGTCGACGAAATGACCCTCGATCGCCGCCGCTGCCGCCATTGCCGGGCTCACCAGGTGGGTCCGACCGCCGGCCCCCTGGCGACCTTCGAAGTTGCGGTTGCTGGTCGAGGCGCAGCGTTCGCCGGGCTCGAGCCGGTCGGCGTTCATGGCCAGGCACATCGAGCAACCGGCGTCGCGCCATTCGAAGCCGGCCGACGTGAAGACGCGGTCGAGACCTTCCTGTTCGGCCTGCCGCTTCACGAGACCCGAACCCGGCACCACCATCGCCAGGGTGACGTTGCGCGCGACCTTGCGGCCGAGCCGCCGCACGACCGTGGCCGCCTCGCGCAGGTCCTCGATGCGCGAGTTCGTGCACGAGCCGATGAACACCTTGTCGATGCGGATGTCGTCGATGCGCTGGTTCGGCTCGAGCGCCATGTAGTCGAGGGCGCGGACGATCGCGTCGCGCCTGCCGCTGTCCTTCTCGCGATCGGGGTCCGGGACGCGCCCGTCGATCGACGCGACCATCTCGGGCGAGGTGCCCCACGTGACCTGCGGCACGAGCTGCGACGCGTCGAGCTCGACGACACGATCGAAGCGAGCGCCCGGATCGGAATGCAGCGTCCGCCAATAGGCGATGGCGCGTTCCCACTCGCTGCCGTCCGGCGCGTAGGGGCGGCCCTCGACGTAGGCGACGGTGGTCGCGTCGCAGGCGACGAGGCCGGCGCGGGCGCCCGCCTCGATCGCCATGTTGCACACCGTCATGCGGCCTTCCATGGACAGCGCGCGGATGGCCGATCCGCCGAACTCGATCGTGTAGCCGGTGCCGCCTGCGGTGCCGATCCGGCCGATGACGGCCAGCACGATGTCCTTGGCCGAGCAGCCGCGCGGCAAGGCGCCCTCGACCTTGACCAGCATGTTCTTCGCCTTGCGCGCGACCAGCGTCTGCGTCGCCAGCACGTGCTCGACCTCGCTGGTGCCGATGCCATGCGCGAGTGCGGCGAAGGCGCCGTGCGTCGACGTGTGAGAGTCGCCGCAGACGACCGTCATGCCAGGCAGCGTCGCCCCCTGTTCCGGGCCGATGACGTGGACGATGCCTTGGCGCGGGTCGTTCATCCGGAACTCCGTGACGCCGTGCTTCTCGCAGTTGGCGTCGAGCGTGTCGACCTGCAGCTTGCTGATCGGATCGGCGATGCCGCGCGCCCGGTCGGTGGTCGGCACGTTGTGGTCGGCCACTGCGAGGTTGGCCGAGACGCGCCATACCTTGCGACCGGCCTCGTCGAGACCCTCGAACGCCTGCGGGCTCGTCACCTCGTGGACGAGATGGCGATCGATGTAGAGCAGCGCCGTCCCGTCGGGTTCCGAGCGGACGACATGCTCGTCCCAGAGCTTGTCGTAGAGGGTGCGTGTGGTCGCCATCCGCTCACCCCCGTTTGCCGATCGCCGGCACGTCGCGCGAAACCGCACCCGTGTAGAGCTGGCGCGGCCGACCGATCTTGTACTCCGGGTCGCCGATCATCTCGTTGAGCTGGGCGATCCAGCCGACGGTGCGGGCGAGCGCGAAGATCGCCGTGAACAGCGGTACCGGAATGCCGATCGCACGCTGGACGATGCCCGAATAGAAGTCGACGTTCGGATAGAGCTTGCGGGCGACGAAATACTCGTCCTCCAGCGCGATCTTCTCGAGCGCCATGGCGAGCTTGAAGATCGGATCGTCGTGCAGGCCGAGCGTGTCGAGCACCTCGTGGCAGGTCTCGCGCATCAGCTTGGC
>JBBSUK010000145.1:0-8805 GCA_038234975.1 Burkholderiales bacterium
CCGAACCAGTCCAAGAACTCGGTCCAGTTGCGCGGATAGTCCGTCCCCGCCACCGGCCCTGCCAACTGGACTTCCATCCGACAATCCTAGCTTGACTGGAGCTAAGCGGATACCCCATACGAATATACAGTGCCAAAGCGGCAGCCGTCGTCAGGCACGGGCTTTGCGGAAGAAGACCATGTGCTGCCACGGCAGCGTCTCGACCGAGCGTTCGAACACCAGCCGAGGGTGCTCGGCGGCTTCGCGCCGCACCTGCGCCACGCTCATCGTGTGCAGCCGCTTGATCGGCACGCTCGGGTCTTCGGCCCGGTACTCGACGAAGACGACGCGCCCGCCGGGCTTGAGCGAGCGGACGATGCTGGCCAGCACCTCGAAGGGAGAGGCGAGCTCGTGGTAGACGTCGACCATGAGGGCGAGATCGACGCTCGCGGGCGTCAGCCGCACGTCGTCTTCCGCGCCGAGCGTCGGCCGGATCTGCGCAATGCCGTCACGCGCTGCGAGCTCGCGCAGCAAGCGGATCATCTCGGGCTGGACGTCGACGGCGTCGACCCGGCCACCGGTGCCGACGACCTGGGCGAGCCGGCGGCTGACGTATCCGGTCCCGGCGCCGATGTCGGCCACCACGTCACCGGCCTTCAGCCCGAGCGCCGCCACCATCGTCCCGGTCTGCTCCTCGGCCTCGCGCTCGCTGCGCTCGAGCCACGCTGCACCTTGCCAGCCCATCACCTGCGCGATCTCGCGGCCGAGGTAGCGCCGGCCGGTGCCGTCGGCAGAAGCTGCGATTGATTCGTAGCGGCCCGCGGCCCGGACCGCAAGTGGAATCGTCGCCAATCCGACGAGGACGCAGCGACGGTCGATCATGGTGGCGTCGGACATGCGCGTCGACGGCAAGCGTCATGCCGGCACTTCGAAGACCTGCTTCAGGTAGGCGAGGAAGGTCTCGTCGTCGCACAGCAGCTTGCCGGGGCTGTCGGAGAGCTTGGCGACCGGCTGGTGGTTGGCGTGGGTGAGCTTCATGACGATGTGCAGCGTCTTCAGGCCCATGTCGTTCGTGATGTGGGTGCCGATGCCGAAGCCGACCGGAGCGCGGTCGGCGAAGTGGCGGTAGAGCTCGAACGCCTTCTCGAAGTCGAGGCTGTCGGAGAACACGAGCCGCTTGGTGCGCGCGTCGATGCGCAGCCTGGCGTAGTGGGCGAGCGCCTTCTCGCCCCACACGAACGGGTCGCCGGAGTCGTGGCGCAGGCCGTCGAAGAGCTTGGCGAAGTAGAGGTCGAAGTCGGCGAGGAAGGCGTCCATGTTGACGACGTCGGTCAGCGCGATGCCGAGGTCGCCGCGGTACTCCTGGACCCACGCCTCGAGCGCGGCGCGCTGGAAGTCGCGCAGGCGCACGCCGAGCGTCTGGAAGGTCTGCAGGTATTCGTGCGCCATCGTGCCGATCGGCACCAGGTCGAGGTCGCGGGCAAACAGCACGTCGGACGCGCCCTTGAAGAACTCCGGCACCTCGGCCTTCAGTGTCGACAGCACCTCGCGGTGCCACTCGCCAGAGAAGCGCCGGCGCACGCCGAAGTCGAAGAACTCGAACGGCGTCGCGCGCTCCGGCTCGCGGCCGAACTCGCGCAGCCGCTCGATCTTGGCGGCCAGCCGGCGCCGACCCTCGGCGATCGCGGCGTCGGCGTCGAAACGGCGAAAGTACAGCTCGTTGACGATCGCCAGCACGAAGATCTCGAACGCCATCACGTGCACCTGCGGCCCGCTGGCGACGATCTCGATCTGCTGGCCGTCGGGCGCCGGCCGGGCAACGATGAAGTCGCGCTGGAAGCGGAAGATGCGCAGGAAGTCGACGAAGTCGGAGCTCATGAAGCGCAACGACGCGAGATAGGCGAGCTCGTCGGCCTTGAACGACAGTGTGCAGAGGTGGTCGAGCTCGCGGTCGATCGCGGGCAGCAACTCGCTCAAGGGGTGCTGCGGCGTGTTGCGGCACAGGAAGCTGTATTCGGCGTGCGTCTGCGGGTGGCGATGCAGCATCGCCTGCCACATCGTGAACTTGTAGAGGTCGGTGTCGAGCAGGCTGTCGATGACGGGCTTCATGCGGCGACCCTGATCCGGATGCGGTCGCCGTCGCGGCGGACGGGGAAGGTCTCGATCGCCCGTTCCGCAGGCGGGCACGTCGCCTCGCCGGTGCGCACGTCGAAGCGGCCCTGGTGACGCGGGCACTCGATCTCGTGTCCTTCGAGGAAGCCTTCGCACAGGAAGGCCTCGCCGTGGCTGCAGATGTCGTCGGTGGCGTAGAGGTCGCCTTCGACCTGGAACAGGGCGATGCGCCGCCCGCCGACGGCGACGCCGAATGCGTCGGTCGCGTCGAACCCCGACATCGAGGCGGCGTCGTGCCAGCCGTCGTCGCTCGTCTGCGCTGGCTCGGTCGATGTCATGCGTGGGGTGCCGATCAGATGGGGTAGATGATCGAGTTCGGGATCATCTCGCTGTCGTAGACGACGGTGCGGGAACGGAAGCGCAGGCCCTCAGGCGTGCTCACCACCTCGTCGAGGTAGCGTCCGACGTTGAAGACGGTCGACAGCTCGTTGAACTTGGTGCGGAACACCGCGTAGTTCGACTCGCAGGCGATCGTGCCGTCGGCCGACACGCTGCGCACGACCGGTGCGCCGACCACATGGCGCTGGTAGTACGGGTCGTGGAACAGCGTCTCGCGGATGCCGTAGACGCGGTCGCGCAGCATCCCCTTGCTCTCGAACGAGAGCGTCGCCAGGGGCAGGCCGCGCTCGTGGTTCTCGCGTGGCACGAGGCGATAGCGCGCGTCGTCGGTGAAGAACTCGGGCCAGAGGTCCCAGTTGCCGGAGTCGACGGCGCTGGCGTAATCGGCCTGCAGCTGCACGAGCGCGAGCCAGCGGTCGAACTCCATCACGCTTCCATCACCTCGCGCCAGTAGCGCCACATGCCGCGGATCAGCGTCTCGGTGACCATGTGGTCGGTGCTCTCGACCTCGCGTCCGCCGAGCTCGACGACCATGCGGTGCGAGGGCTTCTGCTCGAAGCCCTGCTGCGACAGCTCGATCACCTCGCCGTCGTCGGCCGAGACGAAACCGGCCGGCCCGAACAGGTTGGCCTGGCGCAGGCGCCGCTCGATCATCTCGTCGGAGTCGTCGCCGAACGCGAAGTGCGTCCAGACGAAATCGAAGGCGCCGTGGCCGTCCGGCTGGATGTGCCGGGTCGAGACCGAATTCACCTGCTGCTGGAAGATCACGCTCGGGAAGATCGTCGTCATCACGGCGGTCGGGCCGTTCCACCACGGCTCGGAAACGATGTCGAGAAAGCGCGGGTCCTCGAGCGCCATGTGCTCCTTGAAGCTCGAGACGGAGGTGACCTGGTCGGCCTTGCCGCTCGCGCCGCGGGTCGAGATCATCGCCGCGTGGCGGTGCCGCGCGTCCATCACGAGCTGCGAGCGGTTGTCGGCGCGCCAAAGGCCGAACGTGACGAACCAGGTGTGCAGCAGGCCCGGGTGGTACGGGTCCTTGATGTTCTCCTGCATCAGCTTCCAGTTGCCCGGGATGCGCTGCCGGTTGTAGCCGAGCAGGCGCAGCGGCCGACCGTCGAAGAGGCGATCGAACCAGGGCACGATCTCCGGGCCCAGGAAGTCTTCGAGCGGCTCGACGTCGTGGTCGAACGACGCGAAGACGACGCCGCCGCGCGTCGCGACCTTCAGCTTGGTCAGGCCGTGGTCTGCGGTCCTGAAATCGGCGGGCATGCCGCCGACGACCTTGCCGTCCTGCTTCACGCCGCGCCGAAACGGCACGCCCTGCAGGTCGCCCGCGAGCGAGTAGTTCCACTGGTGATACGGGCACGTGAAGTCGCGTGCGTTGCCCTGGCGGGCCCGGCAAAAGCTCATGCCGCGGTGGGCGCACACGTTCTCGACGACACGGACCGCGCCGGTGGTGTCGCGCACCATCACGACCTGCCGTTCGCCCACCACCGAGCGGCGGAAGTCGCCCGGGTTCGGGATCTCGGCCTCGAGACCGACGAAGCACCAGTGGTCGCGGTAGAAGAAGCGCTCGAGCTCGACTGCGTGCAGCGCTTCGCTGGTGTAGCCCGCGAAGGGGATGCGGCTCGTGCCGTCCGTCTCCCAGGCGAGCCGGTGCGGGAGCGAGGCTGCCTGCGCCGGGCGATCCATGTCGAGGTCTCCTGTCGAAGGGGCGGCGTTCGACTCCGCGGTCACGCGGATCCGAACCGCCAGGGCCCATCGTACGACCCCGTGTGCACCATGTGGCTGGCGATGCCGCCGCTGGGCGTCCAGGCGTGGACGAGGAAGCCGGCGGGCTCGAGTGTGTAGGCGAGCGGTGCGTCGGCGCCGAGGTCGAAATGGAGCGCGTGCGCGGTCGACGGCGACGACAGCGCCGTACGCCCCGCAAAACGCGCCGTGATCGCGCGATGCAGGTGGCCGCAGACGACGCGGTCGACCTGCGGATGCCGTTCGAGCACCGCTGCGAGCCCGACGCCGCCCCGCTGCAGGCCGTAGTCGTCCATGCGCTCGATGTAGGTCGCGAACGGCGGGTGGTGCATCGCGACGATCGTCGGCACGTCGGGCCTGGCCGCGAGCGTCGCGTCGAGTGCGGCGAGTTGCGCGTCGTCGAGCTCGCCGTGCGGCGCCCCGGTCACCGAGGTGTCGAGCACGGCGATGCGCAGCGTGTCGAGCTCGATCGCGTAGTGGACGAAGGCGCGCTCGCCACGCAGGTAGGCGTGGTCGGGGAAGGCGTCGCGCAGGGAGTCACGATCGTCGTGGTTGCCCGGCAGCAGGTAGAGCGGACACGCCGGCAGATCGGAGATGGGCGCGAGCAACTCGCGCAGGTGGGCGTACTGCGCCGGCTTGCCGGAATCGACGAGGTCGCCGGTGACGATCACCGCGTCGGGCGCCTGCGGCAGCGCGAGCACGGCCGCGACGCCGCGCCTGAGGCCCGCAGCGGTGTCGACTCTTCGTTCGGCCAACTCGCCGGGCGCGCGGATGTGGGTGTCGCTGAGCTGGACGACGAGTCGGGTCATCGGCTTGGGCATCGACGGGGACCGTGAAGGGGCATTCGTGCGTCCATGTCCATCGCAACGCGCGAGTATGCTCGCCGCGTTTCGCAAACGGAGGCCAGCGATGCGACAGGCGATGTGGGTTTGGCGGCTTGTGGCGGCAGCGGCTTGCCCGCGTTGAGCGCCGACGCATGTCGACGGTCCGCTGGCGCGAACGCGCGGTACGGCTGGCTGCGTTTCTCATGCATCTTGCGCTCGGCGGCGAGGCGTTCGCGGTGAGCGCGAACGATGCGTTGCCCGAGCCGCCACAGGCGCCGCGCGAGGCCCGCGACGTCACCGTCCACGGCGACCGCCGGATCGACGACTGGTTCTGGCTGCGCCAGCGCGACGACCCGCGCACCCTCACCTACCTGAGGGCCGAGAACGCGTACGCCGAGGCCTGGTTCGCGCCGCACGCGGCGCTGAAGGAGACGCTGTACCAGGAGATGGTCGGTCGCATCCAGCAGGACGACAGCTCGGTGCCGATGCGCAAGGGTGGCTGGTGGTATTCGCAGCGCACGCGGGTCGGCGAGCAATACGGGCACCTGGTGCGGCGCAAGGCGGCGGGTGCCGACCGTCTTCTCGACCCGGCAGTCGCGGAAGAGGAGATGCTCGACCTCAACGTGCTCGCCAAGGGGCAGAAGTTCCTGCGCCTCGGCGTCGCGACCGTCAGCCCCGACGCCACCAAGCTCGCCTACACGACCGACCTCACCGGCGGGCGCGACTTCACGCTGCACGTGAAGGACCTTGCCACCGGCACGCTCGACGCCTGGTCGGTGCCCGAAGTCGAGAGCGCCGTGTGGGCCGCGGACAGCCGCACCGTCTGGTACGTGACGATGGACGAGGCCAAGCGCTCGAATCGTCTGTGGCGCCATGCGCTGGGCTCGGCGGAAGCCGACGTCCTCGTGCTCGAGGAGCCCGACGAGCTGTACTCGCTCGGCGTGTCGAAGACGCGCGACGACCGCTTCATCGTCGTCGGCACCGAGAGCAAGGACGAGACCGAGGTCCGCGTCGCCGACGCGTCACGGCCCGACGCGCCGCTGCGCGTCGTCTTCCCGAGGCGGCCGGGGATCGAGTATCACGTCGAGCATCGCGCCGGGCGATTCATCGTCCGCATCAACGACACCGGACGCGACTTCCGGCTCGTCTCGGTCGACGCCACGACGCCCGATCTCGCCCAGGCGCAGGAGCTCGTCGCGGCGAAGACGGGTCGCGCGCTCGACGACGTCGACGTCTTCGCCCGCCACCTCGTCGTCACGGAGCGGCTCGCCGGCCGGCTGCAGCTGCAGGTGTTCGACCTCGGCGCGCCGCGCGACGGTGCGCCGCTCGCGCTCGGCGAAGGGCGCGCGATTGCGTTCGACGAGCCGGCCTACAGCGTCCACACCTCGGGCAACGCCGAGTTCGAGACGGCGACGCTGCGCTTCGTCTACGAGTCGATGACGATGCCGGCGTCGACCTGGGGCTACGACCTCGCAACGCACGAGCGCGTGCTGAGGAAGCGCCAGCCGGTGCCAACGTACGACCCGACGCTCTACGCCAGCGAGCGCGTGATGGCCAAGGCTGCCGACGGCGTCGAGATCCCGATCTCGCTCGTCTGGCGCAAGGACAAGCGGCCCGCCGGCCCGCGCCCGATGCTGCTCTACGGCTACGGCAGCTACGGCATTCCGCTGGACCCGTGGTTCTCGCCGTCTCGCGTGTCGCTGCTCGACCGTGGCGTCGTCTTCGCGATCGCCCACATCCGCGGCGGCGGCGAGTTCGGCCGCAGCTGGTACGAGGCGGCCAAGATGGCGACCAAGGCCGTGACGTTCAGCGACTTCGTGAGCTGCGCCGAGGCGCTCGTCGCGCGTGGCATCACCGCCCCCGACCGGCTCGCCATCGAGGGCGGCAGCGCCGGCGGGCTGCTGATGGGTGCGGCGGTCAATGCGCGTGCGGACCTGTTCAAGGCGGTCGTTGCCGAGGTGCCCTTCGTCGACGTGATCAGCACCATGCTCGACGAGACGCTGCCGCTCACGACCGGCGAGTTCATCGAGTGGGGCAACCCGAAGGTCGCCGAGCAGTACGCGTGGATGCGCGCCTACAGCCCCTACGACAACCTCGAGCGCGGCGCCTATCCGTCGATGCTGGTGCGCACCGGGCTGAACGACACGCAGGTCGCGTACTGGGAGCCGGCGAAGTACGTGGCGAAGCTGCGCACCCTCAAGACCGACACCCGCCCGCTGCTGTTTCGCATCAACCTCGAGGTCGGCCACGGCGGCGCGTCGGGTCGCTTCGACTCGCTGCGCGAGGTCGCCGAAGACCAGGCGTTCATCCTCGTGCAGCTCGGTGCGGAGGCGGAACCGCACTGACAGCGGTACACGCGCTGGGGCGGGGAGCGTGCCCGTGCCGAGCCGGCGTGATCAGACGTCGAAGAACACGGTCTCGTCGTCGCCCTGCAGGCGGATGTCGAAGCGGTAGACGGCGACGGCGTCCTTGCCCTTGCCCTTGCCGGCGGCCTTCTGCCGCTGCGCGACCAAGGTCTTGCGCCGCTCCTCCCACTCGATGAGGTTGAGCACCGCGTCGTTCGCGTTGGCCTTGTCCTCGTCGCTGAAGTAGATGCGCGTGTTCAGGCCGATGTTGATGCCGCGGGCGACGATCCAGGCGTTGACGTGCGGCGCCATCACGCGGCCGTTGCGCCCTTCGACGGCACCGGGCTTGATGGTCTCGAACGCGTAGACGCCGGTCTCGAAGTCGGTGCAGGCGCGGCCCCAGCCACGAAAGTGCGGGTCGAGCAACTTGTTTGGCTGGCGGTCGGCCGGGTGGGCGTACCTGCCAGCGGCGTTGGCCTGCCAGATCTCGATCAGCACGTCCTTCAGCACGGTGCCGATGCCGTCTAACACGCGGCCCTCGATGCGGATCCGCTCGCCCTTGGTCTTCGCGTCGACGAGGACGTTGCCGAAGTTGTGTTCGAAGATGTCGAAGCCGGCGGCTTGCGGCGCCAGGCCGATGTGAACGTAGGGACCTGCGGTCTGCGAGGCGGTCTCGCGGCGGATCACCAGCTCGCTGCCGTCGGACGCGGAGGAGGGCTTCATGCCGGCACCTCCGCCGGCGTGCGCTGCACGTGGTTCTCGAACAGCGTCGCGCGGTGGCCGCGCAGGACGATGTCGAAGCGGTAGGCGCGGCTGTCGAGCTGCACGAACGCGGAGAGGTCCTGCAGTGCGATCAGGCCGCGGATCTGCTCCTCGCTCGGCGCCACGCCGAGGATCGGGCATGAGCGGATCAGCGGATCGCCCTCGAAATACATCTGCGTGACGAGCCGCTGCACCCAGCCGTCGCCCGAGATCGCGTAGTGGATGTGCGCCGGGCGCCAGTCGTTGACTCGGTTGCGCCACGGATAGGGGCCGGGCTTGATGGTGCGGTAGGCGTAGTAGCCGTTCTCGTCGGTGAGCATGCGCCCGCAGCCGCCGAAGTTCGGGTCGAGCGCGCCGATGTACTGGTCGCGCTTGTGGCGGTATCGGCCCGAGGCGTTGCATTGCCACACCTCGACCAGCGCGTTCTTCACCGGCCGGCCGAGCTGATCCTCGACGTAGCCGTGGACGACGATGCGTTCGCCGATCGGCAGCCCGTCCTTGGCGCAGTTGAGGATGAGGTCGTGGTCCTGAGCGCCGAGCTCGGCCGCGTCGAACACCGGCGCCGTCACTTCCGAGAGCGACTGCTGCAGCGAGATCAGCGCCAGCCGCGGGCTGCGCAGCACGCTGGTCTTGTA
>JBBSUK010000146.1:0-8694 GCA_038234975.1 Burkholderiales bacterium
CGCGACGCCAGGCTCGGTGCGCCGGCCGGCGCCGACCTTCGGCCAGCACACGCGCGAGGTGCTGCAGCAGCACGGCTACGCCGCCGCGGAGATCGACGCGCTGGTGGCGGAGGGCGCGATCCGCGTCGCCTGAGGGTTGCACCACCGCGCGCACCGCCCTTGAGCGCGTAGAGCCGTCGACTATTGCTGGCGGAGAGGGTGGGATTCGAACCCACGTTACGGAGAACCGTAAACCAGATTTCGAGTCTGGCGCATTCGACCACTCTGCCACCTCTCCAGGCGGACGCACCGTGCCGGCGGGTCGTCGCCGAACCGCGCATTCTATGCGCGGGAGCCTTGGCTCAGGCCTCGGTGTGAAGCGTGACGCCCGGCAGGCGCGGGTCCGAGATTCGGGTCGACCACGCCTGGCCAGGCACCAGCGGCGCGGCGTCGGTGATGGTGCCGGTCGAGACGATGTCGCCGGCGGCGACGGGCCAGCGCGGCTCGCGCGCGGCCATCGCGTCGATCCACAGGCGCAGCGCGGTGAGCGGGCCGTCGAGGACGATGCTCGCGTGGCCTGTCTCGATGCTGCGTTCGCCTTCGCACAGCTCGACGACGAGCGACGCGAGGTCGCGTTGCGGATCGGCGAACGACGCGATCGGCACGCGCCTGCCGACGATGAGCCGGCCGTGCAGCGCGAAGTCGGCGACGGTGTCGGGCAGCTTGAAGCGCCAGTCGTCGTAGTGCGTGTGGACGATCTCGAAGCCGTGCGCGACCCAGTCGATGCAACGTGCGAGCGCCGCTTCGTCCATCCCGGCACGTGGCGCCTCGGCGAACCGGAACATGATCTCGGGCTCGAGTCGCGGCTGGCAGAGCGGCGCGAGCGACACGGTCGCGTCGAGCACGTCGTCGTCGAGCAGGTTCAGTGTCGTGTTCCACACCGGACCCCAGATCGGCGCGTGCACACGGTAGCGCTCCCAGATGCCACGGTTGGTGAAGCCGATCTTCCAGCCGATCCTGCGTTCGCCGCGCGCCATGCGCTTGCGCATGGCGAGGTCGGCGACGGCATAGGCGGCATCGACGTCGAACGCCGGATCCCCGGCGCTCGGCAACGCGATGCGACCGGCGCGGTCGTACGCGTCGAGCAGCGCGGTGGCGATGCGCTCGTCGTTCATCACGTCGAGCCGGTCGCGCGCAACTCGGCCCTGTCGCCGAGCCACGGCCGCAGTGCCGACGGACTCGCGATCGAGCCGTCGGCGTTCTGGAAGTTCTCGAGCAGCGCGACCAGCGTGCGGCCCACCGCAAGCCCCGATCCGTTCAGGGTGTGCACGAGCTCGTTCCTGCCCTGCGCGGTCTTGTAGCGCGTCTGCATGCGCCGCGCCTGGAAGGCGCCGCAGTTCGACACCGAGCTGATCTCGCGGTAGCGGCCCTGCGCCGGCACCCAGACCTCGAGGTCGTAGGTCTTCTGAGCGCCGAAGCCCATGTCGCCGGTCGACAGCAGCATCACGCGATACGGCAGCTCGAGCAGCTGCAGCACGTGTTCGGCGTGGCCGACCATCTCCTCGAGTGCCGCGTCACTGCGCTCGGGGTGGACGATCTGCACCATCTCGACCTTGTCGAACTGATGCTGGCGGATGAAGCCGCGCGTGTCGCGCCCGGCCGACCCGGCCTCGGAGCGAAAGCACGGCGTGTGCGACGTGAGGCGGATCGGCAGGTCGCGCTCGGCGAGGACCTGCTCGCGGACCGAGTTGGTGAGGGAGATCTCGGAGGTGGAGATGAGGTACTGCTCGTTGCCTGGTTCGTCGCTGCCGCCCCTGAACACCCAGAACATGTCGTCCTTGAACTTCGGCAGCTGGCCGGTTCCTTCGAGCACCTTGCGGTCGACGATGTAGGGCGTCCAGCACTCGGTGTAGCCGTGCTGATCGGTCTGCACGTCGAGCATGAACTGGGCGAGCGCGCGGTGCAGCCGCGCCATCGGCCCGCGCAGGAACGTGAAGCGCGATCCCGACAGCTTCGCGCCGGTGTCGAAATCCATCCCGAGCGGAATGCCGAGGTCGACATGGTCCTTCGCAGGGAAGTCGAACGTGCGCGGCTCGCCCCAGCGGCGCACCTCGGTGTTGGCGTTCTCGTCCAGGCCTACCGGCACGCTCGCCTCGGGCAGGTTCGGCAGCGCCATCAGCTGCTGATGCAGCTCCGACTGGATCGACTCGAGCCGCTCGGCGCTGGTGCGCAGGTCGTCGCCGATGCCGGCGACCTCGGCCATCTCCTTGTCGGCGAGCTCGCCCTTGCCCTTGAGCTGGCCGATCCTCTTCGACAGGGCGTTGCGCCGGGCCTGCAGCTCCTCGGTGAATGCCTGTAGGGTCTTGCGCTCGCCCTCCAGTCGCTCGAAGACGGCGACATCGAGAAACGGCTGCGGCGACTTGCGCGTCTCGAGCCGCGCGACGACGCTGGCGAGGTCCTTGCGCAGGAGCGAGATGTCGATCATGCGCGGATTGTAGGAAGCGCCTTTCCGACCTTGCGGAGCCTTCCATCTGCGTCTTGCTCCGAATTGTCATCGGGAAGCGGCGCCGTTGTCGGCGAATTATGATTGATAATTGTTCCCATTCACGCCAGCCACTCCGAAGCCGGTCCGGTTGCGCACCGCCATCGTGGCACCGACCCTGCAGACCACCCAGCTCCTGTCGGCCCTAGCCGCCGGGTCACGCGCGACCGTGTCGCGCGTCTCGGCCGGGGCGCCCGAGATCGACGCGGTGGCGCTGCGCCGCCTCGGCGAGCTCGGCTTCCTGCCCGGCGAGCCGGTGCAGCTGCTGCGGCGGGGCCCGGGCGGGCGCGAGCCGCTCGCGGTGCTGATCGGCGAAACGATGTTCGCGCTGCGGCTGCTCGAGGCGCAATGCATCGAGGTGACCGACATCGTGCCGTCCGGCCGCATGGCTGGCGCCGCGGCGGCGAGGCGCTGACGTCGTGTCCGCCCTGAACCACGCGCACGAGGCGCCGCTGGCGACGATCGCCCTCGTCGGCAATCCGAACTGCGGCAAGACGGCGCTGTTCAACCTGCTCACGGGCGCGCGCCAGAAGGTCGCCAACTACGCCGGCGTCACCGTCGAGCGCAAGGTCGGCACGACGCGGCTGGCCGACGGCCGCAGCGTCTCCGTCGTCGACCTGCCCGGCGCCTACAGCCTCACGCCGGCCACGCCCGACGAGCAGATCACGCTCGAGGTGATCGAGGGGCGTCGCCACGGCGAGGCGGCGCCGGAGGTGATCGTCGCCGTCGTCGATGCGACCAACCTGCGCATGAACCTGCGCCTCGTGCTCGAGCTGAAGGCGCTCGGCCGGCCGATGGTGGTGGCGCTCAACATGGCCGACGTCGCCCGTGCCGAGGGCCTCGCGATCGACGTGCCGCGCCTCGCCGCCGAGCTCGGCTGCCCGGTCGTCGAGACCGTCGCGGTCAAGTCCAACGGGCACGCCGCGCTGCTCGCCACGCTCGGCAGCCGGCTCGGCGAGCCGCTGCCGGCGGGGCCCGTCGCCGACGCCGATGCCGCCCCGGCCGGCGGGCGTCTCGGCGAGGCCGGCGACGCGCCTTCCTCCGCCGAACTGCAGCGCGAGGTGCGACGCATCATCGCCCTCGTCGCTCCCGGGGCGGCCAAAATCGAGCGCTTCAGCCACCGCATCGACGCCGTCGTCATGCACCCGGTGTGGGGCCTCGTGCTCCTCGCCGTGCTGCTGTTCCTGATGTTCCAGGCCGTGTTCTCCTGGGCGAACCTGCCGATGGACGCGATCAAGGACGCCATCGCCGCGATCGGTGTCTGGGTGCGCGCGCACATGACCGACGGGCCGCTGCGCAGCCTGCTCGTCGACGGCGTCATCGCCGGCACCGGCAGCGTGCTCGTCTTCCTGCCGCAGATCCTGATCCTGTTCTTCTTCATCCTCCTGCTGGAGGACTCCGGCTACCTGCCGCGCGCCGCCTTCCTGCTCGACAACCTCATGGGCAAGGTCGGCCTCTCGGGGCGCGCCTTCATCCCGCTGCTGTCGAGCTTCGCGTGCGCCGTTCCCGGGATCATGGCGACGCGGACCATCGCCAACTGGAAGGACCGCCTGGCGACGATCATGATCGCGCCGCTGATGACGTGCTCGGCGCGCCTGCCGGTCTACGCGCTGCTCATCGGCGCCTTCGTTCCCGAGCGCCACGTCGGCCCGTTCAACCTGCGCGGGCTGACGCTGTTCGCGCTCTACGTCGCCGGCGTCGGCTCGGCGATGGCAGTGGCGTGGCTGTTCAAGCGGTTGTGGATGCGGCAGCGCTACCAGCCGCTGATGCTCGAGCTGCCGCCGTATCGCACGCCGAGCGTGCGCAACCTCGCGCTCGGCCTGTGGGAGCGCACGACGATCTTCCTGCGCCGCGTCGGCGGCATCATCTTCTCGCTGATGGTGGTGCTGTGGTTCCTGTCGAGCTATCCGGCGCCACCGGCCGGCGTGGATCCGGCACAAGCGGGCCCGGCGATCCAGTACAGCTTCGCCGGCATGCTCGGCCGCGGCCTGGAGCACATCTTCTCGCCGATCGGCTTCAACTGGCAGATCTCGATCGCGCTCGTTCCGGGGCTGGCGGCGCGCGAGGTCGCGGTCGGCGCGCTCGGCACCGTCTATGCGATGTCGGCAGCAGGCGACGCGGTGGCCGACGCGCTCTCGCCCGTCATCGCCGCCGGCTGGTCGCTCGCCACCGCGTTCTCGCTGCTCGCCTGGTACGTGTTCGCGCCGCAGTGCCTGTCGACGCTGGTCGTCGTCAAGCGCGAGACCAACTCGTGGCGCTACCCGATCATCATGGCGGTCTATCTGTTCGCGCTCGCCTACGTCGCGTCGTTCATCACCTACCGCGTGACGCTGTGGCTCACGGGCGCAGGAGGTACCTGATGCTCGAATCGATCGCCGTCGCCGTCATCGTCTGCGCCGCGGCGTGCTGCGCGGTGTGGACGCTGGTACCGCCGGTGCGGCGGCTGTTCGGCGTCGCGCCGAAGGCAGGCGCATGCGGCGGGTGCGATGGTTGCGGATCGACGGGTTCGAAGGCGGCTGCCGCAAGCGCTTCGCCCGCCGAGCATCCCATCCGCATCGTCCGCCGTCAGTTGCCGACCAGACCCGACCGGATCGCGTAGACCGTCATCTCGGAGTTGTTCGTGAGGCCCAGCTTCTCGAGCACGCGGGCGCGGTAGACGCTCACCGTCTTCGGGCTCAGCGTCAGCTCCTCGGCGATGTCGGAGAGGCGCTTGCCCGACGCGATCATCACCAGCGTCTGCATCTCGCGGTCCGACAGCTTGTCGTGCGCGTTCTCGACCGCCGGCGAGGTGAGGCTCTCGACCAGCATCTGCGCGATCTCGGGCGTCACGTACTTGCGGCCCTGCGCCACGGTGCGCACGGCACTGACGATGAGCGCCGGGTCACCGCCCTTGTTGACGTAGCCGTAGGCGCCGGCGCGCAGGGCGCGGATCGCATACTGGTCCTCCGGGTACATCGAGACGACGAGCACGCGCATCTCGCTGCCCTCGTCCTTGAGCGCATGCAGCACGTCGAGGCCGCTCCTGCCCGGCAGGTTGATGTCGAGCACGAGCACGTCGGCCTTCTCCCCGCGCATCATCGAGCGCAGCTCGCCGTAGTCGCCCGCCTCGCCGACGACTTCGATGTCGCTCGCGTCGCAGAGCGTGTCGCGGATGCCGCGCCGGATCAATGCGTGGTCGTCGCAGAGGAAAACCTTGATCACGTCATCTCCGCCCACTGGCTGGGGTCGTACGACTTGCTCGTCTCGTCGGGCTCGCCGATCCAGGCGCTGTCGACGCTGTCGAGCGGAACCGAGAGGATCAGCGTGGTGCCCTGCGGGCCGCTCGACAGGTCGATCCAGCCGCCGACCGTCGACGCCCGCTCACGCAGGCCGCGGATGCCGAACGAGCGCGCCTTGTCGAGGTCCTCCTGGCTGAGGCCGCGGCCGTTGTCGCTGATCTCGAGCGAGAGCACGCCACCGGCGGTCGACAGGTCGATCTGCACACGCGATGCGCCCGAGTGCTTGCTGATGTTGGTCAGCGCCTCCTGCGCCGTGCGATAGGCGACGAGCGGCACCCCCGTGGGCAGCTCGGGCAGCTTCTTCGGCAGGCGGATCGTGCAGACGACCCCTGCGCGGCGCTCGAAGCGCAGTGCAATCCAGTGCAGCGCCGCCGTCAGGCCCTGCTCGAGGATCGCGGGGCGCAGGTTGTGCATGATCCGCTGGCTCGACTCGACCGCATGGCTCACGGTCTCGAGCGCCGACTGCACGCGAGTCGTCACCGCCGGCGACGTCGAGTGCCGGGCGATCCAGGCAAGGTCGAACTTGAGCGCCGTCAGCGAACCGCCGACGTCGTCGTGGATCTCTCGCGAAATCGCCGCACGCTCGTGTTCGATCGAGGTCTGCAGGTGCTGCGCGAGCTCGTGCAGGCGCTGTTTCGATTCGATGACCTGGCGGTCGGCACGGACGCGGGCGCGCCGTGTCTCGGCGGCATCGACGGCGTGCAACAGCGCGGGCACCAGACGCGCGAGGTGGCTCTTCTGGAGGTAGTCCGACGCACCGTTGCGCATCGCCTCGACCGCCGTCTCCTCGCCGATCTCGCCGGAGACCAGGATGAACGGCACGTCGCGGGCGCGCGCCTTCAGGTGCTCCAGCGCATCGAGGCCGGAGAAGCCGGGCAGGTTGTAGTCGCAGACGACCGCGTCCCACGGCTCGTCGAGCGACTCGAGAAAGGCGATCTCGGATTCGATCCGCCGCGTCTTCGCGTTGAGACCGCCGCGCGCGAGATGCGCCACCATGATCTCGTGGTCGACCTCGGAATCCTCGAGGTGGAGGACGCGGAAGACGCGGTCGCGGGCGAGCTGCGTGGCCATCGGCGGCGAGTATGCGGGCCGTCCTCCGCATTTCCATCCACCGCGCCCGGTCCCCCGCCCCTCGCCGCAGCCGGCGATGGGCAGCCTGTCACGAATCGGCGGCGGTCCGCAGCGTCTGCACGACGGGTCGGCGCAGCACATCGCGCAGCCCCCACCAGCCGGCGGCCAGCGCCAGCAGCGCGCCGACGACCATGCCGATCAGCGGCACCCACGGCGACGGGTTCCAGCTGAACTCGAACACCCAGCGGGCCAGCGCCCAGCTCACCGCCACAGCGGCGCCCGACGCGAGCAGCCCGGCCAGTGCGCCGACGCCGAGCAGCTCGGCACGCTGCACCTGCCCGAGCAGCTTGCCGCTGGCGCCGATCGCGCGCATGACGGCGAACTCCTTCGCCCTCGCCTCGCGCGTCGCGCTCACCGCCGCGAACAGCACGACGAGTCCGGCGACGAGGGTGAAGCCGAACAGGAACTCGACGGCGCGGATCACCTGGTCGAGGGTGCGCTGGATCTGCGCGATCGTCGCCGACACGTCGATCGCGGTGATGTTCGGGAAGTCGCGCGCGAGCTTGTTGTCAAAGCTCGGCGCCGAGCCGGCAGCCGCGGGTGGTGGCGCACGGAATGCGGCGATGTAGCTCACCGGCGCGTCGGGGATGCTCGCGGTCGGGAAGAGGACGAAGAAGTTGGCCCGCATCGACGACCAGTCGACCTTGCGCAGGCTGGTGATGCGGCCCTCGACCTGGCTGCCGGCGAGGTCGAAGCGCAGCGTCTGGCCGAGCTTGAGGCCCAGCGTCTCGGCGACGCCGTCCTCGACGCTGACGCCGCCCGCCTCGTTGTCGGTCCAACGCCCGGCCGCGACGAGGTTGTGCTCGGGCAACGTCGGGCTGACGCTCAGGTTGAACTCGCGCTCGACAAGTCGTCGGGCACGATCGTCGGTGTAGCGTTCGGGATCGACGGGCTTGCCGTCGATGGCGACGAGCCGGCCGCGGATCATCGGGTACCAGTCGTAGCGCGTGACGCCGGCTTCCTTCAGTCGCGCCTGGAACGCCTCCGCCTGCGGCGGTTGCACGTTGATGACGAAGCGGTTCGGCGCGTCCTGCGGCGTCGCCTTGCGCCAGCTCGAGATCAGGTCGGTGCGCAGCAGGCCGAGCAGCACGAGCGCGAGCAGGCCGACGGCAAGCGCCGACACCTGCAGCACGGCGAACGCCGGCCGCGCCGCGATCTGCCGCGTCGCGAGGATGAGCCAGCGCGGCGCGCCGACGTCGGGCACCGAGCGGCGCAGCACCCACAGCGCGATCCACGACAGCAGCGCGAACAGCGCCACCGCCGCTGCGAAGCCGCCGACCGCGATCGCGCCGAGCTTGAGGTCGCTCGCCACCGCGAGCAGCAACGCGGCAAAGCCGAGCGCGCCGGCACCGAGCACGGCGAGCGAGGCCGGCTTGAGCGCACCGATGTCGCGCCGGATCACCCGCAGCGGCGGCACGCGGGCGAGCTGCAGCACCGGCGGCAGGCCGAAGCCGAGCAGCAGCGTGAAGCCCACGCCGGCGCCGAACAGCGCCGGCCACGCCGACGGCGGCGGCAACGACGCGTTGACCAGCCCGGCGAGAAACCAGAGGAAGACGTAGTGGACGGAGAAGCCGATGCCGACCCCGAGCGCGCTCGCGAGCAGGCCGACCAACCCGAACTCGACCAGGTACTGGCCGGCGATCGTCGCCTGCGACAGGCCGAGCACGCGCAGCATCGCGCAGTCGTCGAGATGGCGCGACGCGAAGTCGCGCGATGCGATGCCGACCGCCACCGCCGCGAGCAGCGCCGCGAGCAGCGCGACGA
>JBBSUK010000147.1:0-8533 GCA_038234975.1 Burkholderiales bacterium
CCTGGCTGGATGCCCTGGATGGTGAGCGCCGCGAGCATCAGCGCCATGATCGCGTCGCCCGGGATGCCGAGCGTGAGCGTCGGGATGAACGCGGTTCCCACGCCGGCGTTGTTGCACGCCTCCGGCCCGGCGATGCCCTCGATCGCGCCCTTGCCGAACTGCTCCGGGTGCTTGGAAATGCGCTTCTCGATCGCGTAGGACAGAAACGTCGCCATGCCGCCGCTGGTGCCCGGCAGCGCGCCAAAGAAGGCGCCCAGGCCCGAGCCTCTGAGCATCGGCCCGATCGAGCGGCGCCAGTCCTCGCGCGTCGGCAACTGGTCGCGCAGCGAGAAGCTCTGCGTCTTGACCGTGACCGACCCCTTGCCGGCGCTCTTGATGACCTCGGTGATCGCGAACAGGCCCATGGCCAGGGCGACCAGGCCGATGCCGTCGCTCAGCTCCGGCACGTCGAAGGCGAAGCGCTGCGTGCCGCTGTTGACGTCGGTGCCGACGATCCCGAGGATGAGACCGAACACCATCATCGCCACGCCCTTGATCGGCGAGCCCTGGCCGACGGTGGAGGCGGCGAGCAGGCCGAGCACCATCAGCGCGCAGTACTCGGCGGGGCCGAACTTGAGCGCCACTTCGGCCAGCAGCGGGGCGAACAGCATCAACAGCACGATGCCGACCGCCGAGCCCCAGAACGAGGCGATGCACTTCATGAACAGGGCAATGCCGCCTCGGCCCTGCTGCGCCATCGGGTAGCCGTCGAGGACGTCGACCGCAGCGGCGGCATGACCCGGCACGCCCAGCAGGATCGAGCAGGTTCCGCCACCGTAGTCGGCGCCGAAGTACACCCCGGCGAGCATGATCATCGCGCCGGTCGGCGGCAGGTGGTAGGTGATCGGCAGCAGCAGCGAGATCGCGATCAGCGAGCCCAGCCCCGGCAGCACGCCGACCAGGCAGCCTAGGAAGACGCCGACAAAGCAGTACCAGAGGTTGGTGAGCGAGACCGCCTCGTGGATGCCGAGCGAGAAGTTGGCGACGAAGGTGTTGAGAATGTCCATGTTGCCCTGCGCCTACGGTTGCGAGAAGGCGGGCAGGTTCATCTGCAGGCCGACCGTGAAGATGAGCCAGGACAGGACGGCGAGCGAGATACTGAGCAAGAGCGTTCGTCGCCAGCGGAACTTCGGCTCGGCGAGCGCGGCGATGAAGGTCAGTGCGACGGTGGCCGGCATGAGGCCGAAGCGGCCGACGATCAGGGCGAAGACGGCGACCGAGACCAGGATCGCGGCCAGCGGGCGCCAGGCGATCGCCGCGACCTCCCAGGCGTGCGCCGACATGCGAAACGACAGCAGCAGCACGATCAGGCCGAGCCCGGCCAGGATGCAGCCGAGGGCGACCGGGAAAAAGCCCGGACCCATGCGCGCCGGCTCGCCGACGCGGTAGTGCGTGCCGGCATAGACCGCGACGAACACGCCGAGTGCGATCAGCAGCGCGCCTCCGAGGAAGTCGCGCAGGTCGAAGTGCTTCATGGGTCGTTGCGGGAGTTGGGAAGATGTATAAGTTGAAGCTTATGGATTCGATCAAATACTTTAACTATCCTGCATCGTTCTCGAAGCCTAGAGTGCCTCCTCGTCGTCACCGAGGAAGCCGCCATGACCCGAGCATCGATCGCCGCGCATTCTGCCCATCCTGCCGTGTGGGCGGAACTCGACGCCTACAACGCGTCGTTCCACGACCTCGGCCTCAGGTGGCATTGGGACATCGACACCTTCCTCGACCTGCAGGCACATGCCGATCCGCGCGAGCGCATCCGGCGCTACCTGGAAACGCACCAGCCACACCTGCTCAAGGCGTACGACGCCGAGTTCCTCGCCTCCGCCATCGAGGCGCGCCGGAGCGGCTTTCTCAGGACACGCGCCGCCGGCGGCGACGTGGGGCCGTGCTTCGACTGGGCGCAGTCGAGCGCCGGCGAGCTCGGCGCCTGAGGCAAGAAACCGCGATGCCCTGAGCGCGCCCTGTGGCATCGTGTCGCGATGAAGCACGCGACGCTGCGCCAGCTCAAGGTCTTCGAGAGCGTTGCCCGGCTGAGCAGCTACTCGCGCGCTGCCGAGGAGCTGCACCTGACCCAGCCGGCGGTGTCGACGCAGGTCAGGAAGCTCGAGGAGCACGCCGGGCACCCGCTGTTCGAGCAGGTCGGCAAGAAGATCCACCTCACGCAGGCCGGCGGCGAACTGCTCGACATCAGCCGGTCGATCATCGCCCAGTTCGAGGCGGCCGAGCAGGCGATGGCGCGGCTGAGCGGCGTTGCCGGCGGCAAGCTCAACGTCGGCGTGATCAGCGCCGGCGACTACTTCTTTCCGCACCTGCTGGTCGAGTTCGTGCGCCGCCATCCCGGCGTGTCGCTGAACTTCACCGTCCACAACCGCGAGGGGCTGCTCACGCACATCGCGCAGAACCTCACCGACCTCGGCGTCATGGTCAGGCCACCTGCCGACGGCGACATGGTCGCCGAGTCGTTCGCGCCGCATCCCTACGTCATCGTCGCCGCGCCCGGACATCCGCTCGCCGGCCAGCGATCGGTGTCCCGCGCGCGGCTGATGGCCGAGCCTTTCCTCGTCCGCGAGCAGGGGTCGGACACCTGGAACTCGATGCGCGACAGCCTCGGCGCACGCTTCGGCAAGCTGAAGGTCGCGATGGAGATCCGCAGCACCGAGACGATCAAGCAGGCGGTGATCACCGGCATGGGGGTGAGCTTCCTGTCGGCGCACACGGTCGCGCGCGAGCTGAAGTCGAAAAGCCTGGTGGTGCTCGACGTCGAGCGATTCCCGGTGATGCTCGACTGGTATGTCGTGCACCGCCGGGCGAAGCGGCTGCCGCCGGTGGCCGACGCGTTCCGGACGTTCCTTCTCGGTGACGGCGCTGCGTTGATCTCGCGCATCGTTCCGTTTCCAAGGCCACTCGGCAAGCTGCGCGAGTAGATGTAATCCCCAACCCCTCTTTCCCGGGAAGTTGACGAAAGTCAAGCGTTCTCCCCGACGTCCGTCTGACCATTCGATGCGTTTCGAGCGGGGCGCCGGTTGAAAAGAGACACAAGGACAGTGCGCCGCTACGCCACACCACCAGGAGACACGATGAACAAGCTCGCAACCTGCATTGCCGACACCCGCCCCCGCGGTGCCTCGACCTTGCGCACGGCATGTGCCGTGGCAGCCCTCGCCGCGGCGGCGGTCGCCTCGCCGGCGATGGCCTGGGAACCGACCAAGCCCGTCGAGTTCATCGTTCCGGCGGGCACCGGAGGCGGCGCCGACCAGATGGCGCGCCTGATCCAGGGGATCATCGTCAAGCACAAGCTGATGAAGGAGTCGATGATCGTCGTCAACAAGTCGGGCGGCGCCGGTGCCGAGGGCTTCCTCGACGTCAAGGAAGCCAAGGGCGACCCGAACAAGATCATCATCACGCTGTCGAACCTGTTCACCACGCCGATGGCGACGGGCGTTCCCTTCAACTGGAAGGACATGACGCCGGTCTCGATGATGGCGCTCGACCAGTTCGTGCTCTGGGTCAATTCCGAGAAGCCATACAAGACTGCAGCGGACTACATAGCGGCGGTGAAGGCGGCGGGCCCGAGCAAGATGAAGATGGGCGGCACGGGCTCCAAGCAGGAAGACCAGATCATCACGGTCGGCCTGGAGAAGGCGACCGGAACCAAGTTCATCTACATCCCGTACAAGGGCGGCGGCGAGGTGGCCGTGCAGCTCGTGGGCAACCACATCGACTCGACGGTCAACAACCCGATCGAGGCCGTCGCGCAATGGCGCGCCGGCAAGCTGCGCCCGCTGTGCGTGTTCGACGACTCGCGCATGCCCTACAAGGAGAAGGTCACCGACACGATGTCGTGGAACGACATCCCGACCTGCAAGGAAGCCGGCATCCCGACCGACTACGTGATGCTGCGCGGCATCTTCATGGCGCCCGGCGTCACACCCGACCAGACCGCCTTCTACGTCGACCTGCTGAAGAAGGTGCGCGAGACGCCGGACTGGAAGGACTTTATGGCCAAGGGCGCGTTCAACACGACGTCGATGAGCGGCGCCGAATACCGCAGCTGGATCGAGAAGGCCGAGGCTACGCACCATCAGCTCATGAGCGAAGCGGGCTTCCTGGCCAAGAAGTAGTTCTGCGGGCGGGAGCACAGCATGCTCGAAGAACGTCCCGTCGATTCGCCCGCGAGCCCCGTCGTCGTACGGAACAACACCGTCGACGCCGTGGTCGCGGCGCTGCTGTTCGTCGCCGGCGCGACCGTCGTCGTGCAGGCCCGCGGACTGGGCGCCGGCTGGACGAGCGACGGCCCCGGCTCGGGCTACTTCCCGTTCTACATCGGCCTCATCCTGTGCGTCGCGAGCGCCGGCATCTTCTTCCAGGCGGTGTTCTCGAAAAAGCGCGACACCGGCGTCTTCGTCGACCGCGAGCAGCTCGGTCGCGTGTTGTCGGTGTTGCTGCCGGCCGTGGTCTACGTCTTCTGCGTCGTCTTCGTCGGCCTGTATGTCGCGTCGGCCATCTACATCGCCGCCTTCATGGTCGTCCTCGGCAAGTACCCGATCTGGAAGAGCGTGCTGATCGGCGTTCTGGTCAACGCCTTCTTCTTCGCCATGTTCGAGGTCTGGTTCAAGGTGCCGCTGTACAAGGGAACGCTCGAGCCGCTGGCCTTCCTCGGCTACTGACCGCACGGGCACGACATGGAAGAACTCGGCTCGCTCCTGCACGGCTTTGCCGTCGTCCTCACGCCGGTCAACATCGGCCTCATGTTCGTCGGCATCACGCTGGGCGTGCTGATCGGCGTGCTGCCCGGCCTCGGCGGCGCCAACGGCGTGGCGATCCTGCTGCCGCTGACGTTCACGATGTCGCCGACCTCGGCGATCGTGATGCTGTCGTGCATCTACTGGGGGGCGCTCTTCGGCGGCGCGATCACCTCCATCCTGTTCAACATCCCGGGCGAGCCGTGGTCGGTCGCGACCACCTTCGACGGTTATCCGCTGGCGCAGAAGGGACACGCCGGCCAGGCGCTCACGGCGGCCTTCACGTCGTCGTTCGTCGGCGCCCTGATCGCCGTGCTGATGATCACCTTCCTGGCGCCGCTGGTGGCGAGGTTCGCGCTGCGCTTCGGCGCGCCGGAGTTCTTTGCCGTCTACCTGCTCACCTTCTGCAGCTTCGTCGGCATGGGCAAGGGGTCGCCGTTCAAGATCCTGGTGTCGATGGCGATCGGCTTCGCGCTGGCCGCGGTCGGCATGGACACCGTGACGGGCCAGCTGCGGATGACGTTCGGCCAGGCCGAGCTGATGCGCGGCTTCGACTTCCTCATCGCCGTCATCGGCCTGTTCGGCATCGGCGAGATCCTGCTGTCGATGGAGGAGGGCCTCGCCTTCTCGGGCAAGGCGGCGCGCATCAACCCCAAGGTCGTGTGGGAGACGTGGAAGATGCTGCCGAGGTACTGGGTCACCTCGGTGCGCAGCGCCCTCGTCGGCATCTGGATGGGCATCACGCCGGGCGGCGCGACACCGGCGTCGTTCATGAGCTATGGCCTGGCCAAGAAGATGTCGAAGAACGGGCCGAAGTTCGGGACCGGCGAGCTCGAGGGCGTCATCGCGCCGGAAACCGCGGCGCATGCCGCCGGCACCAGCGCGCTGCTGCCGATGCTCGCGCTCGGCATTCCCGGCTCGCCGACGGCCGCGGTGCTGCTCGGCGGCCTGCTCATCTGGGGCCTGCAGCCGGGACCGCTGCTGTTCGTCGAGCAGAAGGACTTCGTCTGGGGCCTGATCGCCAGCATGTACCTCGGCAACATCGCCGGGCTGATCGTGGTGCTCACGACCGTGCCGCTGTTCGCGTCGATCCTGCGGATCCCGTTCTCGATCATCGCGCCGGTCATCATCGTCATCTGCGCGATCGGTGCGTACACCGTGCACAACGCGATGCTCGACATCTGGTTCATGCTCGGCTTCGGCGTCATGGGCTACGTCTTCAAGAAGCTCGACTACCCGCTGGCGCCGCTGGTGCTCGCGCTGGTGCTCGGCGACAAGGCCGAGGACTCGTTCCGCCAGGCGATGCTCGTCTCGCAAGGCGACGTGACGATCATGTGGTCGAACGCGCTGGTCGGCTCGATCACGACGCTGGCCTTCATCCTGCTCTTCTGGCCGCTGATCTCGATGCTGCTGCGCCGGGTGCGCCCGGCGAAGAAGGTCGACCCGCTGCTCGCTGAACAGCCCGTCGACTGAGCGCGAAGAAAGGACAGACCATGCCCGTCATCGCCATGACTCAGGAGATGGGGTCGCTCGCCAAGGAAGTGGCCGAGCAACTGGCGCACGGGCTCGGCCTGCGCCTCCTGCGTCACGAGGTCGTCGACCACGCGGCGAGCCGCATGCAGGTCCCGACGAGCCTGATCAAGCGGCTGCGCGAAGGCAAGGCCGGGACGATCGAGCGCCTGAAGGTCGACCGTTCGAGCCTGGCGCTCTACACGACCGAGGAAGTGCTCGAGAACGCCGCGCGCGGTGACGTCGTGCTGCGCGGCTGGGGCGCCACCTGCCTGCTGCGACCGGTGGCGCACGTGGTGCGGGTGCGCATCACGCGGCCTCTCGCGCTGCGCGTCGCCTGGCTGCAGCAACGGCTCGGCAACGACGACGCCGACTTCGCGGAGGCCGAGATCCGCCGCAGCGACCGTGCCCACGCGGCGCGCATGCACGATCAGTTCGACGTGACCTGGGGCGATCCGCTGCTCTACGACCTCGTCCTCAACACCGAGCGCGTCTCGGTCGACGGCTGCGTCGAGCAGATCCGGGCGCTCGCCGCGCGGCCCGAGTTCGCCGAGACCGACGCCTCGCGGGCGAAGCTCGCGGGGCTGGCGCTCGAGGCGCGGGTTCGGGCCGCCTTGCGCGCCGACGAGTCGACCCGCGACGTCGACGTCACGATCGAATCCGAGGCGGGCCGTGTCGTGCTGCGCGGCATCGTGCTCGACGCCGACGAACGACCGGCAGCGGAACGGGTCACCCGGGCGGTTGCCGGCGTGGAGGCCGTCGACAACCAGCTGCGGGTGATGGCCAAGTCGCGGCTCTTTCCGGCGTCGAACGTCTGACCAGAACGCTCGGAGCGGTCAGATCTTGCCGCGCTGCTTCAGCCGGCTGAGTGTCTCCGCCGACAGGTTCAGGTAGGCGGCGAGCTCCTTGCGCGGGATGCGCTCGGCGAGCTCGGCGTGCTTGCGGACGAAGCGGTGAACGCGGCCCGGCGCGTCGAGCAGGTGCAGCGTGATCGTGTGCGCCATGATCTCGCTCATCAGTCGCATGACCTCGTGCTCGAACGTCGCCTTGAGCGCCGGGTGGCCCTCCATGAAGTCGACCCACGCCTGCATCGGCAGCTTCGCCACCCGCGCCTTGGTCAGGCAGACGATGCTGTACGGGGTCGGCGTGCCGAGCCGCCAGGCGGCGTAGCTGGTCTCGATGTCGCGCTCGTCTGCAACGCGCAGGATCATCTCGCGCGCGTCGGCGTTGGCGACGACGCGCTTCAGGATGCCGGCGAGCACGAAGTACTGCTCCATCTCGTGCACGCCCTGGTGCAGCAGGCTCTCGCCCTTGGCGCCGTCGACAATCGTCAGGTGAGGCTCCAGCGCGCCGCGTTCCGCGTCGGTCAGGTCTTTCAGGACGAGGTTCTGCCTGAGTTGCACGCGGATGACGTTGCGTTCCGGGTGGTTCTCCAGCGAGATCGGGTTCATCGAGGGTTGCGAAAGGGTGTCACGGGTGCGGCGAGGTCCATTTCCATCATAGGTGCAGCAGGCGCCAATTTCCCGAACCTTGACCGAGGTCATCGGCCGAGGCCCTCCCGGCAGGGATAGTCGCAGGCTCGATCCGAACGCCGCCCAGGCCAGAACCGAAGGAGACCCGAATGTCCGCAGTCCTCAAGCCGCCGCCGGCCTCCACGACCGATGCCGCCCCGGCGCGCGCCGACGCCGAGGCCGCAGCGACGACGGACGGCTTCCACCTCGTCATCGACGCGCTCAAGCTCAACGGCATCGACACGATCTTCGGCCTGCCGGGCATTCCCATCACCGACCTGACGCGCAAGATGCAGGCCGAGGGCCTGCGCGTCATCTCGTTTCGCCACGAGCAGCACGCCGGCAACGCCGCCGCGGCCGCGGGCTTTCTCACCGGCAAGCCCGGCATCTGCCTCACCGTTTCCGCACCGGGCTTCCTCAACGGACTGACGGCGCTCGCGAACGCGACGACCAACTGCTTCCCGATGATCCTCATCAGCGGGTCGAGCGAGCGCGAGATCGTCGACCTGCAGCAGGGCGACTACGAGGAGATGGACCAGCTGGCGATCGCCAAGCCGCTGTGCAAGGCCGCATACCGGGTGCTGCACGCCGAGGACATCGGCGTCGGCATCGCGCGGGCGATCCGCTCGGCGCTGTCGGGCCGGCCGGGCGGCGTCTACCTCGACCTGCCGGCCAAGCTGTTCGCGCAGACGATGGACGCCGCCGCCGGCAAGCGCTCGCTGATCGAGGTCG
>JBBSUK010000148.1:0-8359 GCA_038234975.1 Burkholderiales bacterium
ACGGCGACGCCTCGACGCCGGTGCTGCGGTTGCACAGCGACACGCGCACGCTGCGCGCCGGCGACGGCTTCGTCGCTCTTCGCGGCGACCGCTTCGACGCCACCGAGTTCCTGGCCGATGCGAAGGCGAGGGGCGCCGTCGCGTCGCTCGCCGAGCGCGGCCTCGACGCTGCGGGCCTCGCAGGCATGGAGGTCGACGACACGCGCATCGCGCTCGGCTCGCTGGCGGCGGCGTGGCGGCAGCGGCACGCATTGCCGCTCGTTGCCGTCACCGGCAGCAACGGCAAGACGACGGTGACGCAGATGGTGGCCTCCATCCTGCGCGCGTGGATCGGCCCGGCGGCGTTCTCGACCGCGGGCAACTTCAACAACGACGTCGGCCTGCCGCTGACGCTGCTGCGCCTGCGGTCGCACCACCGCGCCGGCGTCGTCGAGCTCGGCATGAACCACCCGGGCGAGATCGCGCGGCTCGCCGCGATTGCCGCGCCGACGGTCGCGCTCGTCAACAACGCGCAGCGCGAGCACCTCGAGTTCATGGCGACGGTCGACGCGGTGGCGCGCGAGAACGGCACCGTGATCGAGGCGCTGGGTGCCGACGGCGTCGCCGTGTTCCCGGCCGACGATGCGCACACGGCGACGTGGCGCGCGATCGCCGGCGAACGCCGCACGGTGACGTTCGCGCAGGGCGACGAGGGCGACGAGGGCGACGCGGGCGACGTCGGCGGAAGCGCGCGCTGGCACGACGATCACTGGACGATCGCGCTGCGCACGCCGCTCGGCGACGCTTCCTTCGACCTGCGCATCGCCGGCGCGCACAACGTACGCAACGCGTACGCCGCCGCTGCCGCCGGCATCGCCGCCGGTGCGCCGCTTGCTGCCATCGCGAGCGGTCTGGCCGCCTTTACGCCCGTGCGCGGCCGCTCCGACGCGCGCAGCGTGACGATCGACGGCCGGCGCCGCACGCTGGTCGACGACACCTACAACGCCAACCCCGACTCGGCGCGTGCCGCGATCGACGTGCTCGCCGCGCTGCCGGCGCCGCGCTGGCTGGTGCTGGGCGACATGGGCGAGGTCGGCGACCAGGGTCCGGCGCTGCACCGCGAGGTTGGCGCACACGCTGCAGCGCGCGACATCGATGTCCTGTGGGCGGCCGGCGCGGAGTCGGCGAACACCGCTGCGCCGTTCGCTGGCGCGCGCGCGTTCGCAACCGTCGACGCGCTGCTCGCCGCACTCGACGATGCGCCACCGTTCGCATCGGTGCTCGTCAAGGGTTCGCGGTTCATGAAGATGGAGCGCGTCGTCGCCGCGCTGCTCGCCCTGCAGGACGCGTCGGCGCTCGCATCGGAGCCGCGCGATGCTGTTTAGCCTGGCCAACTGGATGCAGACGTTGTCGCCGGAGTTCGGCTTCATGCGCGTCTTCCAGTACATCACCTTCCGCGCCGTGATGGCGGCGATGACCGCGCTGCTCATCGGCCTGGCGTTCGGCCCCTGGGTCATCCGCCGGCTCGCGGCGCTCAAGATCGGCCAGCCGATCCGCGCCTACGGCATGGACACGCACCACGCCAAGACCGGCACGCCGACGATGGGTGGCGTGCTGGTGCTGATCGGCATCGGCGTGTCGACGCTGCTGTGGTTCGACTGGTCGAACCGCTTCGTCTGGATCGTCATGCTCGTGACGATCGGCTTCGGTGCCATCGGCTGGGCCGACGACTGGCGCAAGGTCGTGCAGAAGAACCCCGAAGGCATGCGCTCGCGCGAGAAGTACGCCTGGCAGTCGCTGATCGGCATCGTCGCCGCGCTCTATCTGGCGTTCTCGGTCAGTGAAACATCGAACCTGCGCGTGCTCGAGCTGTTCGTGCGCTGGGTGCAGAGCGGCTTCTCGAACGACCTGCCGCCCAAGGCCGACCTCATCGTGCCGTTCTTCAAGAGCGTGAGCTATCCGCTCGGCGTGTTCGGCTTCATCGTGCTGACCTACCTCGTCATCGTCGGCTCGAGCAACGCCGTCAACCTCACCGACGGGCTCGACGGTCTGGCGATCATGCCGGTGGTGATGGTCGGCTCGGCGCTGGGCATCTTCGCCTACGTGACCGGCAGCTCGGTCTATTCGCGCTACCTGCTGTTTCCCTACATTCCCGGCGCAGCAGAGCTGCTCATCTTCTGCGCGGCCATGGCGGGCGCGGGTCTCGCCTTCCTGTGGTTCAACGCCCATCCGGCGCAGGTGTTCATGGGCGACGTCGGCGCGCTCGCGCTCGGCGGCGCGCTCGGCACGATCGCCGTCATCACGCGGCAGGAGATCGTGCTCGCGATCATGGGCGGCGTCTTCGTCGTCGAGGCGCTGTCGGTGATGGCGCAGGTGCTGTGGTTCAAGTACACCAAGCGAAGGTACGGCGAGGGCCGGCGCTTCTTCCGCATGGCGCCACTGCACCACCACTTCGAGAAGACCGGCTGGAAGGAGACGCAGGTCGTCGTGCGCTTCTGGATCGTCACGATGCTGCTGTGCCTGGTCGGGCTGGCGAGCCTGAAGCTGCGATGACGACGACCCTCGTCCTCGGCCTCGGCGAATCCGGGCTCGCGATCGCCGCCTGGGCGGCGCGCTCGGGCGACGAGGTGCGCGTCTGGGACTCGCGCGCGCAACCACCCGGCGAGGCGAGGCTGGCCGCTGCGGTGCCCGGCGTCGTGCGCATCGCATCGCGCCCGCTCGAGGCTGCCGACCTCGACGGCGTCGACCGCGTCTTCAAGAGCCCCGGCCTTGCGCCGGGCGACCGCAGCATTGCTGCGCTGCTCGCGGCGGCGCGCGAGCGCGGCGTTCCGGTCGGCGGCGAGCTCGACGCGTTCGCGGCCGCGCTCGATGCGTTGCGCGCCGCGATCGACTACGCGCCCAGGGTCATCGCCGTGACGGGAACGAACGGCAAGACGACGACGACCGCACTGGCCGCGCTGCTGGTCCGCAGCAGCGGCAAGCGTGTCGCCGTCGCCGGCAACATCGGACCGACGATGCTGCAGACGCTCAACGAAGCCGAAGCGGCGGGCCAGGCCGAGGCAGCGGACGGTGCAGAAGCGGCTGACGATCAGCCCGCGCTCCGTGATCGCCTGCCCGAGGTCTGGGTGCTGGAGCTGTCGAGCTTCCAGCTGGCCGATGCGGGCGCGGCCGACCTGGCGGACGCTGCTGCGCTCCTCAACGTCACCGAGGACCACCTCGACTGGCACGGCGACATGGCCGCTTATGCCGATGCGAAGGCGCGCGTGTTCGGCGAACGCGCGGTCGTCGTCGTCAACCGCGACGACCCGGCGGCGATGCGCCTCGTTCCGGCGCCGCGAACGCTGCCGCCGACGAAGAAAGGTCGAGCGGCGCGCGTCGTCGAGCGTCGGGTGGTGGCGTTCGGCAACACGGCGCCGCAGGTCCCGGGTGACTTCGGCCTCGTCGTCTCCAACGACATCGCCTGGCTCGCCCGCGCGATCGTCGACGAGTCGGGCGACCGCGACGCGCCGCCGCTCGTCCAGCCGCTGATTCCGGCCGATGCGCTGCGCATCCGCGGCCGTCACAACGCGCTCAACGCACTGGCGGCACTGGCACTCGCGAGCACCGTCGGATGCCCGCTGGCGCCGATGCTGCACGCCCTGCGCGACTACCGTGGCGAGCCGCACCGGGTCGAGTGGATCGCCATCGTCGACGACGTCGACTTCATCGACGACAGCAAGGGAACGAATGTCGGCGCGACCGTTGCGGCGCTCGAAGGGCTCGGTGCAGACCGCGCCCCGGCCAAGCTGGTTTGCATCCTCGGCGGCGACGGCAAGGGGCAGGACTTCGCGCCGCTCGGGCCGGCGCTGGCGAGCCATGCGCGCAGCGCGGTCACGATCGGCCGCGACGCGGGAGCCATCGAGTCGGTTGCGGAAGCTGCCGGCGTCGCATTCGAACGCAGCGCCAGCCTCGAGGCCGCCGTTCGCACCGCCTTCGCTGCCGCGCACGCTGGCGACGCGGTGCTGCTCAGCCCGGCGTGCGCGAGCCTCGACATGTTCCGCAACTACGCGCACCGTGCCGAGGTCTTCGTCGAATCCGTCCGCGTGCTGGCGGCCGAGCGGGGCGTCGCCGCGTGAACGGCGTCCTCACCGCCTCGTTCCAGGGCGCGCTCCAGGGCGCCTGGGCGCGCGTCGCGTCGTTCGCGAGGCGAGAGCGCCGGGGCGCACCCGCCGACAGGCCGGCGAAGCGCGCGAGGCAGGCCGTCGCGGAGGCGATTCCGGTTCGCGAATGGGTGAGCGGCGATACGTTGCGACCGGCGCGCGTCCTCGGCTTCGACCGCACCCTCGTGACCGTTGTCGTCGCACTCCTCGCGCTCGGCCTCGTGATGGTGTTCAGTGCTTCGGTCGCCTTGCCCGACAACCCGAAGTTCGCCCGCTACACGACGACGTTCTTCCTCACCCGCCACCTGCTGTCCATGGGCGTCGCGATCGTCTCCGCGCTGATCGCGGCGCAGGTGCCGGTCTCGACGTGGGAGCGGCTGTCGCCCTGGATCTTCGTGGCGTCGCTGCTGCTGCTCGTGATGGTGCTGGTGCCGTTCATCGGCAAGGGCGTCAACGGCGCGCGCCGCTGGATCCCGCTCGGCTTCATGAGCTTCCAGCCATCGGAGCTCACCAAGCTGGCGATCGCCATGTACGCCGCCGGCTACATGGTCCGCCGAATGGACGTGAAGGAGAACTTCCTGCGCGCCGTCGTGCCGATGGCCATCTCGCTCGCCGTGGTCGGCCTGCTGCTGCTGGCCGAGCCCGACATGGGTGCCTTCCTCGTCATCGCCACGATCGCGATGGGCATCCTCTTCCTCGGCGGCGTCAACGGCCGGATGTTCCTGCTGACCACCGCGGTGCTCGTCGGCGCGTTCGTCCTCATGATCAGCTTCAGCGAGTGGCGCCGCGAGCGCATCTTTGCCTACCTGAACCCGTGGGACGAGCGCTACACGCTCGGCAAGGCCTATCAGCTCTCGCATTCGCTGATCGCCTTCGGCCGCGGCGAGATCTTCGGCCAGGGGCTCGGGTCGAGCCTTGAGAAGCTGCACTACCTGCCCGAGGCGCACACCGACTTCCTGCTCGCCGTGATCGGCGAGGAGCTCGGCTTCATCGGCGTCGCCTGCGTGATCGTCGCCTTCTTCTGGCTGGCGCGGCGCCTGTTCCACATCGGCCGCCAGGCGATCGCCCTCGACCGCGTGTTCGCCGGGCTCTATGCGCAGGGCATCGGCATCTGGATCGGCTGGCAGGCGTTCATCAACATGGGCGTCAACCTCGGCGTGCTGCCGACGAAGGGGTTGACGCTGCCTCTCATGAGCTACGGTGGATCGGCGATCGTGATGAACCTCGTCGCGATCGCCATCGTGATCCGCGTCGACATCGAGAACAGGCAACTCATGCGCGGAGGCCGCGCATGACCGGTCGCCATCTTGTCGTGATGGCGGCCGGTACGGGCGGGCACGTGATGCCGGGTCTCGCGGTGGCCGAGGAAATGCAGCGGCGTGGCTGGACGGTGAGCTGGCTCGGCACCACGCGGGGTCTCGAGAATCGGCTCGTGCCACCGAGCGGCATCGCGCTCGATCGCGTGTCGTTCGCCGGCATGCGCGGCAAGGGCCTGGTCGGCAACGCGATCGGCGCGCTCCGGATGGCGATGGCGGCCGTCTCCTGCGCCGGCATCTTCGCGAAACGGCGCGCCGACGCGGTGCTCGGAATGGGCGGCTACGTGTGCGTGCCGGGCGGCTGGGTCGCATGGCTGCAGCGTCGCCCGCTGCTGCTCGTCAACGCCGACGCGACACTGCTGCTCAGCAACAGGGCGCTTCTCCGGCAGGCAGGCCGCATCGCCTTCGGCTTCGCCGGTGCCGCGGCGGACGCGCTCGGCGCCAAGGCGGTCGTCACCGGCAACCCGGTGCGCGCCGCGATCGAATCGCTCGCCGAGCCCGCCGTGCGCTTTGCCGGTCGCGACGGCGCGTTGCGCGTGCTCGTCGTCGGTGGCAGTCTGGGCGCACGCGTGCTCAACGAGACCTTGCCCGAGGCGGTCGCGTCGCTCGCCGGCTCGCAGCGCCCGCACGTCACGCATCAGACCGGCCCTGCCGGAGAGGCGGACGTGCGTGCTGCGTACGCCCGCGCCGGCGTCGATGCCGAGGTGCTCGCCTTCATCGAAGACATGCCGGCGCGGCTCGCGGCCTGCGACCTGATCGTGTGTCGCGCCGGCGCGATCACGGTCAGCGAGCTGTGCGCAGCGGGCGTCGCCGCGGTGCTCGTGCCCTTCGTCGTCAGCACGACCTCGCACCAGCGCGACAACGCACAATGGCTCGCGTCGCACGGCGCCGCGATCCACCTCCCGCAGGCCGAGCTGTCACCACGCCGGCTCGCCGAGCTGATCGCCGGCATGACGCGCGACGTGCTGCTGGCGATGGCCAGCAAGGCCCGTGCGCTTGCCCGGCCGCACGCCGCGGCGCGGGTCGCCGACGAGATCGCCAGGCTGGTGCCCGCGGGGGCCAGGTCGTGAAGCACGCCGTCAAGCACATCCACTTCGTCGGCATCGGCGGTGCCGGCATGAGCGGCATCGCCGAGGTGCTGCACAACCTCGGCTATGTCGTCTCCGGCTCGGACCAGCAAGCCGGCGCGACCACCGCGCGGCTGGCCGCGCTCGGCATCCGCGTCTCGCTCGGGCACGACGCGGCGCACATCGCCGGCGCCGAGGCGGTCGTCACGTCGAGCGCGGTGAAGGGCGACAACCCCGAGGTCGTCGCGGCGCGGGCGCGAAGGGTGCCGGTGGTGCCGCGCGCCGTGATGCTGGCCGAGCTGATGCGGCTCAAGCAGGGCATCGCGATCGCCGGCACGCACGGCAAGACGACGACGACCTCGCTGGTGACGAGCGTGCTCGCCGAAGCCGGCGTCGATCCGACCTTCGTGATCGGCGGCCGGCTCAACGCCGCCGGCGCGCATGCGCGCCTGGGCTCCGGCGACTACATCGTCGTCGAGGCCGACGAGTCCGATGCGTCGTTCCTCAACCTGCTGCCGGTGATGGCCGTCGTGACCAACATCGACGCCGACCACATGGACACCTATGGCCACGACTTCGCGCGCCTGAAGCAGGCCTTCGTCGACTTCGTGCACAAGATGCCGTTCTACGGTGCGGCGATCGTCTGCGCCGACGACCCGGGCGTGCGCTCGATCATGCCGATGGTCTCGCGACCGATGGTCACCTACGGCTTCGCGGCCGACGCGATGGTGCGAGCGACCGAGGTCAGCGCCGACGCGGGGACGATGCGCTTTTCCGTCCAGCGCCGCAACGGAACGCGCATGCCCGATCTCGCCGTGCGACTCAACCTGCCGGGCGAGCACAACGTGCGCAACGCGCTCGCCGCGATCGCCGTGGCGACCGAGCTCGAGCTCGACGACGCGGCCGTCGTTCGCGGCCTGGCGGAGTTCGACGGCGTCGACCGGCGCTTCCAGCGCTACGGCGAGATCGCGACCGCGAACGGCGAGGGCCGCTTCACGCTGATCGACGACTACGGCCACCACCCGGCGGAAATGGAGGCGACGCTCGCCGCCGCGCGCGGCGCGTTCCCCGGCCGCCGCATCGTCCTTGCCTTCCAGCCCCACCGCTACACCCGCACCCGCGACTGCTTCGAGGACTTCGTCAAGGTGCTGTCGAGCGCCGACGCGGTGCTGCTCGCGGAGGTGTATCCCGCAGGCGAAGCGCCTGTCGTCGCCGCCGACGGGCGTTCGCTGGCGCGGGCGCTGCGCGTCGCCGGCAAGGTCGACCCGGTGTTCGTCGACGAGATCGACGCGATGCCGCGGACGATCCTGGAACAAGCTCGGGGCGGCGATGTCGTGATCGCGATGGGCGCGGGGTCGATCGCGGCGGTGGCGCCGGCGTTGGCGAACGTGAGTGGAAGCCGGTGAACGAGACCAAGCTACCTGCCGGTGACCCGGCGCACGAAGCCTCGCACTACGGTGTGCTCGACGGTTGGCGCGGAATCAGCATCTCGCTGGTGCTATGCGGGCACCTGTTCCCGGTGGGTCCGAAATCGCTGCAGCTCAACGAAGCGACCGCGTCGGCCGGCATGGCGCTGTTCTTCACGCTGTCGGGCTTCCTCATCACGACATTCCTGCTGCGCCGCCCAGACGTTCGAGCGTTCCTGATCCGGCGTTTGTGTCGCATCGTGCCACTGGCATGGATCTACATCGCGGTCGTGCTCTCGGTGTCGCAGGTTCCATGGCAGACCTGGGTGGCGCACGCGACGTTCATCGGAAATCTGCCACCGTTCTGGCTTATCGACCCGACCAGCCACTTGTGGAGCCTGTGCGTCGAGATGCACTTCTACCTCGGCGTTGCACTGCTCGTGGCGCTTCTC
>JBBSUK010000149.1:0-8157 GCA_038234975.1 Burkholderiales bacterium
ATCCTCGGCGGCTCGCTCGGCGCGTTCGCGGTGAACAACCAGCCCAAGGTGTTGAAGGCCACGCTGGCGGCGCTGCCCGGCGTGCTGAAGGGCTCCAAGTATTCCAAGGCGCGCTACATGGAGCTCATGGCGCTGCTGTACGACGTCCTGCAGAAGGCACGCAAGGAAGGCCTGATGGCGATCGAGAAGGACGTCGAGGAACCGCAAGCCTCGCCGA
Organism: Burkholderiales bacterium; assembly: GCA_038234975.1. Lineage (GTDB taxonomy): Bacteria > Pseudomonadota > Gammaproteobacteria > Burkholderiales > Burkholderiaceae_C > Schlegelella_A. Next base: position 218 of record JBBSUK010000149.1, read on the forward strand.
TCTTCCAGAAGTACGCGACCGTCGGCTCCGACCCCCATGTCGTCGAATTCATCACCGACTACCTGCGCATGATGGTCTCGGGCAACCTCAACTCGCACGAGATCGAGAGCCTGATGGACTCGGAGATCGAGACCCACCACAACGAGGCCCACGGCCCGGTCTCCGCGCTGCAGCGCCTCGCCGGCGCATTGCCTGCCTTCGGCATCGTCGCCGCCGTGCTCGGCGTCGTCAACACGATGGGCTCGGTGGGCCAGCCGCCCGCTGTCCTCGGCGGCATGATCGGCTCGGCGCTGGTCGGCACCTTCCTCGGCATCCTGCTGGCCTACGCCGTCGTCGAGCCGCTCGGCGGTCTCATGGAGCAGAAGGTCGACGAAGGCTCGAAGGAACTGCAGTGCATCAAGACGACCCTGCTCGCCTCGATGCAGGGCTATGCACCGCAGGTCGCCGTCGAGTTCGGCCGCAAGGTCCTCTACTCGAAAGACCGCCCGACCTTCGTCGAGCTAGAAGGGCACGTGAAGGGAAAGAAGGCGTGATCGCCTCCGCGCACACCTCCGCGAACGAACTGACCGGAGACCGATGATGGCCGGCGACTCGAAAAAGCTGCAACCCATCATCATCAAGCGCGTCAAGAAGGGCGGCCACGTCCACCATGGCGGCGCCTGGAAGATCGCCTACGCCGACTTCGTCACCGCGATGATGGCGTTCTTCCTCCTGATGTGGCTGCTCGGCTCGACGACCGAGGGCGACAAGAAGGGCATCGCCGACTTCTTCAACTCGCCGCTGCGCGTGTCGCTGATGGGCGGCACCGGCTCGGGCGATTCGTCGCACGTGGTTCGCGGCGGCGGCACCGATCTGTCGCGCACCACCGGACAGGTCAAGGACGGCGACGTCGCAGCCAAGCGCAAGCTGCTGGCGCTGAAGGCGCTCAAGGCCGAGCAGAAGCGTGCCGAAGCGGCCCGGCTCGAGGCGCTCAAGCAGAAGGTCGAGCAGGCGCTCACGGCGAGCCCCAAGATGGCGGCGATGAAGTCGCAGATCCGGCTCGACATGACGCGCGACGGCCTGCGCATCCAGATCGTCGACGAGCAGAACCGGCCGATGTTCGACAGCGGCAGCGCGGTGGTGAAGCCCTACATGCGCGACCTGCTGCAGGAGATCGGCAAGGTGCTGGTCGACGTGCCGAACCGCGTCACGCTCGAGGGCCATACCGACGCGCAGCCGTTCTCCGGCGGCGAGCGTGGCTACAGCAACTGGGAGTTGTCGAGCGACCGGGCCAACGCGAGCCGGCGCGAGATCGTCGCTGGCGGGCTGCCGGACGACCGCATGGCGCTCGTGCAGGGCATGGCATCGAGCCGGCTGTTCGCCCCGTCGGAGCCGAGCAGCCCGATGAACCGGCGCATCAGCATCATCGTCCTCAACCAGGAGGCCGAAGAACGGCTGCTGCAGCTCTCGCCCAATCAAGGCGAGGTCGAGGAGCCGGCCGCGCAGGGCGGCGGCGATCCGGCACCGGCGCGCTCCGCGGGCGGCACTCGCCTGGGCACGTTCGGTACCGGCTTCACGCACTGAGCCTCAAAGTCGGGAAGATGCCGATGCGCATTCTCGTGGTCGACGATTTCGCGACGCTGCGGCGCGTGCTGCGCATGCAGCTGCGCGAGCTCGGCTTCGAATCGGTGCAGGAGGCCGGCGACGGCTTCACCGCGCTCGAGAAGCTGCGCGGCGACGCCTTCGACTTCGTCATCACCGACATCGGCATGCCGGGCATGAACGGCTTCGAGCTGCTCGCCGCCATCCGCAAGGAAGACCGCTGGCGCGGGTTGCCGGTGCTCATGGTGACCGCGGAGGCACGCAAGGACGAGATCGTCCGCGCGGCGGCCGAAGGTGCTGCCGGCTACATCGTCAAGCCGTTCTCGCGCGAGGTGCTGGCGCAGAAGATGCGCCGCGCGGCGCCGCGGCTTTTCGATGCGGCCACGAAAGCCGCCGCTGCGGCGGCCGCTGAACCGGCAGAGGTCGCGGCGGCGTCGGAATAGCGCGGACTTCCGGGCCCTTATCGGGCTCAAGTTTGCAGGGTGCCCCGGAACAATCCGGTGACGCGACGCACCCGCCATGGCCGACACCTCCGCTCAGGACAAACAACTTCCCGCCACCGAGCGCAAGCTCGAGAAGGCGCGCGAGGAAGGCCAGGTCGCGCGCTCACGCGACCTCGGCCACTTCGCCGCGGTGGCCGCCGGCGGTGCGCTGATCGCCGTCGCCGCCCCGCTGGTGAGCGGCGTTCTGAAGGACGCGGTGGCGTCGGCGCTCACCTTTGACCGCGCCCAGGCGCTCGGCGGGCACGCGATGGGGCAGCGCCTCGGCGACGGCGCGCTCACCTGGGCGATCGCGGCCGTGCCGTTCGGCCTGGCGATGATGGCCGTGGCGGTGCTCGCCGCCCTGGCGATGGGGCGGCTCGGCTGGACCTTGAAGCCGATCGAGCCGAAGTTCTCCAAGCTCGACCCGCTCTCGGGCATCGCTCGTGTCTTCTCCAAGCAGCAGCTGATCGACGCGATCAAGGCCAGCGTCCTCGCACTCGTGCTCGGCGGCGTCGGCGCGACGTGGCTGTCGAGCCATGCGGCGGCGTTTGCCGGCGTGCTGGCGATGCCGGTGCCAGCCGCGATCGGCTCGGCGTCGGGCGTGATCGCCGGCGGCGTGTCGCTGCTCGTGGTCGCGCTGGCGCTGTTCGCGCTGGTCGACGTGCCGCTGCAGAAGCGCCTGCACGCCGGCAAGCTGAAGATGAGCCACCAGGAGGTCAAGCAGGAGCACAAGGAGCTCGAGGGCAACGCCGAGGTGAAGGGAAAGGTCCGCGCGCGGATGCGCGAGATGACCAAGCGCCGGATGCTGACGGCGGTGCCGAAGGCCGACCTCGTGGTCATGAACCCGACCCACTACGCGGTGGCGCTCAAGTACGACGACGCGTCGATGGGCGCGCCGCGCGTCGTCGCCAAGGGCGCCGACCTGCTGGCGATGCGCATCCGCGACGTTGCCGCCGGCGCAAAGGTGCCGGTGCTGCAGGCGCCGGTGCTGGCGCGTGCGCTCTACGCCCACGCCGAGCTCGACCGGGAGATTCCGGCGGCGCTGTTCGCCGCCGTCGCGCAGGTGCTCGCGTATGTCTACCAGCTGCGCGCGGCGCTCGCCGGCCGTGCGCCGACGCCGGGCGAGCTGCCCGAGCTCGATGTGCCGCGCGAGCTCGATCCGCACGAGAAGAACCCCCCGAACCTCGCTCCTGAAGTCACCGCATGAACGAACTGATGCTCAAGAGCCAGGCCTGGCTCGGGCCGAACGCGAAGGCGATCAAGGCGCTGATGGCGCCGCTCGTCGTCGTGATGATCCTGGCGATGATGGTGCTGCCGCTGCCGCCGGTCGCGCTCGATCTCCTGTTCACCTTCAACATCGCCATGGCGCTGATGGTGATGATGGTCGCGGCCTACATGGTGCGACCGCTCGACTTCGCGGCCTTTCCCGCGGTCATCCTGCTGACGACGCTGCTGCGGCTCTCTCTCAACGTCGCGTCGACGCGGGTCGTGCTGCTCGAAGGCCACGGCGGCCCGGGCGCCGCGGGCGCGGTCATCGAGTCGTTCGGCCACTTCCTGATCGGCGGCAACTTCGCCGTCGGCCTGATCGTTTTCGCGATCCTCGTCGTCATCAACTTCGTGGTGGTCACGAAGGGCGCCGAGCGGATCGCCGAGGTCGGCGCCCGCTTCACGCTCGACGCCATGCCCGGCAAGCAGATGGCGATCGACGCCGACATGAACGCCGGCCTGATCGACGAGAAGGAGGCCAGGCGCCGCCGCTCGGAGGTGGCCGACGAAGCCGAGTTCTTCGGCTCGATGGACGGCGCCTCGAAGTACGTGCGCGGCGACGCCATGGCCGGGCTGCTGATCCTGTTCATCAACATCATCGGCGGCTTCGTCATCGGCATCGCCCAGCACGACCTGTCGGCGTCGCAGGCGGCCGACAGCTACATCCTGCTCGCGGTCGGCGACGCGCTGGTCGCGCAGATCCCGGCCCTGCTGATCTCGGTGGCGGCGGCGATGGTCGTCTCGCGCGTCGGCAAGGACGCGGACGTCGGCAGCCAGATCACGGCGCAGGTGTTCTCGTCGCCGCGCTCGCTGGCGGTCGTCGCCGGCGTGCTCGGCGTGCTCGGCGCGATACCCGGCATGCCGCACGTCGTCTTCGGCGTCATCGCCTCGGCGCTGGGCTGGGGCGCCTGGACGCTGCACCGCCGACAGGCCGCCGCGCGCAACGCGCCCAAGCCGCCGCCGGCTCCCGTCGAGGCCAACGCCGAGGCAACCTGGGACGACCTGCAGCCGGTCGACACGCTCGGCCTCGAAGTCGGCTACCGGCTCATCTCGCTGGTCGACAAGCAGCGCCAGGGCGACCTGCTCACGCGCATCAAGGGCGTGCGCCGCAAGTTCGCGCAGGACGTCGGCTTCCTGCCGCCGCCCGTGCACATCCGCGACAACCTCGAACTCAAGCCCGCGGCCTACCGCATCACCCTGCGCGGTGCGATCGTCGGCGAAGGCGAGGCCTTCCCCGGCATGTTCCTCGCGATCAACCCGGGCGGCGCCGCGCTGTCCGGCGTGCCGCTGCTCGGCACCGCCACCACCGACCCGGCGTTCGGCCTGCCGGCGACGTGGATCGAGGAGCGGCAGCGCGAGCAGGCGCAGATGGCCGGCTACACGGTGGTCGACTCCTCCACGGTCGTCGCCACCCACCTGTCGCACCTGATGCAGGTGCACGCCGCCAAGCTGCTCGGCCGGGTCGAGACGCAATCGCTCGTCGAGCACGTCACCAGGCTCGCGCCCAAGCTGATCGAGGACGTGGTGCCCAAGATGGTCGGCATCGCCGCGCTGCAGAAGGTGCTGCAGCTGCTGCTCGAGGAGGGCGTCCACATTCGCGACATGCGCTCGATCGTCGAGTGCCTGGCGGAATACGCCGCCACGATCACCGACCCGTCGGAGCTGGCCAAGCGCATTCGCGTGCACCTCGCGCCGGCCATCGTCCAGCAGATCTACGGCCCCGCCCGGGAGCTCGACGTGATCGCCCTCGAACCCGACCTGGAGCGCATGGTGACGCAGGCGCTCGCATCGCCGCACGGCGCGGTGCTCGACCCCGGCGTCGCCGACGTGCTGACGCGCAGCGCCGCCGAATCGGCGACTCGGCAGGAGAACCTCGGCCACCCCGCCTGCCTGCTGGTGCCCGACCTCATCCGCGCGCCGATGGCCCGCCTGCTCAAGCGCGCCGCGCCGCGCCTGAAGGTGCTGTCGCACAGCGAGATTCCTGAAACGCATTCCATCCGCATCGGCTCGATCATCGGAGGCACAGCATGACCCCTCACGCTCACGTTCGTTCGCTGCCCCCCCGCGGGGGGCACGCCTCCCTTGGGGCGGCCCGGCGGGAGGCGACATGACTTCCAACGTCAAGAGATTCCACGCCCGCACCTCGCGAGAGGCGTTCCGGATGGTCCGCGAGGCGCTCGGCGACGACGCCGTGATCCTGTCGACGCAGCCTGCAGGCAGCGGCGTCGAGGTGCTGGCGATGACGCCGGAAGCGATGCGCGAGGTCGAGCAGTCGGCTCGGCCGACCGCCGGCATCGCCGCGACGGCGACTCGCGCGGCGCAGGTCCAGTCGACGCTCGGCCAGAGCACCGCCGACGAAGACGCCGAACGCATGGAGATGAGCACACTCTCGTTCCAGGACTACGTGCGGCGGCGCGTGCTCAAGCGCCGTCAGGCCGAGCTCGGCGCGAAGCAGCCGGAGCCCGCGGTCGTCGAGCCGACGAGGACCGGATCGCGCCTGGACGTTCGCGTCGACGACGACGAGACGCTGCACGAGCGCACGCTGACGCCGGCGGCGATCTACGCCGCAGCCTCTGCCGGCGCCGAGGTGTCGCGGCAGTCGTGGCAAGCCGCTGCCGCAGCACCGGTCGCCGAGCCGCCGTTCGCCGACGAGCCGATCCGCATCGACGCCGGTGCCGGCGACCATGCGAACCCGATGGCGCAGGTCGACGCCGAGCGCGCCGCCGAGTTGCTCGCCGAGATGCGCTCGATGAAGGGCCTGATCGAGGAACGCTTCGGCGCGCTCGCATTCATGGAGAAACTGCAGCGCCGACCGGCCGAAGCACGGTTGACGCAGAAACTGCTCGACTGCGGCTACTCGCCGGCGCTCGTGCGCAAGCTCGCCGAGAGCCTGCCGCACGACCTCCCGGGCGACGGCGAAGAAGCGGCGTGGGCGGCACAGGTGCTCGAGCGCAACGTCCGCGCGGCCGGCGAAGAGGCCGCGATCGAGTCGCGTGGCGGCGTCTACGCGCTGGTCGGTGCGACCGGCGTGGGCAAGACCACCACCACCGCCAAGATCGCCGCCGCTTTCGCGGCGCGACACGGCGCCTCCAACCTCGGCCTCGTGACGCTCGACGCGTATCGCGTCGGCGCCCAGGAACAGCTTCGCGCCTACGGCCGCATCCTCGGCGTGCCGGTGCACACCGCGCACGACCGCGCGTCGCTCGAAGACCTCCTGGAGTTGCTGTCGGCCAAGAAGCTGGTGCTGATCGACACCGCCGGCATGGCGCAGCGTGACACCCGCACCCGCGAGCTGCTCGAGATGGTGTCGCACCCGTCGATCAGGAAGGTCGTCGTCGTCAGCGCGGCCTCGCAGGGCGAGACGATCGAGGACGTGGTCTCGGCCTACCGCGCGGCGGCCAGCGCCGGCGTCGTGCTGTCGAAGATCGACGAAGCCGTCAAGCTCGGCCCGGCGCTCGACGCGGTGATCCGCCACAAGCTGTCGATCGTCGGCGTCGCCAACGGCCAGCGCGTGCCCGAAGACTGGCATCAGCTCTCGGCGCACTCGCTCGTGCATCGGGCGATGAAGGGCGGTGGCAGTTCGGCGTGGCGCTTCGACGCCGCCGAGATGAACCTCGTGTTCACGGCGCCGCAGCACGGTGTCGCGGGCCGCGCCGCGATGGCCACGGCATGACACCCATCTCCTCGCACGCCGATCAGGCCGACGGCCTGCGCCGCATGTTCTCGCACCGTCGCACCCGCTTCGTCCCCGTCGTCTCGAACCCGCACATCGCCTTTGGCGGCGTGCTCCTCGAGCGGTTGACGACGGCGTGGGGCGAGCGCGGCGCCACCAGCCTCGTCGTCGACGCCGGCGAGCGCGCCGGCGAGGCCGGCGAGATGGCGATGGTCGACCTCGCGCAGTGCATCGAGGCGCTCTCCCCCAACGTCTCCTACCTCGCGGCGCGCGCGCTGCCGCTGCGCTTCGTCGACGCCCACGGCTCGACGGCGTCGTTCCTGCAGACCCTCGCCGACGCAGCACCGCGCTGCGACACCGTCTTCGTCCACGCGCCGGCCAGCGAGCTCGCGCGCCTGTTCTCGATGCGCCGCGCAGCCGGCTCGGCGGGCGGGCTCGAGCCACCGTGCCCGATCGTCCTCGCCGACGACCGTCCGCAGAGCGTGACGCATGCCTACGCGGCGATGAAGCTGCTCGCGCAGCGCGCGTCGCTGGTCGTCTTCGACCTCGTGATCGGTGCGGCGGCGCATTCGCCGCGTGCCGACCGCATCGCCGCGAGCATCGCCGCATGCGCCGAGGGCTACTTCGGCGGCGTGGTTCGCACCTCGGCGCGCATCGACCCGGCCGTCGAGGCGACCGAGCCGCCCAACGCGGCGCTGCGCGCGCTCGTCTCGACCCGCATCGACCGCGCATCGGCGCGAGCCGACGCCCCGCGGCTGCCCGCGCGAGCGTCGCTGGCCGCCGGCCCCGCCCCCCTTACCTCCAACCGGCCGAACGGCCACGCGTTCCCATGATCTCCGGAGCCGCCATGTACACCGCCAAAGGGCAGCTGGACCTCAACTCGACGCTGAAGCAGTACAGCGGGCTCGTCCGCCGCCTCGCGCATCAGATGATCGCCA
>JBBSUK010000150.1:0-8012 GCA_038234975.1 Burkholderiales bacterium
ACCTCCAACCGGCCGAACGGCCACGCGTTCCCATGATCTCCGGAGCCGCCATGTACACCGCCAAAGGGCAGCTGGACCTCAACTCGACGCTGAAGCAGTACAGCGGGCTCGTCCGCCGCCTCGCGCATCAGATGATCGCCAAGCTGCCCGCCAACGTCGAGATCGACGACCTGATCCAGGTCGGCATGATCGGCCTGACCGACGCGCTGTCGCGCTTCGACGCGGGCCAGGGCGTGCAGTTCGAGACCTTCGCGACGCAGCGCATCCGAGGCGCCATGCTCGACGAGTTGCGCGGCAGCGACTATCTCTCGCGCGGCACGCGCAAGCACCAGCGCTCGATCGAGCAGGCGGTGAGCAGGCTCGAGCAGCAACTCGGCCGGGCGCCGCACGAAAGCGAGATCGCCAGGGAGATGGGCGTCACGCTCGTCGAGTATCAGGAACTGCTGGGCAAGGTGCGCGGCACCCAGCTCGTCTACCTCGAGGACATGGCCGGCCCTGAAGGCGACAGCGACTTCCTCGACCGCCACGTCGTCGACGAGGAGGTCGACCCGCTCGCCCAGCTGCAGGACCACCGCATGCGCGCCGCGCTCGTCGAGGCGATCAAGGTGCTGCCCGAGCGCGAGCAGTACGTGATGAGCATGTACTACGAGCACGACATGAACCTGAAGGAGATCGCGGCGGTGCTGAAGGTGACCGAGAGCCGCGTCTGCCAGCTGCACAGCCAGTCGATCGCACGGCTGCGGGTGAAGCTGCGCGAGTACTGACATCGGCCCCCGAGTTCGGGCGGACGTGGACAGGCCCTCGCTCCGCATGCCCGCGGCCGGCTTCGGCTGGCCGCTGCTCGCGCTCGCCGCGTGGGCCGCCTGCTGGCTCGCCTACACGACGCTTCGCGCGACCGGTGCACCGCCGACGCTGGCGTTCGCCGTCGTCACCGTCGCGGGCGCGGCGCTCGCCCTGTTCGCCTCGACGGCGTGGCGGCGCCTCTTCGTCGCGGCCGGCTTCCCGGTGTCGATGCTCGTCACCGGCTCGGCGGCATCCTGGCCCGCCTGGACCTGGCTCGCGCCGGTGGTCGCGCTCGCACTGCTCTACCCCGCACACACCTGGCGCGACGCGCCGCTCTTTCCCACGCCGTTCGGCGCCCTTGACGCCATCGGCCGCCGCATCCGCCTGCCGGTCGGTGCACGGGTGCTCGACGCGGGCTGCGGCCTCGGCGCCGGCCTGGCGGCGTTGCGCCGCGCGTTCCCGACGGCCACCCTCGAGGGCATCGAGTGGAGCCGGCCGCTGGCAGCGGTGTGCGCCTGGCGCTGCAGCCGCTCGCGGCTCGGCGTGACGGTGCGGCGTGGCGACATGTGGTCGGCGGAGTGGTCGTCCTACGCTCTCGTCTACCTCTTCCAGCGCCCCGAGAGCATGGCCCGCGCGGCGGCCAAGGCGGCTCGCGAGCTCGCGCCGGGCGCGTGGCTCGCCAGCCTGGAGTTCGAAGCGCTCGGGTTGATCGCCGAGCACGTGATCGAGCTCGAGGGCGGCCGGCCGGTCTGGCTGTACCGGGCGCCGTTCCGTCAGGCGCCGTCGCCGAGATAGTCGAACACCAGGTTCGCCATCGCCCGTACACCGAGGCCGAGGCCGGCCTCGTCGATGTAGAAGAGCGGCGAGTGGTTCGGCGGCGATCGTTTCGGGTCCTGCCACTCGGGACTGACGCCGATGAAGAAGAAGAGGCCCGGCACCTTCTGCTGGAAGAACGAGAAGTCCTCCGAGCCGGTGACCTTCGGGATCACGTTCGCCTTGCCCGGCCCGGCGACGCGCTCGAGCGTCGGCCGCATCTGCTCGGTGAGCTCGGCGTCGTTGATCGTCACCGCGTAGTGCTTGTCGATGCAGACCTCGCAGCCGGCGCTCGAGGCTGCCGCGATCGATTCGACGGTGCGCTTGACGCGCACGTGGATGTCGTCGCGCATCGGCTCGTTGAAGGTGCGGATCGTGCCGATCATGTCGACCCGGTCGGGGATGATGTTCTGGCGCACCCCGCCCTTGATCGCGCCGATCGTGACGACCGCCGGCTCCTGCGTCAGGTCGACCTGGCGCGAAACGATGGTCTGCAGGCCGAGCACGACCTGCGCCGCGGTGACGATCGGGTCGACGCCGCGCCACGGCATGGCGCCGTGCGTCTGCCGGCCGAGCACGGCGATCTTGAAGCTGTCGGAGCTCGCCATCGCCGGCCCGGGCCGAAAGCCGATCGTCCCGGTCGTGAGCTGCGAGGTGACGTGCAGGCCGAAGATCGCGTCGGGCTCCGGGTTCTGGAGCGCCCCTTCCTTGATCATCAGCTGCGCACCGCCTTCCTCGCCCTCGGGCGGCATCTCCTCGGCCGGCTGGAAGATGAACTTCACCGAGCCGGCGATGCGCTCGCGCATGCCGGCGAGCAGCGACGCGACGGCCATCTGGATGGCGATGTGGGCGTCGTGGCCGCAGGCGTGCATGACGCCGACGTCCTGCCCGTTGAAGGTGCTCCGCGCCTTCGACGCGAACGGCACGTCGGCGCGTTCCTCGACCGGCAGCGCGTCCATGTCGGCGCGCAGCGCGACGCACTTGCCGGGCCGGCCACCCATGAGCAGGCCGACGACGCCGGTGTGGGCAACGCCGGTCCGCACCTCGTCGAAACCGAGCGACCGCAGATGGTCCGCGACCTTCGCCGCAGTGCGGGTCTCGCGGTTGCCGAGCTCGGGGTGCTGGTGGAAGTCGCGCCGCCAGGCGATCAGCTGGGCGTCGAGATCGGCGGCGGCGGCGTCGACGATGGCGATGCGGGAAGTGGCAGTGTCCAAGCGGCGGCCCTCCGGTAAGGAGCGGCCATTCTGACGCGCCCGGAGCGCGTGGCTTCGAATCCCGATCGGTTACCGCGGCGGCGCCGATGCCGCGCCGCTGGGCGTCGCCGCTTCAGCGCGGGCCAGCGCCGCGATCGCCTCCGCGTGCTCCGCCGACATGCCGAGCTGCCGCTCGCGAAACAGGGCGACCGCCTCGCGCAAGGGAGCCACCGCGTCGTCCGGACGGCCGCTCTCCAGCAAGGACGTGCCGGCGAGAAGATCAGCGGTCGCGCGCGCGTACTTGGGTGTCGACGCTGGCAGCCCGGCGAGCCCGGAGCGCGCCAGCTCGATCGCCTCGCCCGTTCGCTGTTGTCGGCTGCGGAGGTAGGCCAGGCGCAGCGTGTGGATGGAACCGGCGGCGCCCGGCATCCGCGACGCCGCGGCGTCGCGGAACAGCTGGTCGGCTTCCTCGATGCGACCCAGTCGGGTGAGCGCCAGCGCCTTGTACGACCGTGCGCGCGGCAGATACGCGTCGGGGTCGCCCTCGGCGTTGGCGAAGATGGCGATGCTCCGACCGAAGTGCACGAGCGCTTCCTCGTCCTGCCGGACGCCATCGAGCGCGACGCCAAGATTCATTTCCTCGAGCGCGACACTGCGTGCCGGCGCGTCGGGCAAGGCCGCCATGATGGCCACTGACTGCCGGAAGGTCGCGACGGCGCCGGCGTAGTCGCCGGCCTCGAGTTGCGCGCGTCCCAGCGAGTGATAGCTGAATTCCGTGCTGGGATGAGCGGGCCCGAGCAGCCGGACCATGTCGTCGCGCGCGCTCGTCAGCTCGGCGATCGCCTCGGCGGCCCGGCCTTCGCGCGAAAGGGCGTTCGCGAGCGCGCGGCGCGCCGACACCACGGGCTCGGCCAGCCGCTGGCCATAGATTTCGCGAGCGATCGCCAGGCCCTTGCGGGCGGCGTCGCTTTCGCCGGGCAGCGTTGCGTTGCCGAGTGCGTTCGCCAGCGACAGCCAGGCCTGGCACGCGTTGATCCTGCGCACGCCCGCGGCAAGCGGCGAGTCCAGCACCGCGACCGCTGCGCGCGCCGCCTCCACGGCGCCTGCGAGGTCGCCGAGATCGATCTTCGCCCCTGCGAGCCAGCGCTGGGCCTCGATCAGGTCGTTGGCAGATCCCTGGTGGCGCGCCTCGTCGGCGGCGGCCGAGAGGATGCCGGCCGCCTGCTTCGGGTCGCCCGCGCCGACCAATGCCTCGCCGTAGACGACTTTCGCCGTCATCCCGTAACGGTTGTGCGGGTCGAGCTCGCGCGCGCCGAGGTCGACGGCCTTGCGCAGGATCGCCACCGCTTCGGGCACCTTGCCCTGGCCGAGCAGGCTGTAGCCGATCGAGGTCATCAGTTCGACCGCCATCTCGGGCCGGCTCGCCAGTTCCTGCTCCACCCGCGCCTGCGCAGCGAGCAGGAGCTCGCTCGCGGTGGTGCCCGTGCCGGCTCCGGCGTCGGTGTCGGCGTCAGCGAAGCTCGACAGCGCGAAGTCCTTCACCTGTTCGGCACGCGCGGCCTGGTTCCTCGCCTCGCGTGCCTGCCAGAGCGCGGCGCCCGCGCCCGCCAGCACCGCGACGCTGACGACCGCAGCCGCCGACACCTGCAGCGTGTTGCGCGCCAGGAACTTGCGAGCGCGATACCCCAGCGTGTCGGGGCGCGCCGCGACCGGCGCGTGACGCAGGTGGCGCTCGATGTCGTCGACGAAGGCATCGACGGTCGCGTAGCGCTCCGCGGGGTCTTTCTTCAGCGCCTTGTTCAGGATGGCGTCGAGGTCACCCGCGAGGCTGCGCTGCAGTGCCGGATCGGCTGCGGCGCGGCTTGCCGGCGGCACGTCGGCGGTGGCGATCGCCTCGGCCAGCGCGGCGACGCTGCGCCGGCCCTCGAGCACGTACGGCCTTCGGCCCGCGAGCAGCTCGTAGGCGACCACGCCCAGGCTGTAGATGTCGCTCTGCGTGCCGATCGCGCTGCCGCGGATCTGCTCCGGGCTCGCGTACTCCGGCGTCAGCGCTTCGGCGCCGGCGCGGGTGAGCTCGCCGGTGGCGTCGTCGGCGAGGAGCTTGGCGATGCCGAAATCGAGCAGCCGGACGTCGCCGTCATTCGTGACGAGGATGTTCGACGGCTTCAGGTCGCGGTGCACGACGAGCCGCGTGTGCGCGAAGGCGACGGCCGCGGCGACGCGCAGCAGCAGGCGCAGCCGCTCGCGCAGCGGCAGACCGTTCGCCTCGCAGTAGCGGTCGATCGGCGTGCCGTCGACGTACTCGAGCGCGAGGTACGGGCGGCCGAGCGCGTCGCTGCCAGCGTCGTAGAGGCGGGCGATGTTCGGATGCTCGAGCGAGGCGAGGATGTCTCGCTCGCGGCCGAGCCGCTCGACCAGGCCCGGCGCCCAGCCGAGGTGCGGCAGCTTGAGCGCGACCTTGCGCCGCGGCTGGCCGTCGACGCGCTCGGCGAGCCACACCGTTCCCATGCCGCCGCGGCCGAGCTCGGAGAGCAGCCGGTAGGGGCCGACCTGGGTGCCGGCGCGCGGTGCGTGCATGGCGTCGGCGCTCGGGGCCGGGCCGGCCGAGAGCGTCAGCTTCGGCAGCTCGCCGAGGAAGTCGCCGGTCTCCACGCCGGGCGACCCGGCCAGCAGGCGGCGCAGCGTCGACTTGATGTCGTCGGGCTCGTCGATCGCTTCCAGCCAGCGCGCCTGATCGGCCGGCTTCAGCGCCAACGCCAGCGCCTCGTCGAGCCTGCGGCTGATGCTCGGCCAGTCCTCGGGGCGTACGTTCAGGTCTGCCATGGTGGCGGCGCGTCACCTCGCGATGCGATGGTTGCCGACATCAACGAGAACGGAGCCCGAAAGCTGCCACCCGGCGGGCGAGGGCAGCTCAGCGAAGCGCGTCCGCGAGCAACAGCCGGGCCTTCTGCCAGTCGCGCCGCACGGTGCGCACGCTGATGCCCAGGGCCTCGCCGGTTTCCTCGTCGGTCAGGCCGCCGAAGTAGCGCATCTCGACCAGCCGCGCCAGCCGCGCGTCGAGCTTGGCGAGTTCCTCGAGCGCTTCGTGCACCTGGAGGATCTGCTCTTCGCCGCGCGGATCGGCCCGGATCTGCTCCTCGTCGAGCGTCATCGGTTCGACACCGGCGCCGCGCCGCTCGGTCGCCTTGCCGCGCGCGATGTCGACGACGATCGAGCGCATCGCCGTCGCCGTGTAGGCGAAGAAGTGGCCGCGGTCGTGCGCGTCGAGCCGGCTGGCGGCCGACAGCTTCATGTAGCACTCGTTGACCAGCGCCGTGGTGCCGAGGTCGGCGTCGGGAAAGCCGCGGCGCAGGCGGCTGTGCGCGATCCGGCGCAGCTCGGGGTAGAGCGCGGTGAAGAGATCGTCGAGCGCGACCCGGTCGCCGCCGCGCATGCGCTGGATCAGGAGCGTGATGTCGCCCATCGATTTCCGATCGTAGTCGTCAATCAGGGCGATGGCAGCTTGCGCGTCGGGTTTCCGTAAAGGGCAGTAAGGAAGCCCTGTCGCCTCCCGCAAAGGAACCCGAGCATGAACGTCCTGCATCCCCGTCGCCTCGTCGGTGCCAGCGCGCGGCCCTGTGCGGTCGCCGCGGTCGTGGCCGCCGCCCTCTCGGCCTGCGCCGGCACGCCGCAGTCGGAGGCGCCGCAGGTCGACGGCGGCGCCAGCACGCAGGCGCTGAAGAAGCTGCCGCGCCGGCAGGGCGAACGCGTCGCCGTCTCGATCTACGAGGTCCGCTCCTCCGTGGGCGAGATCCCGGCGCGAGGCTCGACGGACATGTTCAAGACGGCGCTGGTGCAGAGCGGCCAGTTCCGAGTCGTCGAGCGCTCGCGGCTGAACGAGGGCGTGATCCGCGAGAAGCAGCTCAACGCGTCGGGCCTGTCGACTGGCAAGGCCGGCTCCGAGCCGCTCACCGGCGCCCGCTACATCTTCGAAGGCGCCATCACCGAGGCCAACGCCAGCCAGACGCAGCGCTCGGCGGGCTTCAGCGTCGCCGGCATGGAGGTCGGCGGCAGCAGCAACAAGGACGTGATCGGCCTCGACGTGCGCGTCGTCGAGGTCGCCACCGGCGATGTCGTCGATGTCGTGACGGTGCGCAAGTCGGTCGTCAGCGACACCGGGGGCGTCTCCGGCATCGGCGCGGCGATCGGCAACGTGATGTCGCGCAAGGGTCGCGGTTCCGGAGCCTACGCACCCGACGTTCACCTGCAGCAGCAGCGCAAGGAAAGCCTCGACGTGGCCCTGCGCTCGGCCATCGACCAGGCCGTGATCGAGCTCGCCGGCCGCTTTCCGAACCCGGGCACGACGCCGTGAACCGCGCGCCCGCCACAACGAACCTTGTCCAGGAGAACGACATGAAGAACCGAATCACACGGGCCATGCCGCGTGTCGCGGCGGTGTCCGCGGCCGCCCTGCTTGCAGTCTGCGGCGCGGCCGACGCCAGCGTCGGCATCCGCGTCCTCGCGCAGGACTGGAACCCGGCCCAGCCGGCGCAGCAATCGACCCGCCGGCTGGTCGACGACCCTGTCGCCGTCAGCGATGCGCTGCAGCGCGCCTGGCGAGAAGCCCGACCGCTCCTGTGCAAGACCCTGAGCAACCGGATGGGCCTCGGCGGCGCCGCGGGCGGCTTCACGCTGCGCAACATCGATTGCGTGCTCGACCAGGCGGCGGCGTTCAGCGTCGCCTCGAACGGCCCGAACGGACTGACGGCGCTCGTCTCGTTCGGCGGCTACATCGCCGCGACCTCGACCACGCCCGATCACTTGGACAAGGCGTTCGACCCGCGCTTCTCGATCAACGTGAAGATGAACATCGCGCTGAAGATCTCGGTGCAGCCGAATCCGGCGCAGACGCTGCGCGTCGATGCCGCCGGCTTCACGCTCTCCGATGCGAAGCTCGACTCGCACGGGTTGACCGGCGACATCCTGAAGTTCGTGGTCGGCGACCTCGCGGCCTTCTTCACCGGCACCGACTACAAGCAGCTGGCCGAGGGCGCGGTCAACGGCGTCGCGGCGGACATCGCGAAGCCGTTCAACGCGGCGCTCGGCCCGATCAACGACAAGCTGCGCCCGCCTTCCGGGATGGCGCGCACCAACGTCTGGGCCCGGCCGGAACTCATCGCGGTCGCATTCGGGCCGCAGCCGATCGCGCCGCCCGCCAACGGCAGCCTGAGCGGCATGTTTCGC
>JBBSUK010000151.1:0-7963 GCA_038234975.1 Burkholderiales bacterium
ACCGGCAGGTGTCGCTCTTGCTCCGCCGTCCGCCGGGCCGTGAGGCGTACCCCGGCGACGTGTTTTACTTGCACTCCCGGTTGCTGGAGCGGGCAGCCAAGATGTCGAAAGACAAAGGCTTCGGCTCCCTAACGGCGCTGCCGATCATCGAGACGCAGGCCGGCGACGTGTCGGCCTTCGTGCCGACCAACGTCATCTCGATCACCGACGGCCAGATCTTCCTCGAGACGTCGCTCTTCAACGCCGGCATCCGGCCGGCCATCAACGCCGGCATCTCGGTGTCGCGCGTCGGCTCCGCGGCGCAGACGAAGGTGATCAAGAACCAGTCGGGCGGCATCCGCACCGACCTCGCGCAGTACCGCGAGCTCGCGGCGTTCGCGCAGTTCGCGTCCGACCTCGACGAGTCGACCCGCAAGCAACTCGATCGTGGTGCCCGCGTCACCGAGCTGCTGAAGCAGAACCAGTATTCGCCGCTGCCGATCTCGCTGATGGGGGCGTCGCTGTTCGCCGTCAACAAGGGCTTCATGGACGACATCGACGTCAAGAAGGTGCTGGCGTTCGAGTCGGGCCTGCACACGCACCTGAAGACGAGCCACGCCGCGCTGCTGAAGAAGATCGAGGACACGAAGCAGCTCGACAAGGACGCGGAAGCCGAGCTGAGCACTGCGGTGGCGGCGTTCAAGAAGTCGTTCGCCTGAACGACTCTCGACCGAACTCAGACTGAGGACTCACGCATGGCAGCCGGCAAGGAAATCCGCGGCAAGATCAAGAGCGTCGAGAACACGAAGAAGATCACCAAGGCGATGGAGATGGTCGCCGCGTCGAAGATGAGGAAGGCCCAGGAGCGGATGCGCGCGGCGCGCCCCTACGCCGAGCGCGTGCGCAGCCTCGCCGCCAACCTGTCGCACGCGACGCCCGAGTACAAGCACCCCTTCCTCGTCGCCAACGATGCGGCGAAGACGGCAGGCTTCATCGTCGTCACGACCGACAAGGGCCTGTGCGGCGGTCTCAACACCAACGTGCTGCGCGCCGTCACGGGCAAGCTGCGCGAGGTCGACGGCGAGGGCGTGAAGGCCGAGGCGGTGGCGATCGGCAACAAGGGCCTGGGCTTCCTCAACCGCGTCGGCGCCAAAGTGGTCTCGCACGTCACGCAGCTCGGCGACGCACCGCAGCTCGAGAAGCTGATCGGCCCGGTGAAGGTGCTGCTGGACGACTACGCCGCGGGCAAGCTCAAGACCGTCTACCTCTGCTACACGCGCTTCATCAACACGATGCGCCAGGAGCCGCTGATCCAGCAGCTGCTGCCGCTGACCGACGAGCAGATGCAGCTGCAGGACGGCAAGCACGGCTGGGACTACATCTACGAGCCCGACGCCAAGGTCGTGATCGACGAGCTGCTGGTGCGCTACGTCGAGGCGCTCGTGTTCCAGGCCGTCGCCGAGAACATGGCCTCCGAGCAGTCGGCGCGCATGGTGGCGATGAAGTCGGCCACCGACAACGCCGGCAACGTCATCGGCGAGCTCAAGCTCGTCTACAACAAGACGCGCCAGGCCGCCATCACCAAGGAACTCTCCGAGATCGTCGCCGGTGCGGCGGCGGTCTGACGGCAACGAATCTCATCAGGAACATCATCCATGGCTGACATGCAAACCGCCTCCGCCAACAAGGCGACCGCGCAGGGCAAGATCGTCCAGTGCATCGGCGCCGTCGTCGACGTCGAGTTCCCGCGCGACGCGATGCCCAGGATCTACGACGCGCTGAAGATGGAGAACTCGCCGCTCACGCTCGAGGTGCAGCAGCAGCTCGGCGACGGCGTGGTGCGCACCATCGCGCTCGGCGCGTCCGACGGCCTGCGCCGCGGCATGATCATCAACAACACCGGCACGTCGATCACCGTGCCGGTCGGCCCGGCGACGCTCGGCCGCATCATGGACGTGCTCGGCAACCCGATCGACGAGCGCGGCCCCGTGAGCCACGAGCAGGTCGCGTCGATCCACCGCAAGCCTCCCGCATACGACGAGCTGTCGCCGTCGCAGGATCTGCTGGAGACCGGCATCAAGGTCATCGACCTCGTGTGCCCGTTCGCCAAGGGCGGCAAGGTCGGCCTGTTCGGCGGCGCCGGCGTCGGCAAGACCGTGAACATGATGGAGCTCATCAACAACATCGCCAAGGCGCACAGCGGCTTGAGCGTGTTCGCGGGCGTCGGCGAGCGCACGCGCGAGGGCAACGATTTCTATCACGAGATGGCCGACTCGGGCGTCGTCAACCTCGAGAACCTCGGCGAGTCGAAGGTTGCGATGGTCTACGGCCAGATGAACGAGCCGCCGGGCAACCGCCTTCGGGTGGCGCTGACCGGCCTGACGATCGCCGAGTCTTTCCGCGACGAAGGCAAGGACGTGCTGTTCTTCGTCGACAACATCTATCGCTACACGCTGGCCGGTACCGAGGTCTCGGCGCTCCTGGGCCGGATGCCGTCGGCGGTGGGCTATCAGCCGACGCTGGCCGAGGAGATGGGCCGCCTGCAGGAGCGCATCACGTCGACCAAGGTCGGCTCGATCACGTCGATCCAGGCCGTCTACGTGCCCGCCGACGACCTGACCGACCCGTCGCCGGCCACCACCTTCGCCCACCTCGACTCGACCGTCGTGCTGTCGCGCGACATCGCCTCGCTCGGCATCTACCCCGCGGTCGACCCGCTCGACAGCACGTCGCGCCAGCTCGACCCGAACGTCGTCGGCACCGAGCACTACGAGACGGCGCGCGCCGTGCAGGGCACGTTACAGCGCTACAAGGAGCTGCGCGCCATCATCGCCATCCTCGGCATGGACGAGCTGGCACCGGACGACAAGCTCGCCGTCGCCCGCGCCCGCAAGATCCAGCGCTTCCTGTCGCAGCCGTTCTCGGTCGCCGAGGTGTTCACCGGTGCGCCCGGCAAGTATGTGTCGCTCAAGGAGACGATCCGCGGCTTCAAGATGATCGTCAGCGGCGAATGCGACTCGCTGCCCGAGCAGGCGTTCTACATGGTCGGCGGCATCGACGAGGCCTTTGAGAAGGCCAAAACCATCAAGTAGAGCGATCCCATGGCCACACTCCAAGTTGACGTCGTCTCCGCCGAGGAATCGATCTTCTCCGGCGAGGCGAAGTTCGTCGCCCTGCCGGGCGAGATGGGTGAGCTCGGCATCTATCCGCGCCACGCGCCGCTCATCACGCGCATCAGGCCCGGCGCGGTGCGCATCCAGCGCGCCGATGGCGGCGACGAGGAGTTCGTGTTCGTCGCCGGCGGCATCCTCGAGGTGCAGCCGGGCTCGGTGACCGTGCTCGCCGACACCGCGATCCGCGGCAAGGACCTCGACGAGGCCAAGGCAGCGAGCGCCAAGCAGGCCGCGGAGGAAGCGATGAAGAACGCCAAGAGCGACATCGACTTCGCCAAGGCGCAGGGCGAGTTCGCGGCGATGGCGGCGCAGATCGCGGCGCTGCGCAAGTACCGTCAGAAGTGACCCGGCCGGCTCTCCGCGCGAGTGAGCGGGAGGGTCGGTAACCGGCGTCTCAGGGTGGAGCGGGCATGACCCTCGACTGGCTCCTCGAGCGCCACCTGCTCACGCTGCACGCGTTCGTCGTCGCGTTCGCGCTCGTGGTCTACGTCGGCATCGCGCGCGCGCTGCCGCAGCGGCGCGATCCTTCGGCAGCCGTCGCGTGGGTGGTGGGCCTGGCGCTGCTGCCCTACATCGCGCTGCCGCTGTACGTGATGTTCGGCAGCCGGAAGCTGCAGATGCGCGAGTCGATCGCGCCGCCGACGCTGCCGCTCGCCCCGGACGCGCAAGCCGAGGCCGCGTCGCGCTGGTCGCGGCGCCTGGCACGCTCGATGGGACTCGCCGACGCGGCCCCCTACGAGCGACTGGCGATCCACGCCGACGGCCCGGCGGCACACGCCGCGCTGCTCGACACGATCGACAGTGCCCGCGAAACGCTCGACGTCTGCACCTTCATCCTCGCCCGCGACCCGCTCGGCGACGAGATCGCCGCCCGGCTCGAAGCCAAGGCACGCGCCGGCGTTCGCGTGCGGCTGCTGATGGACGGGATCGGCGCCTGGCTCGGCGGCCGCATCGACCGCCGCGGCCTGCGCAGCGCGGGCGTCGAGGTCGTGACCTTCGTGCCTCCGTTTCGCGCCATCCTGCGCGGCCGTGCCAACCTGCGCAACCACCGCAAGATGACGGTCGCCGACAACGCGCGCCTCTGGTGCGGCGGCCGCAACCTCGCCTGCGAGTACTTCGAGGGCAAGCGCGGCAAGGCGCCGTGGCACGACCTCAGCTTCGACCTCGCCGGCCCGCTCGTCGCCGTCGCGACCGAACGCTTCGAGATGGACTGGGCGTATGCCACCCGCCGCACCCGACGCCACGCCGACGACCGGACGGCGAGTGCCGCCACTGCATTGCCACGCGCACCGCTTTGGCCCACCACGACGATCGACGACGCGTCGCTGCCGCGCGCCCAGCTCGTTCCGAGCGGCCCCGATCAGGTCGACGACACGGTGCAGGTGCTGCTCCTCTCGGGCGCCTACCGCGCCAGCCGCCGCATCCTCGCCGTCACGCCGTATTTCATCCCCGACGGCTCGCTCGCCCAGGCGCTCGCCCTCGCGGCGCGGCGCGGCGTCGCCGTCGACCTCGTGCTGCCGGCGCGCTCGAACCACCCGCTGGCCGACTTTGCACGGCACCGGCCGCTGCGCGACCTGGCGGCTGCCGGGGTGCGGATCTGGTTGGTGCCGCACATGGTCCACGCCAAGGCCGTCGTCGTCGACGACGAGCTCGCGCTCGTGGGCTCCGCCAACCTCGATGCGCGCAGCCTGTTCCTGAACTACGAGCTGATGGTCGCGTTCTACGATCCCGCCGACGTGCGCCGCTTCGCCGGCTGGATCGATGGCGAACGGCTCGGCGCGGCGCGTTACGCTGCGATCGAGCCGGGGCTGGCGCGCGACCTGGCCGAAGGCCTGCTGCTCTGGCTCGCGTACCAGCTCTGACATCAGGACGCGCGACGATGCCGCTCGACTCCATCCCCGTCCGCGTCCGCATCCTGCCGGCGGTGTTCTCGCTCGTCATCGTCGTCGTGCTCTGGTTCGGCTTCGCAGGCGTGATCGCGCTGGCGGCGATCATGGGTGCGTTCGACGTCGTCGGCGCGACCGCGCTCGGCCTCGTCTGCGCCGTGGCGATCGTCGTCGTGTGGCTCGTTGTGGGTGCGCTGCTCCTGCTCTACGTCGCCTTCGACGCCTGGCGCTACACGTTCGGGCGCACCGAGCTGCGCGTGCTCGGCTGGCGCGGCCGGCGACTGCTGCCGTGGAGCGACGTGCAGTCGGCTCGTGTCGTCGCCTCGCGCTTCGGCGTTGCCCTCATGCTCACCTTCGCGGCGGGGAGGCGCGTGCGCATCCCGTTGCTCGACTACTACAACAGCGGCCGGCTCGTGGCCGACATCGAGGCGCGTCTTCCCGTTGCCGTCTCCGCGCCGCAGCGCCTGAAGGAACACATCGAGCGCAGCGACCGCAGCAGCTCGACGTGAGCCATCGGCGCCGGTTGCACCCGCCTCAGCCGATCGCGCGCAGCGCCGCCTGCGCGATCGCCTCGGCGTCGACCTCGAAGTGCCGTCGCAGCGCCGCCCGCGTGTCGCTGCGGCCGAACCCGTCGGTGCCGAGGGTGACGCAACGGCGGCCCACCGGAACGAAGGCACGAACCTGCTCGGCGACGGCGCGCACGTAGTCGCTGGCGATGACGATGGGGCCGCGCGTCGGCTGGAGCTGGTCGTGGAACCAGGATCGCGCCACCGCCACCTGGCCATGCCGCCACGCCGTCTCGGCGGCGACGCCGGCGCGCGCGAGCTCGGAGAAGCTCGTCACGCTCCACACGTCCGCGGCAACGCCGTGGCTCGCCTCGAGCGCGTCGGCCGCCTTCAGCGCCTCGCCGAGCATCGCGCCGGCGGCGAGGAGCTGCACGCGCCGGCCGCCTGCGCGCGCTGACGTGCGCAGGCGATACATGCCGCGCAGCACGCCTTCATGCGCGCCGGGCGGCAGCGACGGCATCGCGACGTTCTCGTTCATCGCCGTCACGTAATAGAAGACGTCGCGCTGCTCCTCGAGCATCTCGCGCATGCCACGGTCGACGATCACGGCGAGCTCGCCCGCGGTGCCGGGGTCGTAGGCCTTGCAGTTCGGCACCGTCGCGGCGACGAGGTGGCTGGTGCCATCCTGGTGCTGCAGGCCTTCGCCGCCGAGCGTCGTGCGGCCGGCCGTCGCGCCGATGAGGAAGCCGCGGGCGCGCTGGTCGGCGGCGGCCCAGATCAGGTCGCCGACGCGCTGGAAGCCGAACATCGAGTAGTAGATGTAGAACGGCAGCATCGCCAGGCCGTGCGTCGAGTACGACGTGGCGGCCGCCGTCCACGACGAGATCGCACCGGCTTCGGTGATGCCTTCCTCGAGGATCTGCCCGGTCTTGTGCTCGCGGTACGAGACGATCGATCCCGAGTCCTCCGGCTGGTAGAGCTGACCGAACGGCGCGTAGATGCCGACCTGTCGGAACAGCCCCTGCATGCCGAAGGTGCGCGCCTCGTCGGCGACGATCGGCACGATGCGCGGGCCGAGCGTCTCGTCCTTCAGCAGGTTGCCGAGCAGGCGGACGAAGGCCATCGTCGTGCTCATCTCCTTGCCGCCGGCGTCGAGCGCGAAGGCGCTGGTTGACGCCAGCGGCGGCACGGCGACCGGCGCACAGTCGTTGCGCCGCGCCGGCAGGAAGCCGCCGAGCGCCCGGCGCCGGCTGTGCAGGTACTTCAGCTCGGCGCTGTCCTCGGCCGGCTTGTAGAACGCGAGCGAGCGGGCGTCGTCGTCGCCGATCGGCAGCGCGAAGCGATCGCGGAAGGCGAGCAGGGCGGCGTCGTCGAGCTTCTTGGCCTGGTGGGTTGTCATCCGGCCCTGCGCGGCGCCGCCCATGCCGTAGCCCTTCATCGTCTTGGCGAGCACGACGGTCGGCCGGCCGCGTTGCGCCACGGCGGCGGCGAAGGCGGCGTGGATCTTGATCGCGTCGTGGCCGCCGCGGCGCAGGCGATCGATGTCCTCGTCGGTGAAACCGGCCACGAGCGCTTTCAGCTCCTCGTTCTGGCCGAAGAACACCTCGCGGTTGAAGGCTCCGTCCTTGGCCGACAGGGTCTGGAACTGGCCGTCGACGGTTCCGGCGAAGGCGCGCATCAACGCGTGACCGCGATCGCGTGCGAACAGCACGTCCCAGTCGCTCGACCAGAGGCACTTGACGACGTGCCAGCCGGCGCCCGCGAACAGCGACTCCAGCTCGTCGACGATCCGCCCGTTGCCACGCACCGGCCCGTCGAGCCGCTGCAGGTTGCAGTTGATGACGAAGGTGCAGTTGTCGAGCCGCTCGCGTGCCGCCAGCGAGAGCGCGGCGATCGACTCGGGCTCGTCCATCTCGCCGTCGCCGAAGAAGCCCCATACCCTTCGCGGGGGCGTCGCTTCGCAGAGCATGCCCCGATGCGCCAGGTGGCGCATGAAGCGCGCCTGGTAGATCGCGTTGATCGGGCCGATGCCCATCGAGCCGGTCGGGAACTGCCAGAAGTCGGGCATCAGCTGCGGATGCGGATACGAGGTCAGGCCGCGCGCGCCGCGCGACGGACCGGTGAGCTCCTGGCGGTAGCTCGAGAGGTCGTCGGCCGTGAGGCGCCCTTCGAGAAAGGCGCGGGCGTAGACGCCGGGAGCGGAGTGCGGCTGGAAGAAGACCAGGTCGCCGAGGGAGCGGTCGTCCCGGGCGCGGAAGAAGTGGTTGAAGCCGACCTCGAACAGGTCGGCCGCCGACCTGGCGCATTACCGCCAGGAGCTCAGCGCGCCGGCGCACGGCGCGCGCGGGCTCACCTCCTACCCGCATCCGCAGCTGATGCCCGACTTCTGGCAGTTCCCGACCGGCTCGATGGGCATCGG
>JBBSUK010000152.1:0-7887 GCA_038234975.1 Burkholderiales bacterium
CCGCTGCGGCAGCGTCTTCGCCAGCGCGACGACCTTGTCCTTGAGCATGCCGGGAACCAGCCATTCGCAGCGCTCGTCGCTGGCGGCGTTGAGCGCATAGATCGGCAGCGTCGCGGTGACGCCGTCGCGGGGATGGCCGGGGTCGTGGAGATAGGCGAGCGCGCAGTCGACGCCACCGAGCCGGATCGTCTTCGGGAACGCTTCGCTCGTGACGCCCGCCGCCTCGTGGCGCATGAGCTCGTCGCGCGTCAGCACGAGCAGCGATCGGTCGGTGCGTGAGGCCTCCCGATACCAGTGCTCGAAGGCAATGGCGCCGGTGACGTCGGCCGGGATGCGCGCGTCGTAGAAGGCGTGAACGCGCTCGTCGTCGACCAGCACGTCCTGGCGCCGTGACTTGTGCTCCAGGTCCTCGATGCCGGCGAAGAGCCTGCGGTTGGCGGCGGCGAACGGCAGCTTCGTATCCCAGTTGCCTGCGACCAGCGCCTCGCGGATGAAGATCTCGCGCGCCGCGACAGGGTCGATGCGCGCGAAGTCGACGCGCCGGTTGGCGTAGACGATCAGGCCATGGAGCGTGGCCTTCTCCAGCGCCACCGCCTGGCCTGACTTCTTCTCCCAGTGCGGCTCGGCGAGTTGCCGCTTCAGCAGATGCCCGCCGACGAGCTCGATCCAGCGCGGCTCGATCGCGGCGATGCCCCGCGCGTAGAGCCGGGTCGTCTCGACCAGCTCGGCCGCCATGATCCAGCGGCCCGGCTTCTTCGACAGGTTCACGCCCGGATGGCGATGGAAGCGGATGCCGCGCGCGCCGAGATACGAGTCGTCTTCCTCGCTCTTGAGGCCGATGTTGCCGAGCAGGCCGGCGAGCAGTGCGAGGTGCAGCTGCTCGTACGTCGCCGGCGACGCATTGACGCGCCAGCCGTGTTCTGCGACGACGCCCTGCAGCTGCGAATGCACGTCGCGCCATTCGCGCACGCGCCGCGCCGAGATGAAGTTCTCGCGCAGCAGCAGCTCGTACTTGCGATGCGAGATCCGGTGCTCGCCTTGACCGCCGCGAGACGCCTCGAGCCAGGCCCAGAGCTTGAGATTGCCGCTGAACTCCGACTTCTCGTCGTCGAACTTGGCGTGCGCGGCGTCGGCTGCCTGTTGATGCTCGAGCGGCCGGTCTCGGGCGTCGGGCACGGCCAACGCGCTGGCGACGACGAGCACCTCGCGCAGCGCCTGCCGCTCGCGCGCCGCGAGGATCATGCGGCCGACGCGCGGGTCGAGCGGCAGCTTGGCCAGCTCCGCACCGATCGGCGTCAGCGCGTTCTGCTCGTCGACCGCGCCGAGTTCGGCGAGCAGCTGGTAGCCATCGGCGATGGCGCGCCTGGGCGGCGCCTCGATGAACGGGAAGTCCTCGACGCTGCCCAGGTCGAGCGACTTCATCCGCAGGATCACGCCGGCGAGCGACGAGCGAACGATCTCGGGGTCGGTGAACCGGGGCCGGGCCGCGAAGTCGGCCTCGGCGTAGAGACGGATGCAGATGCCGTCGGCGACGCGGCCGCAGCGGCCGGCGCGCTGGTTCGCCGCTGCCTGGCTCACCGGCTCGATCGGCAACTGCTCGACCTTGTTGCGATAGCTGTAGCGCTTGATCCGCGCCGGTCCGGCGTCGATCACGTAGCGGATGCCCGGCACCGTGAGCGAGGTTTCGGCGATGTTGGTCGCCAGCACGACGCGCCGGGCGGCGTGCGGCGCGAAGACCTCGTCCTGCTGCTGCTGCGTCAGGCGCGCGAAGAGCGGCAGGATCTCGACCCCGGGAGGGTGGTGCTTGCGCAGGCGCTCGGCGGTGTCGCGGATCTCGCGCTCCCCGGGCAGGAAGACGAGCACGTCTCCCGACCCCGAGCCCGGGCCGCGCCACAACTCGTCGACCGCGTCGACGATCGCGTCGGCCTGGTCGTGGTCGCGGCTCTCTTCGAAGGGCCGCCAGCGCACCTCGACCGGGTAGAGCCTCCCGGACACCGTCAACACCGGCGCCGGACCGCTGGCCGACGCGAAGTGCGCGGCGAAGCGGTCGGCGTCAATCGTCGCCGACGTCACGATCACCTTCAGGTCGGGCCGGCGGGGCAGGATCTGCTTCAGGTGGCCGAGCAGGAAGTCGATGTTGAGGCTGCGCTCGTGCGCCTCGTCGACGATGATCGTGTCGTAGGCGCGCAGGAGCGGGTCGGACTGCGTCTCGGCGAGCAGGATGCCGTCGGTCATCAACTTGATGCGTGCGTTCGGCCCCGTGCGGTCCTGGAAGCGCACCCTGAAGCCGACGACCTCGCCGACCGCCGTCTTTAGCTCCTCGGCGATGCGCCGGGCGACGCTCGACGCGGCGATGCGTCGCGGCTGGGTGTGGCCGATGAGGCGTCCGCCGTTCGCCCTTCCCTGCCCGCGGCCCATGGCGAGCGCGATCTTCGGCAACTGCGTCGTCTTGCCCGAGCCCGTCTCGCCGCAGACGACGATGACGGCATGCTCGCGCAGTGCGGCGGCGATCTCGTCGCGCCGCGCCGAGACCGGCAACGCCTCGGGAAACTCGATCGGCTGGAGCACCGGCGTGATTATCTCGATGCCGCCTGCCAGCCGCATCGCGTGACAGAATTCGGCGCCGCCGACCCGACACGACCGTGAACCTCGTCTTTCCGCACACCTTCGTGCCGTGGTTTCGCACGGTCGCGCCCTACATCCACGCCTACCACGGCAAGACCTTCGTGGTGGCGATCGCCGGTGAGCTGATCGCGGCCGGCAAGCTGCCGTCGTTTGCCCAGGACCTGGCGATCCTGCAGGCGATGGGCATCCGGCTCGTCCTCGTGCACGGCTTTCGACCGCAGGTCACCGAGCAGCTGCGCTCGAAGGGGCACGAGTCGAAGTTCAGCCACGGCCTGCGCATCACCGACGACCTCGCCCTCGACAGCGCCCAGGAGGCCGCCGGCCAGCTGCGCTTCGAGATCGAGGCGGCGTTCTCGCAGGGGCTGCCCAACACGCCGATGGCCAACGCCATCGTTCGCGTCGTCTCCGGCAACTTCCTCACCGCGCAGCCGGTCGGCATCGTCGACGGCGTCGACTTCGTGCACAGCGGCATCGTCCGCAAGGTCGACGCGGCGGCGATGCGCAGCGCGATCGACATGGGCGCGATGGTGCTGCTGTCGCCGTTCGGCTTTTCGCCCACCGGCGAGGCTTTCAACCTGACGATGGAAGACGTCGCGACGAGCACGGCGATCGCCTTGCAGGCCGACAAGCTCCTCTTCGTGACCGAGGTGCCCGGCGTCCACGAGGACCAGGCCGACCCGCAGAGCGCGATCGACACCGAGCTCGTCCTCGCCGACGCCGAGCGCCTGCTCGCGTCGCTGCCGCTGCCGAACGACCCGAGCGACACCGCGTTCTACCTGCGCCACTGCATCAAGGCCTGTCGCGGTGGCGTCGAGCGGTCGCACATCCTGCCGTTCGCCATCGACGGCGCGCTGCTGATGGAGGTGTTCACGCACGACGGCATCGGCACGATGGTCGTCGACGAGAAGCTCGAAAGCCTGCGCCAGGCCAGCGCCGACGATATCGGCGGCGTGCTGCAGCTCATCGAGCCGTTCGAGCGCGACGGCACGCTTGTCAAGCGCGACCGGACCGAGATCGAGCGCGACATCGCCAACTACACCGTCATCGAGCACGACGGCGTCATATTCGGCTGCGCCGCGCTCTACCCTTACCCGGAAAAGAAAACCGCCGAAATGGCCGCTTTCACGGTCTCGCCGCAGGTCCAGGGCCAGGGCGACGGCGAGCGGATACTGAAACGCGTCGAGCAGCGCGCCAAGGCGCTCGGCCTCGAAAGCATTTTCGTGCTGACGACGCGCACGATGCACTGGTTCGTCAAGCGAGGCTTCGTCCACGTCGAGGCGGACTGGCTGCCCGAGGCGCGTCGGCGAAAATACAACTGGGACCGGCGGTCGCAGGTATATGCGAAGAAACTGGTCTGAGGACTCGAAACCAAGGGGATGACGTGGCGCGAACGATCCAGTGCACATATTTGAAGCGCGAGGCCGAGGGCCTTGATTTCTCGCCGTATCCCGGCGAGCTCGGAAAGCGCATCTACGCGTCGATCAGCAAGGAAGCCTGGGCGCAATGGATGAAGCACCAGACGATGCTGGTCAACGAGAACCGCCTCAATCTGGCGGACCAGCGCGCGCGCCAGTATCTGGCGCGACAAATGGAAAACTTCCTTTTCGGCGGCGGGGCCGAGCAGCCCGCAGGTTATGTGCCGCCAGCCTGACGCCGGCCGCTAGAATCGCGCGGTTTACACCACCGAAGAGCGGATAACACCATGGCAACGTTGAAGGAATTGATGGCGCAGCGCCAGGCGATCGACCGCCAGATCGAGCAAACCAAGAAGCAGGACCGATCGGGCGCTATCGCGAAAGTGCGCGCCTTGATGGATGAATATGGCCTGAGCGTGGACGATCTGGGCAAGAAGGCGGCCGCCAAGCGCAAGACCGGCAAGGGCACCGGGAAAAGCACCGGAAAGGTCGCGCCGAAATTCCGCAACACGTCGACCGGCGAGACGTGGAGCGGCCGCGGCCTGCAGCCGCGCTGGCTCAAGGCGGCCCTGGCGAGCGGCAAGAAGATCGGCGACTTCGCCATCTGACGCAGCCTGAGCCGACGCGGGCCGCCTCGGCGGCCCGTTGCGCTTCGCGCTCTCGTGTTTAATCACGCGGGTGATTCCGCCCGGCTTCATCCACGACCTGCTCGCCAGGACCGACATCGCCGAGGTCGTCGGCCGGACCGTCGAGCTCAAGCGTGCGGGCACGACCTGGAAAGGGCTGTGCCCGTTCCATGGCGAGAAGACGCCGAGCTTCACGGTCAGCCCGTCGCGGCAGACTTACCACTGCTTCGGCTGCGGCGTGCATGGCAACGCCGTCGGCTTCCTGATGGAGCAGCACGGGCTGGGCTTCGTCGACGCGGTGCAGGAGCTTGCCCAGAAAGCCGGGCTCACGGTTCCCGAGGACACGCGCAGTGACGCCGAACGTGACGCCGACGGTGCCCGCAAGCAGCGCCAGTCGACACTCTCGGAAGTGCTCGGGCGGGCCGCGGCGCACTATCGCAAGCAGTTGAAAGCGGGCCCGCGCGCGATTGACTATCTCAAGGCGCGCGGCGTCAGCGGCGAGGTCGCGGCGCGCTACGGCCTGGGCTATGCCCCCGAGGGCTGGCGCGGCCTGGCCAGCGCGTTTGCCGACTACGACGACGCTGTGCTCGCCGACAGCGGGCTCGTCATCGTCCGCGAGGCGGAGCCTGCCGACCCGTCGGCAGACGATGCCGGCGCAGCCCCGTCGACCGGCAGGCGCTACGACCGCTTCCGCGATCGCATCATGTTTCCGATCCGCTCCGTCGCGGGCGACGTCATCGGCTTCGGCGGCCGGGTGCTCGACCGCGGCGAGCCCAAGTACCTCAACTCGCCCGAGACGCCGGTGTTCAGCAAGGGTCGCGAGCTCTACGGCCTGTTCGAGGCGCGGACGGCGATCCGGCAGCGCGGTCACGCGCTGGTGGTCGAGGGCTACATGGACGTCGTGGCGCTCGATCAGTCCGGCTTCGGCAACGCCGTCGCGACGCTGGGCACCGCATGCACCGCGGAGCATGTGCAGAAGCTGGTTCGCTTCACCGACGCCGTCGTCTTCGCCTTCGACGGCGATGCTGCCGGCCGACGCGCCGCGGGCCGCGCCCTCGAGGCCAGCCTGCCGCACGCGACCGACACGCGCAGCTTTTCCTTCCTCTTCCTGCCACCCGAGCACGACCCGGACAGCTACGTTCGCGAGCTCGGCGCCGACGCGTTCGACGCGGCGGTCAAGGCCGCCGTGCCGTTGTCGAAGCAGCTCCTGGCACATGCCGCCGACGATGCCGACTTCGCCACCGCCGAGGGGCGCGCGCGCTTTCTGGCCGCCGCCAGGCCGCTGTGGTCGACCGTTCCGGACGGGATGCTGCGTCGGCAGCTCCTGGGCGAGATCGCGACGAGGGCGGCCTTGCCGACCGACGAGCTGGCGTCGCTGTGGCGCCTCGGTCGATCGTCGCGCATGCCGGCCCCGGGTGCTGCGTCCGGTCGCATCGGGGCGGCATCGATGGCGGGCCGCCCCGGCGCGGGCATGCGCGCACGGGCGGGTGGTGCCGCGATCCGACAGCCGGTCGACCGTGTCGCCTGGATGCTCCTGCTCCATGGCGCGTGGTGGGAATCGCTGGGCGCTGCAGACCATGCGGCGCTGTGCAGCCAGCCGGGATGGCATGGGGAGTGGTTTCGCTACCTCGACCGACGGCTGGCCGAACACGGCGCCGAGGCGTGGGGCGTGCTGCGGGAGGCAATCGCCGAGGAACCGTGGGCTTCCGACGCGAGTGTCCTGGTCGAGTCGGAGGATGCGGCGATCGAGCCGGCCGAGGAAGACCTGTTGCTGGCGATGGCGCAGCTTCGCGACGCGCCCGCCAAGCGCGAGGCCGACCGCATCCTCCGTCGCCTTTGACGAAATGCGGCGACAGGGCGATAATTTCAGGTTTTTCGCGAACGCGCGAAGTGACGGCAGCACCTCCGGGCCCCGGCCACCTTCTGAACGAGGGTCGCACCGCAAAGGCCACCTTTCCCGCAAGGGCTGCAGCAAAAGGCGTCGTGCTCCGGCGCCCAGTCACCCCGCAGCGCCTCGCCGCACGTGCGATACCGGGTTCGAATCCGGGGTCTGCGACGTGCCGCGTGGCGCGCACCGAATCGTTGTTGCCCGCAGGCCGCCCCTGATCGCGCCTTGAATTCCGCACTTCGGTGCGCAGTTCTGTCGAGACCACCGGCGTGACCATCGCCTGATTGCCGAGGACCCGCATGACCGCCAAGAAGACCGACACCGTTGCCGCAAAACCCGCCGTCAAGGCCGCACCCCCGAAGGCGACGGCCAGGCCGGCGACCGCCGGCGATGCACAGAAGACCGGCAAGCCGACGGTCGCCGCGGCGCCTGCCAAGGGCGCCGCCAAGGCCGTCGTCGCCAAGACGGCGGCCAACGGCAAGGCCAGGCCGGTGGCAGGCAAGGGACCGGCCGCCAAGGCGGCCGCCGGCAAGACCGGCGACAAGGACAAGCTGGCGGGCAAGGGCAACGGCGATGTCGATCTCGCCGATGTCGAGGCCGACATCGAAGGCGAACCGGAAGCCGTCGACACCGCGGCCGTGGCCAAGGCCAAGCCGCTGCGGATGAAGGTCAGCCGCGCCAAGGAGCGCGCGCTGATGCGCGAGTTCGGCCTCGACGAGACCCAGCTCACCGAGGAAGAGGTCGCCAAGCGCCGTCAGGAGCTGAAGACGCTCATCAAGATGGGCAAGACGCGTGGATTCCTGACGCACCAGGAGATCAACGACCACCTGCCCGAAAAGCTCGTCGACCACGAGATCCTCGAGGCGATCGTCTCGATGCTCAACGACATGGGCATCGCTGTCTACGAGCAGGCGCCCGACGCGGCGACGCTGCTCATCGCCGGCGGCGGCGCGACGACGGCGACCGAGGAAGAGGCCGAGGAGGCCGCCGAGGCCGCGCTCTCCACGGTCGACTCCGAGTTCGGTCGCACCACCGACCCGGTGCGCATGTACATGCGCGAGATGGGCACCGTCGAGCTGCTCACCCGCGAGGGCGAGATCGAGATCGCCAAGCGCATCGAAGGCGGCCTGCAGGCGATGATGGTCGCCATCTCGGCATCGCCGACGACGATCGCCGAGATCCTCGTCTACGCCGACCGCATCGCGTCGGGCGAGATGAAGATCTCCGAGGCCGTCGATGGCTTCGTCTCCGAAGACGAGGCCGACGACTACGTCGCCGAGGAAGACGTCGACTTCTTCGACGAGGAAGACGACGACGACGGCAACGGCGGCTC
>JBBSUK010000153.1:0-7835 GCA_038234975.1 Burkholderiales bacterium
GGCAACATCGTCGTCGACTTCTTCACCGTCAAGGCGACGCCGGCGACGCGTGAGCGGCTCGACCGGCTCGGCTCGCTGCTGCTGGCCGCGACGATGGCGTTGCTCGCCTGGCGCACCACGCTCGGCGGGCTGAGCGCATGGCGCTCGGGTTCGGGAACGATGCTGATGTCGTTCCCGAACTGGCTCATCTACGCGGCGATGGTGCCGCCGCTGGCGCTCACCGCCGTCGTCGCGCTCGTGCAGACGCTCGGCCCTGTGCCGCCGGCCGACCTGCACGACCCGCTCGCGCCGGCCGGTCCGACCGGCGAATGAGCCCGCTCGGCTTCACCGGGCTGATCTTCGCGATCATGGTCGCGCTGATGGCGTTGCGCACGCCCATCGCGATCGCGATGTTCGCGGCCGGCTCGGTTGGCTATGTCGTGCAGGCCGGATGGCTGCCGTACGCGTATTTCCTCAACTCGCAGGCGTTCGCGCGCTTCGCGAGCTACGACCTGTCGGTCATTCCGCTGTTCATCCTGATGGGCCACTTCGCCTCGCAGGGCGGCATCTCGAAGGCACTGTTCGCGTTCGCGAGCGTCGTCATGGGGCGCTTTCGCGGCGGCCTGGCGATGGCGGCGGTGCTCGCGTCGGCGGCGTTCGGGGCGATCTGCGGCTCGTCGATCGCCACCGCTGCGACGATCACCACCGTCGCGCTGCCCGAGATGCGCCGCCACGGCTACTCGGGGCGCCTGGCCACCGGAACGCTCGCCGCCGGCGGCACGCTCGGCATCCTCATCCCGCCGTCGGTGCCGCTGCTCGTCTACGCGATCCTCGCCGAGCAGAACATCGCCAAGCTGTTCCTCGCCGCGACCATCCCCGGCGTGCTGGCGATGTTCGGCTACATCGTCGCGATCGCCATCTACGTGCGCCTGTTCCCCGGCCATGCCCCGGCGAAGGACGAGGTGCGCGAGCGGCTCGACTGGCCGCTCGTCGCCGGCGTGCTGCCGATCGCGGCGATCTTCACGGTCGTCTTCGGCGGCATCTACGGCGGCTTCTTCTCGCCGACCGAAGGCGCCGCGGTCGGCGCGGTCGCCACGCTCGTCGCCGCGCTCGCCCGGCGCGAAATGAACTGGTCGAAGTTCAAGCACTGCTTCTACGCCACGGCGCAGGCCTCGGGGATGATCTTCCTCATCTTCATCGGCGCCGACCTGATGAACTCGGCGCTGGCGCTGACGCAGGTGCCGATGGAACTCGCGACCTTCGTCAAGTCGCTCGGCCTCCCGCCGCTGCTCGTCGTCACCGCGATCGTCCTGCTCTACATGGCGCTCGGCTGCATCATGGACGAGCTGTCGATCCTGCTGCTGACGATCCCGATCTTCTTCCCGCTCGTGATCGGCCTCGACTTCGGCATGTCGCGCGAATCGGTGGCGCTGTGGTTCGGCATCATGGTGCTCGTGACGGTCGGCTTCGGCCTGCTCTCGCCGCCGGTGGGCCTCAACGTCTACGTCGTCAACGGCATGGCCAGGGACGTGCCGATCGCCGAGAGCTACCGCGGCGTGCTGCCCTTTCTGGCCAGCGACGCGATCCGCACGGTGGTGCTGCTGCTGTTCCCGTCGGTGTCGCTGTGGCTGGTGAAGTTTTTCGGCTGACCACGATCGCTTAGGGAAAAACGCGAGAGGAAGCCGGCGCCTTTGCGGCTACCTTCTCGTCTGAACACCTGGAGATTCATTCGATGAAACGTCGCACCCTCGTCCAGGGCGCTGCCGCCACGCTGCTCGGCGCGCCAGCCCTTTCCGGCCTCGCCCAGCAGAGCGTCACGCTCAAGTTCCACACCTTCATGGCGCCACAGTCCAACGTCTGGCTGTCGATGCACAAGCCGTGGATGGACAGGGTCGAGAAGGATTCCGGCGGCAGGATCAAGTTCGAAGGCTACCCGGCGATGCAGCTCGGCGGGACGCCGGTGCAGCTCTACGACCAGGCGCGCGACGGCGTGGTCGACGTCGTCTGGACGCTGCCTGGCAACACCGCGGGGCGCTTCCCGCGCGTCGAGGTGTTCGAGCTGCCGTTCATCATGACCAACGCCGAGGCCACCTCCAAGGCGTACTGGGAATACCTGCAGACGCAGGCGCCCGACGAATACAAGGACACGCACGTCATCGCCGTCAACGTGCACGGGCCGGGCATCTTCCACTCGGCCAGCAAGATGATCAAGTCGCCGGGCGACCTGCGCGGCATGAAGGTGCGCGGCCCGACTCGGCAGATCACCAAGATGCTCGGCGTGCTCGGCGCCACGCCGGTCGGCATGCCGCTGCCGCAGATCCCCGACGCGCTCTCCAAGGGCACGATCGAAGCGTGCGTGATTCCGTGGGAAGTCGTGCCGTCGATCAAGGTCGACGAGCTGGCCAAGAACCACACCGAGTTCCCGCCCGGCCGGTCGCTCTACACGACGACGTTCGTGATGCCGATGAACAAGGCCAAGTACGAGAGCCTGTCGCCCGAGAACAAGAAGGCGATCGACATGAACTCGGGCCTCGAGACCTCGGGCTGGCTCGGCAAGACGCAGCAGGGCAACGACGCCAACGGCCGCAAGGTCTCGCTCGAGAAGGGCGGCCAGGTCTACTCGCTCAGCGAGGCCGAGACGGCACCGTTCCTCAAGAGCGCGGGGCCGATCGACGACGAATGGGTCGCCGACATGAACAAGCGCGGCTACGACGGCAAGAAGCTGCTGCAGACGGCCAGGGACCTGATCGCCAAGTACACGAAGACCTGACCCGGACCGCGTTCAGAAGGGCACGTCGACCCGCAAGCCCTTGACGGCGAGCTGCGCCGACTTGCGGTCGATGCGGCGCAGCACCACGTCGGGGGCGATCGTGTCGCCTTCGTGGAAGACGCGACCGTTCCAGATCACCATGCGGCTGCTGGCGGCACTGCTGTAGCTCGACCCGCCGAACGACAGCTTGGGCAGTGCCCGGCGTGCCTCGGCGGGCAACTCGGCTTCCGCGTAGACGCGTTCGCCGGCCCGCGCCGGCTCGGCGTCGCCGCCCCGCGACTTCGGTTCAGGTGCAGCGCGTCGGCGTTCGCGCGGGGCGCGCACCGCCGACGCGGTGGCCGAACTCGGCGTGGCCGGCGTTGCTGCGGCGGATGCCGGCGCCACCGACGTCGATGCCGCGCTGGTGGCGCCTGCGAGGGCGGCTGCGGTCGTCGACGAAGCCGCGAGCGGCATCGAGGCGGGCGGCGCCGGCGTGACCGCACCGCTGGCCACGGTCGTCGCCGACGACGCCGTCGCGCCGCGCCCGGCGAACAGGTTCCACGCCAGCGCCGCGGTCAGCGCCAGCGACAGCACGACGATGGCGACGACCAGCCAGCTCGACCGGCGCGGCGTGTCGTCGTCGTCGGGCATCGTCGGGAACTGCTCGCTGTGCACACCCGGCACGCCGCCGCGCTCGCGCTCGGCTTCGGCGCGGCGCAGGGCATCGAGGATGTACGACATGGCGGGGCGGCTCCGGTCGACGTGCGGGTGATCAGCGGGCCGATGCGGCGACGAGGCGAGGCTCTTCGATGCCCGTCGCGCGGTTGAGCTGCATGAAGGTCGTCCGCCCGGCCTTGCCGACCGGCGACAGGCCGTGCGCCGACTGGAAGCGCGAGAGCTTGCCGCGCAGCGCTGCGTCCAGGGTCGCGCCGGCCGCCGGAGCGGGCTCGCCGGCGACCTTCGCGAGCCCGGCCGCGAGCCGGTCGACCAGCGCGCCGCTGGCCCCTTCGAGCAATGCCCCGGAGTAGCCTGGCGGCATCTTCCACAGGGTGCCGAACTCGCCGTGCCACGCCTTGGTCAGGCCGGCGAGGCCGACGGCGACGGTGCCGTCGCCGTGGCGCAGCAGCGCGGTGTCGGCGTCGAGCCCGACGAGGACGACGTGGGTCGCGCCGCCGGCCGGGCCGCGCAGCGTCAGGAAGCCCGGCCTGCCGAGCGCGCGCACGGTGGCGAAGGTGGTCGAGAAGCGGTAGCAGCGAAGCTGCTGCCTCGCCGCGGCAGCGCAGGCGTCGCCGCGGCCGGCGCTCACGCCCCACAGCGGCGCCAGGTCGGCCCAGGCCGATGGCTCGTCGCGGCCGATCGCCTTCAGGCTCGCCTGCAGCGCCGCGGCGTCGAGCGGCGCGCGCGTGGCTTCGGCGACGGTCGTTGAAGGCGAGGCGGACGACGCGGCAGGCCCCGGCCCGGCGGCGGCGACGGGCGTCGAAGCGGCGGCGCTCGCTCGGGAAGCCGCCGACGCCGGAGCCGACGCTGAGGCCGAGGCCGAGGCCGACGCCGGCGTCGACGCCGACGCGGCCCGCTGAGCCGATGCTGCGGTCGATGCGGCCGCCGGGGCCTCGTCCGCGGCGTGCCGTCGCCACGCGCCCCAGGCGGCGAAGATCAGCAACGCGACCAGCGCGACGCCGGTGCCGATGGCGATGCCGAAGCCGGCGCGCGATCCGGCCCGCGAGCGGTCGGCGCGCAGCGGCTCCGACTTGCCGAACACCTCGCGCGCCGCCTTCTCGACCGTGGCAACGTCGATGGCAGGCCGGCCGTGTGCGTAGGCACCGAGCATCGCCCGGTCGCACAGCAGGTTGATGCGGCGCGGCACGCCGCGCGAGATCTCGTGCACGCGCTGGATCGCTGTGCGCTCGAACGGGATCTGCCGCGTCATTCCCGCCACCGACAGGCGGTGCCGGATGTAGTGCTCGGTTTCCTTCGACGACAGCGCCTTCAGGTGGAAGCGCGCGATCACCCGTTGCGCCAGCTGCTCGAGCTCGGGCCGTTCCAGCAGCGTACGCAGCTCGGGCTGGCCGATCAGCACGATCTGCAGGAGCTTGCGCTCGTTGGTCTCGAGGTTGGTGAGCAGGCGCAACTGCTCGAGCACGTCGACCGAGAGCATCTGCGCCTCGTCGATGATGAGGACGTTGTTCTGGCCGACCGCGTGGGTCTTGAGCAGGAACTCGTTGAGCGGGTCGACGTAGCTGCGGACCGTCGGCGCCGCGCCGCCGGCGGGCGGCTGCCACGGCACGCGAAACTCGTCGCAGATCGCCTTGAGCAGCTCGATGACGGTGAGCTTGGGGTTGAAGATGTAGGCGACGTTGGTGCGCTTGGGGATCTGCTCCAGGAAGCACCGGCACACGGTCGTCTTGCCGGCGCCGATCTCGCCCGAGAGCAGCACGAAGCCGCCACCCCCGCCGACGCCGTAGAGCAGGTGCGCGAGCGCCTCGCGGTGGCGCTTGCTCATGTAGAGGTAGCGCGGATCGGGCGCGAGCGAGAACGGCTCCTGCTTCAGCCCGAAGAACCGCATGTACATGCGGCGAAGGATAGCGAAGCGGCTTCGGGCGGCTGCCCGGGACGATCCGCGGGTGGCGAGGCCGGCTGCAACGACAATGCCCGCCGCCCGAGCCAACGACCGAACTCGCCGATGAGAAGACGTGCCGCAACCCTCGTCGCTGCCGCCGCCGTGCTGGCAGCCACCACCCAGGCCACCGCGCAGACGGTGCCACAGCCCGACCCGACGCCACCGCCCTGGCAACCCTGGTTCATCTCAACCAGCGTCTACACGAGGCACTTCCACTACGACCCGGCGCACAACGACAACCAGCACATGCTCGCCTTCGAATGGCGGCACGACGAGCGATACGGCGTCGGCTTCGCGGTGTTCGACAACTCGTTCGACCAGCCGTCGCAGTACCTGTTCGGCAGCGCGCGGTTCAGGCCGTTCGACAGCCTGCCCGGGCTCTACATCCGCCTCACCGGTGGCATCGTCCACGGCTACAAGGGCGAGTACCGCGACAAGGTGCCGCTGAATTCCTCGGGCTTCTCGCCGATCATCCTGCCGATGGTCGGCTACTGCCGCTGGCACGTCTGCGGCGAGGTGGTCCTGTTCGGAACCAACGGCGCCACGCTGCTGGTCGGCGCTCGCTTCTGAACCCGGTCGCCGGGCGCTGAAGCCCGGCACGTACAGTCCGAGGGGGCGAGCAACTCCATCGCACCTGACCCATGACGACTCCCAAATCCGCCGAATTCAGCTTCGCCGAGCTCGAGCGCTGGCTAGACGACCGCCGCGTCACCGAGATCGAGTGCCTCGTTCCCGACCTCACGGGGGTCGCGCGCGGCAAGATCCTGCCGCGCGAGAAGTTCACCGAGGACCGCGGCATGCGGCTGCCGCAGGGCGTCGTCGCGATGGGCGTGACCGGCGAGTTCCCCGAGCACGGGCCGTACTACGACGTGATCAGCCCGAACGACGCCGACATGCACCTGCGCGCCGACCCGACGACGGTGCGCATCGTCCCCTGGGCGTCGGACCCGACGGCGCAGGTGATCCACGACTGCTACGACCGCGACGGCAAGCTCGCCTCGTTCGCACCGCGCTCGGTGCTGCGCCGCATCTGCGGCCTGTATGCCGACGAAGGCTGGGAGCCGGTGGTCGCGCCCGAGCTCGAGTTCTACCTGGTGGCCCGCAACACCGACCCCGACATGCCGCTGAAGCCGCCGATCGGCCGCAGCGGCCGCGCCGAGACCTCGCGCCAGGCGTATTCGATCGATGCCGTCAACGAGTTCGACCCGCTGTTCGAGGACATCTACCGCTACTGCGAGCAGATGGGCCTGAGCGTCGACACGCTGATCCACGAGGTCGGCGCCGGGCAGATGGAAATCAACTTCTTCCACGGCGCGCCGCTGCCGCTGGCCGACGAGGTCTTCTTCTTCAAGCGCACGGTGCGCGAGGCGGCGCTGCGCCACGACATGTACGCGACCTTCATGGCCAAGCCGATCGCCGGGGAGCCCGGAAGCTCGATGCACGTGCACCAGAACGTGCTCGACCGACGCACCGGCGAGAACCTCTTCAGCAACGCCGACGGCACGCCGAGTCGCGAGTTCCTCTGGTACATCGGCGGCCTGCAGCGATACGCGCCGGCGGCGACGGCGCTGTTCGCGCCCTACGTCAACTCGTACCGCCGCCTCGTGCGCTCGGCGGCGGCGCCGATCAACATCGAGTGGGGAACCGACAACCGCACGGTCGGCTTTCGCTCGCCGGTGGCCAACGGCGCGTCGCGGCGGATCGAGAACCGGGTCATCGGCGCCGACGCCAATCCGTACGTCGCGCTCGCGACGACGCTCGCGTGCGGCTATCTCGGCATCAAGAACCGCGTCGAGCCGACGGCCGAGTGCCTGGGCGACGCCTACCTCGGCGCGTATCAGCTGCCGCGCAGCCTGAGCGAAGCGCTCGCGCTGCTGCGCGAGGACCAGGATCTGTCGGCGGTGCTCGGAAAGGACTTCGTCACCGTCTACACCGAGGTGAAGGAGATCGAGCACGCCGAGTTCATGACAGTGATCTCGCCGTGGGAGCGCGAGCACCTGCTGCTGCACGTGTGATGGCGCAGGCGTCCGGCGGCACCCCGGCGCGATCGGGGCACACGGGTTCGTATTACGCGGCGTCTTCGCCCGGGGTCGACTACCCGCGCCTCGAAGGCAGCGTCGAGGCCGATGTCTGCATCGTGGGCGCCGGATACACCGGTCTGTCGACCGGCCTGCACCTCGCTCGCGCCGGGCTCAAGGTCGTCGTCGTCGAGGCGGTTCGCGTCGGCTTCGGTGCGTCGGGCCGCAACGGCGGCCAGATCGTGCACAGCTACTCGCGCGACCTCGACGTCATCGAGCACCGCTACGGAGAGGCCAGGGCGCGCGCGCTCGGCGCGATGGCGTTCGAGGGCGCCGAGGTGCTGCGCGGCTTCGTCGCCGAGCACGACATCGACTGCGACCTCAAGCGTGGCACCGTCTTCGCCGCCATCACCGACCGGCAGGTCGCCGCGCTGCGCGAGCACCAGCGGCTGTGGGAGTGCTACGGCAACCA
>JBBSUK010000154.1:0-7741 GCA_038234975.1 Burkholderiales bacterium
AAGGCGGCCAGGGCTTCGTCCCCTTTGAGGTGGCGCAGGCGCTCGATGCCGTGGTCGTCGGAATCGAGGAGCAGGTAGCCGAGCTGCCACGTGGGGAAGCGACGCTCCCCGCGCATCGGCCCGACCGAGAGCAGCTGGAACCCGTCGTGCCGCGACTCGGAAGGAAGCCGTGCGATCAGCGACGCGACGGCGTCGGCAGGGCCCTCGAGCAGCTGTACGAAGGCCGAGCCGTCGAAGACGAGAAGGCCGGTGATGTCTGCGGCCAGGTTGCGTTTGCGCGACATCTTGGCGATGTCCGAGACGGCGGAGAGCGGCGCGCCGTCCGCGAACGAGCTGACATAGAGGGCCGTGAACATGAGCGGGCGCCAGTCGGCAAACGCGGTGCCCGCTCGATGCGCGCAGGGCCGGCGGGCGCGTCCCTTGCCAGACGACCTGATCCGATGGCCGAACGCTCCGATACCCCCACGACCGAGCCCGTCCCGCCGGGCATCGACGACGAAACGCTGGTCGCGGCCCTGCGCGACGAAGCGGCCGCAGTCGACGTCGACCACGGCTTTCCGACGCGCTCGGTCGCCTTGCTGTCCAGGTCGGGCTGGCTGAGGGCGGACACGATCGAGCCACCGCAGCGCGGGCGGCTGTTCGAGCGGCTCGCGACCGTCGGGCGAGGCAGCCTTCCGGTCGGACGAATCTACGAGGGCCACCTGAACGCGCTGCTGCTGTTCGAGGCGTGCGGAACGCCGCAGCAGCGCGCCCGCTACGAGGCCGATGCTGCCGCCGGGCACCTGTTCGCGGTCTGGAACACCGAGGCGGCCGACGGCGTTCGCATCCGGATGGCGTCCGACCGCATCGAGCTGCACGGCAGCAAGACCTTCGCGACGGCTGCCGGGCATGCCACGCGCGCCGTCGTCACCGGCACCGACGCCGAAGCGCAGCGCTGGATGGTCGTCGTCGACACCGAGCGCACGCCACCGGAGCTCGACCGTTCGTTCTGGCACCCGCTCGGCATGCGGCCCACCGCCAGCGCGATGGCGGATTTCGGCGGCATCACGCTGCCGCGGCACGCCCTGCTCGGCCGCGCCGGCGACTACTACCGCGAGCCGATGTTCTCCACCGGCGCGGCCCGCTTTTCGGCCGTGCAGCTCGGCGGCGCCGAGGCGATCTTCGACGAGACGCGCGCGTTCCTGCAGCGCCTCGGCCGCATCGACGACCCCTACCAGCGGGCCCGCCTGGGCGAGATGGCGATGTGCGTGGCGACGGGCCGTCACTGGCTGGCCGCTGCGGGCAAACGCCTGCTCGAGCCCGCCGCTGCCGCCCCGACGGACACCACCGACGCGCCGACTCGGCGTGCAGACGCCGACATCGCCTTTGCCCACCTCATGCGAACCGCCGTCGAAGATCTCTGCCTGCGGGTTCTGCCGCTTGTCGAACGCTCGGTCGGCGCACGCGGCCTGCTGCGGCCCGAGCCCTTCGAGCGCCTGCACCGCGACCTGACCCACTACCTCCGGCAGGGCGCACCCGACGCCGTTCTGGCGGCCGCGGGCGCCTTCGTCCTCGCCCGGCGCGGCGCCGCGCCCGATCTGTTCGACGCATGAGCCCCCGAGGGACCGCCCCTCGCCTCGCAGACGAGGCGTGGCTCGACAGCCTGGGCGCCTGCCTCGTCCTCGCGCCGCATCCCGACGACGAGTCGCTCGGCTGCGGCGGCCTGATCGCGATGCTGCGCCGGCGCGACTCGGCAGTGGCGGTGGTGCTGGTCAGCGACGGTTCGCAGTCGCATCCGGGTTCGCTTCGCTATCCGCCGTCGGCCCGTCGTGCCCTGCGACTCGTCGAGATGGAGCGGGCGCTGGCGCTCCTTGGCGTGGCCGGTGCCGACCTGCACGCCCTCGGCCTGCCGGACGGCGCCGGTCCCGGCGAGGGCGGGCCGGGGTTCGACGCGGCGGTGTCGCGCATCGCAGCGCTCGCGTCGCGGTGCAACGCTCGCACGCTGCTCGCGCCGTGGCGGCGCGACCCCCATCCCGACCACCGCGCCGTCTCCGCGATGGCGTGGGCGGTGCACGGCCGGCGCGGCACCGCTTCCTGCCTCGTCGAATACGGCGTCTGGACCGACGAGCGCGGCACCGCCGCCGACCGGCCACGACCGGGCGAGGTCGACGAGCGACGGCTCGACGTGTCGTCCGTCGCGGCGGCGAAGGCGAGCGCGGTGGCGGCGCACGCCTCGCAGCACGGGCGCGTGATCGTCGATGACCCCGGCGGCTTCACGCTGCCTGCCTCGCTGCTGGAACGCTGCGCCGGGCCGTTCGAGACCTACCTGCAGACGCCG
The DNA here is from genome assembly GCA_038234975.1 of Burkholderiales bacterium. Lineage (GTDB taxonomy): Bacteria > Pseudomonadota > Gammaproteobacteria > Burkholderiales > Burkholderiaceae_C > Schlegelella_A. Next base: position 2,318 of record JBBSUK010000154.1, read on the forward strand.
GTCGTGTCTGCCGTGGCGGAGGCGACGGCGGCGTGAAGCCCGACCGATCGCTGCAGCCCGACTACTTCGACCGGGTCTACGCGGCCAGGCCCGACCCGTGGGACTTCGAGACCAGCGCCTACGAAGCCGCGAAATACGACGAGACGCTCGCCGCGCTGCCGCAGCAGCGCTACCGGCGCGGCCTCGAGATCGGCTGCTCGATCGGCGTGCTGACCGAGCGGCTCGCGCGACGCTGCGAGCACCTGCTGGCGGTCGACGTCAGCGCAGCGGCGCTCGAGACTGCGCGGCGCCGCTGCGAACGGCTGCCGCAGGTCGCTTTCGCGCGCCTGCAAGTCCCGGACGAGTTTCCCGAAGGACGCTTCGACCTGGTGCTGCTGTCCGAAGTCGGCTACTACTGGTCGCGCGCCGACCTCGAGCGCGCGCAAGACGCGATCGTGTCGTCGCTCGAGCCCGGCGGTACGCTGCTCCTCGTCCACTGGACCGCGCCGGTGCACGACTACCCGCTCACCGGCGACGACGTCCACGCCGCTTTCCTGGCGCGCGCGCAACCCGAGGGCCCGCTGCGGCATGCGGCCGGGGCGCGCTATCCGCAGTACAGGCTCGACCGGTTCGATCGCGGCTGATCGGGCGCCGCGTCCGGGCGCGTGCCAGGCCGCGCGAGCCGCAGCCATTCACGCAGCCCGCGCATCGCCACCGACCGCGGCACGAGCGCTGCAGCCACGGTCATGGTTCGGCAGCGCTCCTCGTCGATCGCCTGCCAGGCGGCGCCGAAGCTCGCCGCGGTCGAGACGAGGCGATCCCATCGCATCGCATCGATGCCCAAAGGCTCGCCGAGGTCGCCGCGCACATCGGGCCAGGCGCGACGCAACCGGGCGCGAACCCGCATCGCGGCGACGAAGTCGTCGGCCGATTCGACCCGCGGATCGTCGCCGCCGTCGCGCTCGGCCCACTGCCGCAGCTGCCACGACAGCCCGACCGTGGCGCGCCCGTCGAGGCGGGCCGAGGTTCGAACCCGGACGCGCGGACTGCGGCGCACCGCGTAGCCGGCGCGCTCGACCGCGCGCACGAGCGCGTCGTCCTCGAGGAAGCGCACGTCGGGAACGCCGCCGGCGGCGGTGTAGGCGTCAGCGCGCACTGCCAGGCTCGCACCGAAATGCTGGTGGTGGTTCGGCCAGGGGTCGACCGGGTCGGGATCGACGATGCTCGCGACGCGGCAGCGCAGCAACGCATGCGCTTCGTCCAGCCGCCGCAGCCGCAGCGCCTGCGCCTGCGGTGCGGGCCGGCCGTCGACGGTGATCCTGCCGCCGACCGCGCCGGCGCCGCGCGCCAGTTCGGCTGCGCTGGCGGCCAGCCAGTCGGGCGCGACGATCGTGTCGGCATCGGTGCTGGCGATGAAGTCCTCGCTGCTGCCGGCGCGTCGCAGCCGCCTCGTCGCCTCGTTCATCAGCTCGCGCCGGACATAGCCGATGTGAGCATCCGGCTCGTCGATGCGCACCTCGACGACGTGCAGCGCCACCGCGCTTCGGCCGCGGGCGACGCGACGGGCGATCGCGGCCGTGTCGTCGTCGCAGTTGTTGGCGAGCAGCACGACCTCGAAGCGCGGCGCGCCGACCTGCGCCGCGAGCGCGCGCAGCGCCAGCGCGACGTGCTCGGCCTCGTTGCGCGCCGGCATGACGACGACGCAGGCGAGCCCCGGAACCGGCGGCGGCAGGCGCGACCACGCCTCGAGTCGCGGCGCTGCGTCGAGCCAGCCGTCGCGGCGGGCGGGCAATGTCGTCACCTCGATGCGTGCGATCTGGGCGTGGTGGAAGCCCCAATCCGTGACGGTCGCGCGCGGCGTCGCAACGGTGATGCCGGGCTCGACGACCGAGACGTCGAGACGGTCGTCCCCGTCGTGTTCCTCGCGCCGCACCGGCCCGCCCCTTGCAGACCGAAAGCCCCGCCCGCAGCCGCCGACTGAACGGCCCCAACGCAGAGGGAAATTCCTACACGGAATTTGCGGACCTGCCCGCGGCGCGTGCCTCCGATGGACTGAAAGTACCTGGAGGGTCGCCGCTTGCCGTCAACCATGATCAAACGATGGTTGGCAAACGCGACTCCACGGTCAGCTCTGATCCGACCAGCGACGCATTTTCGTTCAGCATCGCAGCGCGGACATTCTTCATAGTCGGCATGAGCCCCCATGCTTCTCGTCTGTCGCGGCGCGCGCCGTTTCCCTGCTTGGTTTTCAACTTTCACAATCAGTTCGAAGCGCTAAAGCAAGTTGGCAAGTACGCCAGCATGCAAAGACTATCCGAACGCGAGAACTGGCGCTGCAGGGCTCACTCAACGCGGTGCTGGCGCGCTTCGCAGAGGCCTCCGAGGCGCGGCAATATTCAGGGCGCTGTTGAAGACACCTGGGCGTGCCCGTTCAAGCAAGTTGGCACTGAGCATGCCGTCTGAGCGTTTACAGAGCGTCGTGCGCATACCGCCGCAAAGTGGCGTGGCCTTTCGCTTGAGGCACTGGAGATCTTACGGGTCACGGATCCCTTCGCGAGCAGGTGTCCGATCTCTTCGCATTTCATGAGGGCGACCCCTCGTGCAGCCTGTCGCTGGCCGCTCCATCGACTACGAGATCATCACGCGTTCCTGCTAGGTTGCGCGATTGTGGCCGCTCCGCAGCCGCCAGTGTGACGACGGCACGGCGCAAGGTGAAGCGTCAGATCGGGCATATGGCCCGCTTGTTCGATGACCTGCTTGATGTTGAGGCACACGAATGGGGCGCATGCGGGCGAAGTCAGGCCATCCGCCGACGGGCTTCGGCGCAGGCCCGGCAGGCCTTCGCGCAGCGCTGCCAGTGCTCCACGTCGTGCTTGGCGCAATCCTCGCCGCAGGCATCGCAGATCGTCGCGCAGAGCGCGCAGATCTCGCGCGCAAACCGACTCTCGCGGCCATGAGGGCAGCGGGCAGTTGACAGATCGCGGCGCAGTCCGTGTCGAGCGCGATGCGATTACGGTTTGATCGACGATTGCAAGGCCAGCTACCTCCTTATGGCTCGCTGGGTGCTCGTCGGCCCGGTGTTCTTGATTTCGCAATGGGTCTCGCGACCGAGATCCCGAAAGCTGCTGTTCTGCCCTGGTCGTTGCGCCCGCGAGGCAAACGGCGTGTTCGGGGCAGCGGCTTGGTCCTCAGCGCGGCACGAGATTTGCCGCCAGCCTGTGTTTTCAACCGACCAGGAGGAGCACCATGCCCAAGAACCAGCCAGCGACGAAGCGCGACGAGGGCGGCCAGGAGGCCAAGACCAAGGACAGCAAGAAGAGCAACCCCTCCGATAAGAAATCGAAGGGTTCGACCGACGCCAAGAAGGGAAAGAAGAAGTAGGCCGAGGGAGCCGCGCCGGCTTTCAATGGGGTCGGTCAAGGTAGCCGGTCCAGGTGTGAGTCGGGGGATCCCCTCAGGCCGGCCGCGCGAAGTAACTGCGGATCGCATTCTCCGAATTGCCGACCGTTGTCATGGCGGTTCGCATGTCGGCCTCGGTGACCTCAAGCTCCGCCGACAAGGCGACGATCGACTGAAGGTCGTCCCACGGCACCACGACGTGGGAATTGGCCGTCGGGAAGCGAAACGCTTCCGCATCGGCGGTGGCTCTCCGCCTGCCTTTGCCGAGCGCGAGCGTCAGGGCCAGAGCCGTAGACAACAGAGCGACCCAACCGAGCATGGTGCTTCTCCCGAGACAAGACATGGCTCACGAACCCATGTAACGACTGAACTCCTCGGTGTAGCGCCGCGTCAACCGGCCCTGCAGAGCGGAATCCTCGATCGAGCGGAGTTCGATGAACCAGTCGTTTTCCTCCTCGTACACGTGGTGCGCCACTGCCGCGCGCAGGTGCTCAAGCTTGTCCAGATAGTCCTTGGTCATGGGCGTGAAATCATCGAGTGGCGGCGAGTTGCATCTTGGCCGCGCTCTCCTGGTGATCGAGCGCCATGCTCAGTCAGCCACTCCCCCAGACGCACCCCGTGCCTTGGCTCGCGCTTCGATGCTTGCCGCACGTTGCGGCAAAATTTGCACGGCAAGTGCCTTGCGCGCTCGCGATGCCCATCGTCGCCCCGCTGCAGCATGCCCCTCAGCCCTTGGCTCGTCGCAGGTCGCTACGCGCCGCGGCCGCGTGGTCCAACAGACGAAGCAACGCAGCGGCGTCGTTTTCGGACAAGTCGCACGGACGAGCAGCGCTGTCCAAGTAGTAATCGAAGCCGTCCGCCCCGGCGGCGGCGCGACGGCGGAGCTGCCATGCGCCCTCGGCGCTGATCACCTCCCAGCGCCGCTGCGGGTCGCTTGCCGGCAGGACCACACGGCGACCGCTCGGGAGCGTCGCCGCCGCGTAGACCGTGCCTTGACGTCCTTGCGAGCTCATTCGCCCCTTGCACACGCGCTCGGCGGAACCGATGCCTCAGCGCGACGACGAACCCGACTTGCGGCCGGACGCCTTCGCCTTGGCCTTGGCTTTCTTCTGCGCCGCTTTCGGTTCGGCGTTGTCATCCATTCCCATCCCGAGCATGGCGCCGGTCAAGGGGTCTGCGGCCGGGTCCGACGACAGGCGCGCGGCAGCCTCCGACGCCAGCGATGCTTCCTTGGACGTGAGACCGGCCTCGCCATCGCCGCTGCCCCCGTCGACCGCCGGCTGCAAATCGCGGAACTCGAAGGTCGGTTCCTTGTTCCAGGGCCCGCGCGCATCACCCTCGCCCACCGACATGTTGTAGTAGACATTCGTGTACTCGGGCATCCCGCCCAACTTGCCGGGCGGAAAGTTCGGCTGAATCGAATAGAGCGCTTTTTCGAAGGACTGTTGATGCGCGATCTCGCGGGTCATCAAGAAGCCGAGCGCTTCCTTGACGCCCGGGTCGTCGGTACAGTTGATCAGCCGCTCGTAGATGATCTTGGCTCGCGACTCGGCGGCGATGTTCGACCGCAGGTCGGCAGCGGGATCTCCGATGGTGTCGACGTAGGCAGCACTCCACGGAACGCCGCCGGAGTTTGTCAACGCCGGGCCGCCCCCGTAGAGCACTTGAGTCACGTGCGAGTCGTTGCCGCCTCCGGAAATGGCGCGGTACAGCTCAGCCTCGGACTCGGCCGCTTCAGACAGTCGCGCCTTCGCTCCCTTGTTCAGCATGGCGACGATCGTGCCGATGACCTCCAGGTGGCTGAGTTCTTCGGTCGCGATGTCGATCAGCATGTCCTTGCGGCCGGGATCGTCTTCCGCAAGGTATTGGGTGAAGTACCGGCATGCCGCCGCAAGCTCGCCCTGCGGTCCGCCAAACTGCTCGAGCATGAGGTTGGCGAGGCCCGGGTTGGTTTCGCTGACGCGTACGGTGTATTGCAAGCGCTTGTTATGTGCAAACATGGGTTGGCTCCTGATGGAAGATGAATGGGTGGCGAAGGTTGGCCCC
>JBBSUK010000155.1:0-7672 GCA_038234975.1 Burkholderiales bacterium
CGTCAGCGGCGAGACGGCGTCGACCGGGCAGACCGGCTACGTCCTCGCGCCGTGGCAGACGACCGAGATCACCGGCTGGCGCAAGAGCTGGCAGGAGGCCGCGGCGTTCTACTTCACCTCGTTGCCGGACTCCTACGCTGCGCGCACCGACCGGCCCGACAACGTCGGCGTGATCGGCGCCGCGGTGTTTCGCGAGCGCGTGGTGTACCAGCCGCCGGCGCCGCCCGTCGCCCGCAACCGCTACGGTTCGGACGATCGGTCTGCACGGGCCGAACGTCGCGACTCAGAGTCGCGGTCGTCGTCGGACGCCAGCGGTTCGGCCACGCGCGAAGCGCCGGCCGCCGCATCGCCCGCGCCGGGCGACCGCGCGCCGATGGAGGCGATGAAATCCGAGAAGCTCGGCACCGGCCACGGCGAGCGCGAATATTCACCGACGACCCAGACCGCCTTCGAGCGTGCCTCGTCCAACCCGGCCGAGGTCGTGCAGGTGCGCTACGACAGCTGGGCCAACCTCGCGGCGGCGGGCATCGTGCCGGCGCCGCGGCCACGCCCGCCGTTCGCGCCCGACCCGTTCCCCCGGTTCGCCCCCGATCCGCGGGGTTGAAGCGGGTGCAAGACCGCTGACTGGCGAACCTTTGCCGCATCGGGCGATCATTCGTCCATGCCGCTGCCGCCTTCCCCTCCAGGCGACCCGTCGCCCGGCCGCCGCTCGAGGCGCTGGTCGACGCTGGTCGTCGCCGGCGCCGTCGCTGCCGGCCTCGTCGCCGGCTGCAACGCGCTCGAGACGCAGCAGCGCAAGTGGATCTTCCAGGCCACCGCGGCCCCTTCGGCGAGCGTGGAGGAGCTGGCGAGCGCCGCCGAGTCGATGGGCATGGAGTCGGTGTGGATCGAGCACGCGTCTGCATCGGCGATGCAGACGGTCCGCCTGCACGGCCTGTGGGCGGCCAACGACGAGGCCGGCGCGCCCGTGGCCCTCTACCTGCACGGCGTGCGCCGCGACATCGGCCGCAGCGCCTGGCGCATCGAGCAGCTGCGCGCGCTCGGCTTCTCGGTGCTCGCGATCGACTATCGCGGCTTCGGCAACAGCACCGACCTGCTGCCTTCGGAAGCGGGCGTGGCGGAGGACGCGAGCGCCGCCTGGCGCTGGCTCGCCGAGCACCACGGCGACCGCGATCGCTTCGTCGTCGGCCATTCGCTCGGCGGCGCCGTCGCGGTGCAGCTCGCCGCCTCGCTCGCCGATGCGCCGGCCCCGCTGGCGCCGCACGGCGTGATCGTCGAGAGCACCTTCACCTCGATCGGCGAGCTGATCTCGACGTTTCGCTGGGGCTGGCTGCCGGTCGGCATGCTCATCACCGAGCGCTTCGATTCGATCGCCGCGGTGGCGAAGGTCAAGGCGCCGCTGCTCATCGTGCACGGCAGCGAAGACTCGCTCGTTCCGGCCCGTTTCGGTCGGCAGCTCTACGAACACGCGACCGGGCCGAAGCGCTTCGTCCTGGTCGAGGGCGCGACACACTCGAACAGCACCCGGCGCGGCGAAGCGCAGGTGCGCGCGGCGATGAAGGAGCTGTTCGGCCTGGGCTGATCAGCGCGGCGGCAAGCGCCGCAGCATCGTCCACACCCGATCCGGCGTCGCCGGCATCGCCAGCGTCTCGGCGTCGCGGCCGAGGCCGGCGTGGTCGAGTGCGTCGATCACGGCGTTCATCACCGCAGGCACCGCGCCGATCGTTCCCAGCTCGCCGACGCCCTTGACCCCGAGCGGGTTGAGCGTGCACGGGATCGACTCGTCGAACTCGGTGCGAAAGACCAGGCCCTCGGCGGCACGCGGCATCGCGTAGTCCATGAAGCTGCCGGTGAGGAGCTGGCCGGTCTCGCCGTCGTAGACGATGCGCTCGACGAGCGCCTGGCCGATGCCCTGCACCGCGCCGCCGTCGACCTGGCCGCGGGCGATCGTCGGGCTGACGACGCGGCCGATGTCGTTGACCGATGCATACGAGACGACCCGCACGTCGCCCGTCTCCGGGTCGACCTCGACCTCGCAGACGTGGCAGGCGTTGGACCACGTCGGCCCGCCGACGCTGCTCGTCGAGCTCAGGCGAATGCGCTGCTCCGGCTGCTGGCCCGCGAGCTCGAAGAGGTCGATGCCGACGTCGGTGCCCGCGACCTCGAAGCGGCCGGCGCGGTACTCGATGTCGCCGGGCGACGCCTCGAGCGCGTCGCCGGCCAGCGACTTGGCATGCTCGACGGTTCGCTGCGACGCCACCTGCACCGCCGACCCGCCGGCGAACAGCGACCTCGACCCGGCGCTGCCGAAGCCGTTGCCGCGGTCGGTGTCGCCCTGGACGATGCGGACCTTCTCGATCGGCACGCCGAACACGTCGACCGCGAGCTGTGCGTAGCTCGTCTGGATGCCCTGTCCCATCTGCTGCGTGGCGGAGAAGATCTCGATGAAGCCGTCGGGCGTGACGTCGACGCTGACGGTTTCCTCGAAGACGTTGCCGCCGGTCCACTCCATGAAGGTGGCAATGCCCCGGCCGCGCATCAGTCCGCGCTGCTTCGTCTCGTCGCGGCGCGCGGCGTAGGCGTTCCAGTCGGCGAGCGCGAGGCCCTGATCGAGGATGCGCCCGAAGTCGCCGCTGTCGTAGGTCTGCGCCATCGCGTTGCGATACGGCATCTGCTCGCGGCGGATGAAGTTGCGCCGTCGAAGCTCGGCCGGGTCGAGCTTGAGCTCGCGCGCCGCCGCGTCCATCAGCCGCTCGATCAGGTAGATCGCCTCGGGGCGGCCGGCGCCGCGATAGGCGCCCGTCGGCGAGGTGTTGGTGAGGACCGCGTGCAGGTGCAGGTCGATCATCAGGATGTCGTAGACGCCGGTCACCACCCAGGGACCGATCAGGAGCTGGATCGCGACGCCGGTTCCGGTTGCGTAGGCGCCGACGTTGGCGTGCGAGACGACGCGCAGTGCGAGGACGCGCCCTTGTTCGTCGAGCGCGAGCTCGGCGTGACTCGTCAGGTCGCGGCCGTGCGTGGCCGCGAGGAAGTCCTCGCTGCGTTCGGCCTGCCAGCGCACCGGGCGACCGAGCGTTCGCGCCGCGTGCGCGACGACGATGTCTTCCGGGTATGCGCCGGTCTTCATGCCGAAGCCGCCGCCGACGTCGCCGACGACGACGCGCACGTCCTTCTTGTCGAGCTTGGGCAGCACGCCCACGAGCGCGGTGGCGATCGCGGTCGGCATCTGGCTGCTGATGCGCACCTCGAGGCGCCCCTCGACCATCCGCGCGAGCACGCTGCGCGGCTCCATCGGCGCCGCCGCAAGGCGCTGGTTGACGAGCTCGAGCGACACGCGATGCGCCGCACGCGCGAACGCCGCGTCGGTGGCCTTGGCGTCGCCGTGGCGCATTTCGGCCGCGATGTTGTCGGGGGCGGACGCGACGAGCGCCGGCGCGCCGGTGCGCATCGCGGCGTGCACGTCGGCGACGGCCGGCCGCTCGTCGTAGTCGACGACGATCGCCTCGGCGGCGTCCTTCGCCTCGTCACGCGATTCGGCGACGACCATGGCGACCGCCTCGCCGACGAAACGGACCGCGTCGACCGCGAGCGCGCGCCGCTCGGGGCTCGCGCTGGGCTGGCCGCCGGCACGGCGGAAGTCGGTCGACAGCGGCAGCGGCGCGACGCCGGCGTCGCGCACCGCGGCGCGGGGGTAGGTGGCGCCGCCACCGGGGCTCGCCCGCGCCGCCTCGACCTCGACCGCCGTGATGGCAGCGTGCGCATACGGCGAGCGCAGGAACGCGACCTGCAGTTCGCCGTCGACCTTGACGTTGTCGACGTAGCGGCCTCGCCCCTGCAGCAGCGCCGCGTCCTCGATCCGGGCGACGGCCCGGCCGCTGCCGAAGCGCGCGGCGGCGGCGCTGCTCACCGCTGCAGCGTCGACCACATCTCCTGGTCGCGCTCCGCGGTCCAGACACGCGGATGCACGTGCCCGCTCGCCTCGTCGAAGGCGCGCGACACGTCGAACGGGATGCAATGCTCGTAGATGACCCAGTGACCGTACTTCGGCCGCATCGCCGCGTCGGTGTCGGTGTAGACACGCTTCAGGTCATGGCCCTTGGCAACGCCGGCCTTGACGCTCGCGTAGACGTCGCGGATGAACGAGCGCGTGCTGGAGATCGCCTCCTTGCACATCGCCGCGTCGGTGAGCGCGTCGCCGCGACCGGGCACGATCGACGTCGCGCCCAGCGCCTCGACCTTGTCGAGCGTCGCCGGCCAGTCGGAGAAGTAGGCATCGCCGGCGTACGGCGTCGCGCCGTACTCGACCAGGTCGCCACTGAAGAGCACCTTGTCTTTCGGCAGCCATGCCACCGTGTCGCCCTTGCTGTGGCCGCGGCCGAGCTGCATCAGCCGCACCTCGAGGTCGCCGAGCCAGACCGAGAGCTCGCCCTTGAACGTGATCGTCGGCCACGTCAGCCCGGGAATCGTCTCGACCGAGCGGAACAGCCGCGGGAAGCGCTCGATCTCGCTCTTCATGTCGGCGGCGCCGCGCTCGGCGATCAGGTCGCGCGTGTCGACGCTGGCGATGACCTCGGTCGCGCCCTCGGCCTTGTACGCGCTCGCGCCCAGCACGCGCACGGCGTGGTAGTGGCTCATCACGACGTACTTGATCGGCTTGTCGGTGACGGTGCGGATGTGGCGCACGACGTCGGCGGCCATCACCGGCGTGGCCTGCGTGTCGAGCACCATCGCGCAGTCGTCGCCGACGACGATGCCGGTGTTCGGGTCGCCCTCGGCGGTGTACGCGTACGCGTGGTCGGACAGCTTGGTGAAGCTGATCTTCTTGTCGGCGAGATCGGCTTGGGAGGCGAAGGCTTTGCTCATGGCGTGAACCGTGACGGGTGACTCGGCCATTCTGGCCGAACGCGCCGCCCGGCACAGCGACCCGCTGCTACGATGCCGCGAGCACCTTCGCATCGGCGTCCCACCATGCTCACCCGCTCGTTCGTGGTCCTGGCCGCTGCCGCCGTCCTCGCCGGCTGCGCGTCGCGCACGGAACTGGTGACGAACCCGAAGCCGTCCGACACGGTCAAGGCGAAGAGCTTCAAGTCGTACCACGAGGTGCTGCTCCTGCCGCCAAAGGACGATCCGCGCGGCGTGGTGCCACGCGTCGCCGACGACATCCGCAAGCTCGGCTTCGCGGTCCGCGTCATCGACCCTGCCAAGCCCATCGAGGCGTCGCAGGGGACGGCCTTCGTCGTCGGCGCCGGCGGCTGGCTCGTGACGTGCGCCCACGTGGTGGGCGAGCAGAAGACGGCGACGGTGACGCTCGACGGAAAGCGCGGGCTGGCCGACGTCGTCGCCGCCGACGCGAAGGCCGACCTCGCGCTGCTGCGCCTGCGCGAGCCGCTGCCCCCCGGCACGCCCGTGCTGCGCTTTCGTGCCGCCGAAGCACCACCGAAGCTCGGCGAGGACGTCGCCACGCTCGGCTTTCCGCTCAGCCGCATCCTCGGCAACAGCGTGCGGATGACGCGCGGCCTGCTGTCGGCCACGACGGGGCTGCGCGACGACGCGAAGCAGGTCCAGGTCTCGGCGCAGATCCAGCCCGGCAACAGCGGCGGCCCGTTGCTCGACGCCAAAGGCAACGTGGTCGGCGTCGTCGCGAGCACGATCAACCCCGGCGCCGTCGCCCAGGCGACCGGCGGCTCGCTGCCGCAGAACGTGAACTTCGCGATCAAGAACGGCCCGGTGCTCGACTTCCTGCGCAGCGCCGACGCGAAGTTCGCATCGGAGCTGTCGTTCGACCCGGGCACCGGCCTCGCTGGCCTCGAGAAGGGCGTGGTCAAGGTGCAGGCCGGCGAGGTCGGCCCCGACAGCGAGCGCGCCGACAAGCTGGTGGTGCGCGTGTCGTACCAGAGCCACTGGGACGTCTGGTACCGGTTCCGCTTCTTCGTCCTGCAGGTCTTCGACTACGAAACGCAGGAGCCGCTCTTCATCGCAGGCCAGGGCCGCGACAACCTGGTGAGCAACGAGGACGTGGTCATCCGCGACACGATGGCGCAGTTCGCCAAGGGCATCTCGGCTCGCTGACGCCGCGGCGCCCGAAACGGCGCGTCAGAGCCGCACGTCGTCCAGGCCGGCGAGGAAGCCGTCGACGAGCGCGAAGAAGCGCTCCGGTTGCTCGGCCACGCTCAGGTGCGACGCGCCCTCGATGACCTCGAAGCGCGCATCGGCGATGCGCTCGGCAATGGCGCGGCCCATCGCCGGCGTCGTGCCGACGTCGTCGCTGCCGGCGATCACGAGCGTCGGCAGCCGAATCGTGTCCAGCCGGTCGAGCCAGTCGACCTCGGCCACGGCGTAGCAGCACGCCAGGTAGCCGTCGCGGTTCGATCGCAGCAGCTTCGCGCGCAGCGCCGAGGCGATGTCGGGATGCGCGGCGCGAAAGCCCGCGCCGAGGTAGCGCTCGACGACGCCGTCGGCCACTGCGGCGACGCCGCCGGCCTCGACCGCCTCGATGCGCGACGTCCACACCGGTGCCGCCTCGGCCGGGTAGCGCGCGGTGGTGTTGGCGAGCACGATCCCGCGCAGCATCTCGGGATGGCGCACCGCGAGGCCCTGTCCGACCATGCCGCCCATCGACAGGCCGACCCAGGCGACCGGGCCGCGTCCCCATTCGCGGACGAGCCGAGCCGCGTCGTCGACGAGGTCGTCCATCTCGTAGGGGCCCGGCGGCACGGCCGATTCGCCGTGGCCACGGTGCGAATAGCGCAGCACGGTGTGCGTCTTCGCGAGATGGCGGGCCAGGTCGTCCCACATGTGCAGGTCGAGGCCGAGCGCGTGACTCAGCACGACCGGCGGCCCGTCGCCCTGCAGCGACACGTGCAGCTGCGGCGAGCTGAAGGTGTGATGCGTGGCGACTCGCGTGGCCGCGCCGAGGGGCCGCGGCGCCAGCGAAGAGGCGGCGCTGGCGTGCTCGCGCAGCAGCTCGGTCGCGATCTTGAAGGCCGTGTTCGCTGCCGGAACGCCGCAGTAGACGGCGCCCTGCATCAGCGTCTCGCGGATCTTGTCGATCGACACGCCGTGTTCGATCGACGCCTTGCAGTGCAGCTCGAACTCCTCCCAGCGTGCCAGCCCCATCGTCATGCCCAGCACCAGCAGCCGGCGTGTCTCGTGGTCGAGCCCGGGGCGGCCCCAGATGTCGTGCCAGGCGTAGCGCGTGATGAGATCCTGGAAGTCGGCGTTGAACTCGGTCGCGCCGCCCAGCGACCGGTCGACCCAGTTGTCGCCGAGCACCGCGCGCCGGTTGGCCAGGCCACGGTCGAAGTCGTCGCGTCGTTCGGTCATGGCTGCGCCTTGGTTGTTTCGCTTCGACTCAGGGCACGACACCACCGGCGCGGCCGACGAGCACCGACGGCGGGTGGGGCGCGATCGCCGTCGCCAGCACCTTGTCGACGCGCTTGCCGTCGAGGTCGACGACCTCGAAACGCCAGCCCTCCCAGTCGACCGCGTCGGTGGTCACGGGCAGCCGCCCGAGCAGGAGCATCACCATGCCGGCGAGCGTGTTGTAGCGACCGCGGTCCTCCTCGGGAAGCTCCCTCAGGTCGAGCGTGTCCTTCAGTTCGGGCATCGGGATCAGCCCGTCGAAGAGCCAGCTGCCGTCGGGCCGCTGAACCGCCCAGGCCTCGGCGCC
>JBBSUK010000156.1:0-7617 GCA_038234975.1 Burkholderiales bacterium
CTGATCGGCCTGTTCCTGACCGGCATGTTCGCAGCCAACGTGTTCGGCCAGTGGTCGCTCACGCAGGGCCACCGGATGCTCAGCCGCATCCCGATCGTCAAGTCGATCTACAACTCGGTGCAGCAGGTCTCCGACACGCTGTTCTCGAGCAGCGGCAATGCCTTTCGCCAGGCCGTCCTCGTGCAGTACCCCCGAGCCGGCAGCTGGACGATCGCATTCGTGACCGGGCGGCCCGGTGGCGAGGCGGCCGTCCACCTCACCGGCGACTGGCTCAGCCTCTACGTGCCGACGACGCCCAACCCGACGTCCGGTTTTTTCATCATGGTGCCGCGGGCCGACGTGACGCCACTGTCGATGAGCGTCGACGATGCGCTCAAGTACGTCATCTCGATGGGCGTGGTCGCACCGCCGACGACGGTGCACGCGCTGCCTGCCGGCGCCCCTGGAGTGATGCGATGAGAACGACCTACTGCGGCCTGGTGAGCGAGGCGCTCCTCGGCCAGACCGTCACCCTGATGGGCTGGGCGCATCGACGCCGCGACCACGGCGGCGTCATCTTCATCGACCTGCGCGACCGCGAAGGCCTGGTGCAGATCGTCTGCGACCCGGACCGCAAGGACACCTTCGCGACCGCCGAAGACATTCGCAACGAGTTCTGCCTCCAGATCACGGGCCTGGTTCGTGCGAGGCCGGCCGGCACCGGGAACGCGGCGCTGACGAGCGGCAAGGTCGAGGTGCTGTGCCACGAGCTGGTGGTGCTCAACCCGAGCGTCACGCCGCCGTTCCAGCTCGACGAGGAAAACCTCTCGGAGACGACGCGCCTGACCCACCGCGTGCTCGACCTGCGGCGCCCGCCGATGCAGAAGAACCTCATGCTGCGCCACCGCGTGGCGATGGAGGTGCGCAAGTTCCTCGACCAGCACGGCTTCGTCGACATCGAGACGCCGATGCTCACCAAGAGCACGCCCGAGGGTGCGCGCGACTACCTCGTGCCCAGCCGCGTCCACGACGGCATGTTCTTCGCGTTGCCGCAGTCGCCGCAGCTCTTCAAGCAGCTGCTGATGGTGGCCGGCTTCGACCGCTACTACCAGATCGTCAAGTGCTTTCGCGACGAGGACCTGCGCGCCGACCGTCAGCCCGAGTTCACGCAGATCGACATCGAGACCTCGTTCCTCGACGAGCACGAGATCCGGACGATGTTCGAGGAGATGATCCGCTCGACTTTCGAGCACGCGATCGGCGTCGAGCTGAAACCGTTCCCGGTGATGACGTATGCAGACGCGATGCGGCGCTACGGCTCCGACAAGCCCGACCTGCGTGTCAAGCTCGAGCTCACCGAGCTGACCGACGCGATGGGCGACGTCGACTTCAAGGTCTTCTCGACTCCCGCGAAATCCCGCGACGGTCGCGTCGCGGCATTGCGCGTGCCCGGCGGCGGCGAGATGACGCGCGGCGAGATCGACGGCTACGGCGAGTTCGTCAAGATCTACGGGGCCAAGGGGCTGGCGTGGATCAAGGTCAACGATGCCGCGAAGGGACGGAGCGCGAGCGACCTGCGGTCGGGCCTGCAGTCGCCGATCGTCAAGAACCTGCACGACGCTGCGCTCGCCGAGATCCTGAAGCGGACCGGCGCTGTCGACGGCGACCTGATCTTCTTCGGCGCCGACAAGGCGACGGTCGTCGACGACGCGCTCGGCGCGCTGCGCGCCAAGATCGGCCACAGCGACTTCGGCAAGGCCCGTGGCCTCGTGCAGGGCGACTGGGAGCCGCTGTGGGTCGTCGACTTCCCGATGTTCGAGTACAGCGAGGCCGACGGCCGCTGGAGCGCGATGCACCATCCGTTCACGAGCCCGAAGGACGGGCACGAGGACTGGCTCGAGAACGACCCCGGCCGCTGCATCGCCAAGGCCTACGACGTGGTGCTCAACGGCATCGAGCTCGGCGGCGGTTCGGTTCGTATCCACCGCGAGGACGTGCAGAGCAAGGTCTTCCGGGCGCTGAAGATCGACGCCGAGGAAGCACGGGCCAAGTTCGGCTTCCTGCTCGACGCGCTGCAGTACGGCGCGCCGCCGCACGGCGGCATCGCCATCGGCCTCGACCGCTTCGTCATGCTGATGACCGGCGCCGAATCGCTGCGCGACGTCATCGCCTTCCCCAAGACGCAGCGCGCGCAGGATCTCCTCACCAACGCGCCGGGTCCGGTCGACGAGAAGCAGCTGCGCGAGCTGCACATCCGGCTGCGCAGCGCACAGGGTCAGCCTCAGGCCGGTTGAGGTGAGCGACGCGTCGGGAGCCCGTTGCCCGAAGATCCCCGAGTCGGTCCTCGTCGTCATCCACAGCCTTGACTTCGA
Organism: Burkholderiales bacterium; assembly: GCA_038234975.1. Classification (GTDB taxonomy): domain Bacteria; phylum Pseudomonadota; class Gammaproteobacteria; order Burkholderiales; family Burkholderiaceae_C; genus Schlegelella_A. The sequence goes on from JBBSUK010000156.1 coordinate 2,352, forward strand.
CGTCCTGCTGCTCGAGCGCGCCGACCATCCCGGCTTCTGGCAAAGCGTCACCGGCTCGAAGGACACGGCGGCCGAGCCACTGGTCGAGACGTGCGGTCGCGAGGTCGCCGAGGAGACCGGCATCGTCATCGGTTCGCCGGCGGTTCCGGAGACGGCCCTGCACGACCTCGGCCTGGTCAATGTCTACTCGATCTATCCGGAATGGCGGCATCGCTATCCTCCCGACGTGACCCACAACACCGAGCACGTGTTCGGACTGCGCGTGCCTCGCGACATCGACATCCGTCTTTCGCCGCGCGAACACACGCGGTTTGCGTGGTTGCCGCGCGCCGAGGCCGCCGATCGATGCTTCTCGCCGTCCAACGCCGAGGCCATCCTCTTCCTTCCGCGCCATGCAGCCGCCTGGCGCTGATGCGCGAGCCAACCCGCCCGATCGCCACGCCTATGCGCTCCGTCGCCGCCCACACCCACTTTCAACCCTCCACGACGATGTCGGCGACGCGCCTGCGCGTGGCCACCTACAACATTCACAAGGGCGTTCGCGGCGTCGGGCCGCGGGCGCGGCTCGAGATCCACAACCTGCTGCTCGGCATCGAGGCGCTCGACACCGACCTCGTCTTCCTGCAGGAGGTGCGCAGCGTGAACCGGGCGGCGGCACGGCGCTTCCCCGACACCAAGATCGGCTGGCCGAAGCAGCCGCAGGCCGAGTACCTCGCCCCCGACGGCTACGAGGTCGCCTACCGCACCAACGCCGTCACGCGCGACGGCGAGCACGGCAACGCGCTGCTCTCGCGCTGGCCGATGGGCGAGTGCGGCCACCGCGACGTCTCCGACCACCGCTTCGAGCAGCGCGGGCTCCTGCACGTGCCGGTGCGCTGGAACGACACGACGGTGCACGGCATCGTCGCCCACTTCGGGCTGATCCACGCGAGCCGGGTCCGTCAAGCCGAACGGCTGCGTGACTTCATCGATGCCCACGTGCCCGAGGACGAGCCGCTGATCGTCGCCGGCGACTTCAACGACTGGGGCGAGAAGCTCCATCCGCTGATGAAGAACTGCACGCTCGATCGCGCGGTCGTTCCCGGAGACCCGCCGGCCCGGGTCCACACCTTCCCGTCGCGCATCCCGATGTTCTCGATGGACCGCATCTACGTGCGCGGCTTTCGCTGCGTCGGCACGTCGGTGCCGCGCGGCACGTCGTGGGCGCGCATGTCGGACCACCTGCCGCTGGTCGCCGAGCTCGAGCTGGCCTGAGCCGGCGCGAAACATGAGCGACGTCGGCGCCGGCCCCGCCGATGGCGCTCGGGCGCTTCGGCCGGGGCATCGCATCGAGCTGCTGCAGGGCTCGGTGCAGCTCTTCCCGGCGCTCGTCGCGGCCATCGACGCCGCGCGTGCCGAAGTCCTGGTCGAGACCTACATCTTCGATTTCGCCGGCAGCGCGCTCGACGTCGCCGAAGCGATCGAGCGTGCCGCGGGGCGTGGCGTCTGCACCCGCGTCGTCATCGACGACTTCGGCAGCGGGCCGGTTCCGCCCGACTGGCAGGCGCGCTGGGCGGCCGCGGGCGTGCACTGGAGGGCCTACAACCCGGGCCGCGGCTGGCGGCTGCTCGTGCCGCGCCGCTGGCGACGGCTGCACCGCAAGCTCACGGTGATCGACGGCCGCGTCGCGTTTTGCGGCGGCATCAACCTGCTCGACGACTTCCGCGACCCGAACCACGGCGCGCTCGACGCGCCGCGTTTCGACTTCGCGGTTCGCGTGACCGGCCCGCTCGTCGCCGACGCGCACGAGTCGATGACGCGGCTGTGGATGCGCATGCAGGCCAAGCGCGAGGCGGCGAGGTTCGATTTCAGGGCGGCGTACGAGACGGTGCTTGCGGCGGGCCGGCAGGGCACCGACGCGGACGACACCCAGCTCACGGCGAAGAACCTCGACGAGGTCGACGCGTCCGATCCGCACCCTGGCGTCTACGCCGGCCTCGTGCTGCGCGACAACGTGCGTTTTCGAAAGCGCATCGAGCACTTCTACCGCTATGCGATCCACGCCGCCACGCGCGAAATCGTCATTGCCAATGCCTACTTCGTTCCCGGGCTCGCGCTCGAGCGCGCGCTGGTGCGTGCCGCCAGGCGAGGCGTGTCGGTGACGGTGCTGCTGCAGGGCCGCTACGAATACTTCATGCAGCACCACACGAGCCGGGCGATGTATGGCGTACTGCTCGCCGCCGGGGTGTCGATCATCGAGTACGAGCCGAGCTTCCTGCACGCGAAGGTGGCCGTGTTCGACGGGCCGCAGGGCGCCATCGCGACGGTCGGGTCCTCGAACCTCGACCCGATCAGCCTGCTGCTCGCGCGCGAGGCCAACGTGTTCGTCCGCGACGACGCGTTTGCCGACGAGCTGCGCCGGCGCCTGCTCGACGCGGTGGAGCACCGCGGGCTGCGCGTCGAGTCGGCCCACCACCGCAGCCGTCCGCTGACGAGCCGCGGCCTGTCGTGGATCGCCTACGCGGCGATGCGCGTCGCCCTGTTCGCCACGCGCCACCGCTACTGACTCGATGGTGCCCCCGACCTTGCGCCTCCGGCGCAGCGGTACCCCCCGAGGGGGCCGCGTCCTGCCTTGGGAGCAGCCCGGCGGCCGGCCGAGCCGTGGCTGAGATCGACCTGGTCGTGCAGCGTCCCGAGGGGCTCTACTGCCCGCCGGGAGACTTCTACATCGATCCGTGGCGACCGGTCGATCGCGCCGTCATCACCCACGCGCACGCCGACCATTCGCGGCGCGGCCATGCGCACTACCTCGCCGCGGCGCCGGCCGAGGGCGTGCTGCGCACGCGGCTGGGCGCCGACATCGACCTGCAGCCGCTCGCGTATGGCGAGACGATCGATCACTTCGGCGTCCGCGTGAGCCTGCATCCGGCGGGACACGTGCTGGGCTCGGCGCAGGTGCGCCTCGAACACCAGGGGCACGTCTGGGTCGCGTCGGGCGACTACTACGTGGCGGGGTCGCATGCGTCGGCGGCGGAGGACAACCTCACCTGCGCGCCGTTCGAGCCGGTGCGCTGCGACTGCTTCATCACCGAGTCGACGTTCGGCCTGCCGATCTACCGCTGGCAGCCACAGGCCGAGCTGTTCGGCGAGATCGATGCCTGGTGGCGCGGCAACGCCGAGGCCGGCCGCGCCAGCCTCGTCCTCGGCTACTCGTTCGGCAAGGCGCAGCGCATCCTGGCGGGCGTCGACCGGACGATCGGCCCGATCTTCGTGCACGGTGCGGTCGAGCCGTTGAACCGGGCGTATCGCGCCGAGGGCGTCGACCTCCCCGAGACCACGCTCGTCGCCGACATCAAGGACAAGGCGCAGTTCAAGGGCGCACTCATCGTCGCGCCGCCGTCGGCACAGAACTCGACCTGGACGCGGCGCCTGGGTGACTACAGCGACGCGTTCGCGAGCGGCTGGATGCAGCTGCGCGGCGCGCGCAGGCGCCGCTCGGTCGACCGCGGCTTCGTCCTCTCCGACCACGCCGACTGGCCGGGGCTGCAGCGGGCGATCGCCGCGACCGGCGCGAGCCGCGTCATCGTCACGCACGGCTACGAGGCGGTGATGGTGCGGTGGCTCGAGGAACGGGGGCTGGAGGCGGGGTCGTTCGAGACCGCGTACGGAGATTCGGATGACGACGAGCGCGACGGGAGCGAGGGCGAAGCCGGGCCCCGATGAAGCGCTTCGCCCGCCTGTTCTCCGAACTCGACCAGAGCACCGCCACGCTCGCCAAGGTCGAGGCGCTCAAGCGCTACTTCGTCGATGCCGCGCCGCGCGACGCTGCGTGGGCCGTGTACTTCCTCGCCGGTGGCAAGCCACGACAGGTGGTGCCGAGCGGCGTGCTGTGGGCGCTCGCCTGCCGCGAGGCGGGCATCCCCGAGTGGCTGTTCGACGCCAGCTACCAGGCCGTCGGCGACTTCTCCGAGACGGTCTCCCACGTGCTGCCGCCACCCACCCGCGAGAGCGATCTCGGCCTCGCGGAATGGGTCGAGGAACGCCTGCTGGCGCTGCGCGGGCTCTCGCCCGAGGAGCAGGCGGCGCGCGTCGCGTCGTACTGGGACGAGCTCGACACCGCAGGGCGTTTCCTCCTCAACAAGCTCATCGGCGGCAGCTTTCGCGTCGGCGTGTCGAAGCTGCTGGTGCAGCGCGCGCTGGCCGAGGCGACGGGCGTCGATGCCAAGCTCGTCGCCCAGCGCATGATGGGCTACACCGACCGCCGCGCGGCGCCCAGCGCCGAGCGCTACCTGTCGCTCACCGGCAGTGCCGAGGCCGGGCCGCTCGATGTCGGCCAGCCGTACCCGTTCTTCCTCGCCCACCAGCTCGACGTGCCGCACGCCGAGTTCAACGCGAAGCTCGCATCGCCGGCCGACTGGATCGTCGAGTGGAAGTACGACGGCATCCGGGCGCAGGTCGTCAGGCGCGCGTCGCAGGTCTGGATCTGGTCACGCGGCGAGGAGCTCGTGACCGATCGTTTTCCGGAGGTCGTCGACGTCGTGAAGGGATTGCCCGACGGCACCGTGCTCGACGGCGAGATCGTCGTCTGGAGGGACGGGCGTGTGCAGCCCTTCAACCTGCTGCAGCAGCGCATCGGCCGCAAGCTCCTGACGAAGAAGGTGCTCGACGCGGCACCGGTCGGCTTCATCGCCTACGACGTGCTCGAAGACGGCGGCATCGACCTGCGCGACCAACCGCAAGGCGAACGCCGCAGCCGGCTCGAGCGCATCGTCGCGCAGCATCCGTCGCTGCACCTGTCGCCGATCGAGTCGCGGGACTCGTGGCAGGGGTATGCCGAGCTGCGTGCCGAGTCGCGCGAGCGCGGCGTCGAGGGTTTCATGCTCAAGCATCGCCAGGCGCGCTACGGCACCGGCCGCCGCAAGCAGGACGACCTCGCCGGTGGCACCTGGTGGAAGTGGAAGATCGATCCGCTCTCGGTCGACTGCGTGCTCGTCTATGCGCAGGCCGGGCACGGTCGCCGCGCCAGCGTCTACACCGACTACACGTTCGCCGTCTGGAGCCGCGCGCCGGAAGATGCCGACGCGGCGCAGGCCGTCGTCGACGCGATCGCACGCAAGGAGCCGGCGCAGCCCGGGGCGCTGCAGCTGGTCGCGTTCGCGAAGGCGTACTCGGGCCTGACCGACGCCGAGTTCCGTGCCGTCGATCGCATCGTCCGCCGCGACACGCTGGAGAAGTTCGGGCCGGTGCGCAGCGTCAGGCCGAGCCTGGTCTTCGAGCTCGGCTTCGA
>JBBSUK010000157.1:0-7295 GCA_038234975.1 Burkholderiales bacterium
ATGGGCTTCTCGCTGTTCGCCGAGGCCATCCTCACCAGTCACCTGCCCGATGCGCCCTGGCGGCCGCTGGTCGCCAAGTTCGGCTACTGCTTCGGCTTCCTCGTCGTCGTGCTCGGCCGGCAGCAGCTCTTCACCGAGAACACGCTGACCCCGATCCTGCCGCTGTTGCAGAACCGCTCCTGGCGCACGGTCGGCAACGTAGGCAGGCTGTGGATCGTCGTCCTGGTCGCCAATCTGATCGGCGCCCTGGCGATCGCCTACATCACCGTCGGGACACCGCTGCTGAGCGAGGACGCGCGCCGAGTCGCCGTCGAGATCGGGCGCCTCGAGCTGGCGCACGGACCGGCCACGAACCTGGTGCGCGGGATCGTCGCCGGCTGGCTCCTCGCGTCGATGGTGTGGCTCATGCCGTTCGCGGAGACCGGCCGCATCTGGGTGATCGTCTTCATTACCTACCTCGTCGGCATCGGCGGCTTCGCGCACATCGTCGCCGGGTCGCTCAGCGCCTTTGCGTATGCGGCGATGAACCCCGGGCAGTGGGGCGAGGTGCTGCTGGGTTTTTGCGCGCCCACGCTGCTCGGCAACATCCTCGGTGGCGTGACGCTGGTGGCCGCGCTCGGCCACGCGCAGGTGGTCGCCGGCAGCGACGAGGAACAGATGTGACCCGTCGGGCGGGCCACTAGGGGAATCCCCTTGCTGTCCGCGCCCGCTCGAGACTCGAACAATGCCTGCAACCCTCGCATCCGACCCAGGAGACACCGCATGGACGTATCGCTCACCCTCACCGTCAACGGCCGATCGGTCAACAAGTCGATCGACCCGCGCACGCTGCTCGTCCAGTTCCTGCGCGAGCACCTCGAGCTGACGGGCACCCATGTCGGATGCGACACCGCGCAGTGCGGCGCCTGCACCGTGCACATGAACGGCCGCGCGATCAAGTCATGCTCGATGCTCGCGCTGCAGGTCCAGGGCAGCGAGATCACGACCATCGAGGGGCTCGCGCCCGAAGGCAAGATGCACCCGATGCAGGAGGCCTTTCGCGAGTGCCACGGCCTGCAGTGCGGCTTCTGCACGCCGGGCATGGTGATGTCGGCGGTGCAGATCCTGGCCGACAAGCCCCAGGCCACCGAGGCCGAGATCCGCGACATGCTCGACGGCAACATCTGCCGCTGCACGGGCTACCAGAACATCGTCAAGTCGATCCAGTTCTGCCAGTCGGGCGCCAAGCCCGAGATGGCCTGAACGGCGCCGGAGCACGACATGGGCAACATGGGCGAACTGAAGGACCAGGGTCCGATCGGCAAGAGCCTGAAGCGCCGCGAAGACGCGCGCTTCCTCACCGGCGCCGGCCGCTACACCGACGACATCACCGAGCACCGGCAGTCGCACGCCGTGTTCGTGCGCAGCCCGCACGCACACGCCCGCATCGGCGAGATCCGGCTCGACGCGGCGAAGCAATCCCCCGGCGTGCTCGCGATCTTCACCGGCGCCGACCTTGCCGAGGCCAAGGTCGGCGGCCTGCCGTGCGGCTGGCTGATCCACAGCAAGGACGGCTCGCCGATGAAGGAGCCGCCGCACCCGGTGCTGGCGCAGGGCAAGGTGCGGCACGTGGGCGACCAGGTGGCGCTCGTCGTCGCCGAGACGGCGCTGCAGGCGAAGGACGCAGCCGAGCTCGTCGAGGTCGAATACGAGGAGTTGCCGGCGGTGGTCGACACCGCGACCGCGGCTGACGCGACCTCCGCGGTGCACGACGACGTCGCCGGCAACGTCTGCTACGACTGGTCGCACGGCGACGCCGCGGCGGTCGACGCGGCGATGGCCAAGGCGACGCACGTGACCAAGCTCTCGTTCGTGAACAACCGACTGATCCCCAACGCGATGGAGCCGCGCGCCGTCAACGTGTCGTGGACGCGCGCCGACGACAGCTACGTGCTGTACGTGTCGAACCAGAACCCGCACGTCGAGCGGCTGCTGATGTGCGCCTTCGTCCTCGGCCTGCCCGAGTCGAAGGTGCGGGTGATCGCGCCCGACGTCGGTGGCGGTTTCGGCTCGAAGATCTTTCTGTACGCGGAAGACGTCGCCCTGTTGTGGGCGAGCAAGCGCGTCGGCCGGCCGATCAAGTGGACGGCCGAGCGCAGCGAGTCGTTCCTCACCGACGCACATGGCCGCGACCACGTGACCACCGCCGAGATGGGCATCGACGCCGACGGGCACTTCCTGGCGTTTCGGGTCAAGACCGTCGCCAACATGGGTGCCTACCTGTCGACGTTCGCGTCGTCGGTGCCGACCATCCTCTACGCGACGCTGCTCTCGGGCCAGTACAAGACGCCGGCGATTCATTGCGAGGTCAAGGCGGTGTTCACCAACACCGCGCCGGTCGACGCGTATCGCGGCGCCGGGCGGCCGGAGGCGACCTACGTCGTCGAGCGCATCGTCGAGCAGTGCGCACGCGAGATGAAGCTCGACCCGGCCGAGATCCGCCGCCGCAACTTCGTCACCGAGTTCCCGTACGCGAGCCCGGTCGGGCTGACCTACGACACCGGCGACTACGCAGCGCACCTCGACAAGGCGATCAAGATGGCCGACGTCGCCGGGTTCGCCAGGCGCAAGGCCGAGTCGGAGGCCAAGGGCAAGAAGCGCGGCCTCGGCTACTCGTGCTACATCGAGGCGTGCGGGCTCGCGCCGTCGAACATCGCCGGCGCGCTCGGCGCGCGGGCCGGCCTGTTCGAGGCCGGCGAGGTGCGCGTCCACCCGACCGGCTCGGTGACGGTGTTCACGGGCTCGCACAGCCACGGCCAGGGCCACGAGACGACGTTCGCTCAGGTGGTCGCAGGCCGGCTCGGCATTCCGGTCGAGAGCGTCGAGATCGTCCATGGCGACACCGGCCGCGTGCCGTTCGGCATGGGCACCTACGGCAGCCGGTCGCTTTCGGTCGGCGGCACGGCGATCGTCAAGGCGGTCGACAAGATCATCGCCAAGGGCAAGAAGATCGCCGCCCACCTGCTCGAGGCGAGCGACGCCGACATCGAGTTCGCCAACGGCGAGTTCACGGTCGCGGGCACCGACAAGAAGGTGCCGTGGGGCTCGGTCACGCTGACCGCCTACGTGCCGCACAACTACCCGCTCGACAAGATGGAGCCGGGGCTGAACGAGAACGCGTTCTACGACCCCACCAACTTCACCTATCCGTCGGGCACCTACATCTGCGAGGTCGAGGTCGACACCGACACCGGGCAGGTCGCGATCGCCAAGTTCACGGCGTGCGACGACTTCGGCAACATCGTCAACCCGATGATCGTCGAGGGCCAGGTGCAGGGCGGCATCGCGCAGGGGCTCGGCCAGGCGATGATGGAAAGCTGCATCTACGACACCGAGTCTGGCCAGCTTCTGACCGGCTCGTACATGGACTACGCGATGCCGCGCGCCGTCGACATTCCCAACATCGACATCTCGACGACCGTCACGCCGTGCACGCACAACCCGCTCGGCGTGAAGGGTTGCGGCGAGGCCGGCGCGATCGGCTCGCCGCCGGCCTACATCAACGCACTCACCGACGCCCTCGGCATCCGCGACCTCGCGATGCCGGCGACGCCGGAGCGCGTCTGGCGCGCGGCGCACCCCGCGGCGAAGTCCGCGGTCGGCTCCGCCGCAGCGGCCTGACGCCCACTCACCGAACAGGAGACTTTCGATGTACGCATTCGAATACCAGCGTCCGGCCGCAGCCGACGCCGCCAAGGCCGCCGTGACCAGCGCCGACGCACGCTACCTCGCCGGCGGCCAGAGCCTGATCCAGGCGATGCGGTTGCGGCTGTCGCAATCCGAGCGCCTCGTCGACCTCGGCGGCATCGCCGAGCTGAAGGCGATCAAGGCCGAGGGCGACGGCGTGACGATCGGCGCGATGGCCACGCATGCGCAGGTCGCCGCCAACGCCGACGTGCGGCGAGTCGCCCCCGCGATCGCCGACCTCGCCGGCGGCATCGGTGACCCGATGGTGCGCAACATGGGCACCATCGGCGGCTCGCTCGCCAACTCCGACCCGGCAGCGTGCTACCCCGCCGGCGTGCTCGCCTTCGGCGCGACGATCAAGACCGACCGGCGCAGCATCGCCGCCGACGATTTCTTCACCGGCCTCTACGAGACGGCGTTGCAGCCGGGCGAGATGATCGTCTCGGTGAGCTTTCCGGCCATCAAGACGGCCGACTACATCAAGTACAAGCAGCCGGCATCGCGCTTCGCGCTGGTCGGCGTGTGTGTCGCCAAGGGCAAGGACGGGGTGCGTGTCGGCGTCACCGGCGCGAAGGGTCACGCCTTCCGGGCAACCGAGCTCGAGACGGCACTGGCCAAGAGCTTCACTCCCGAGGCGGCCAAGGCGGTGAAGATGCCGACGACCGACATCAACGCCGACCTGCACGGCTCCGCCGAGTACCGCGCGGCGATGATCAGCGTCATCGCGTCGCGCGCCGTCGAAGCCGCCGCCAAGCGGTGACCCGGCTCCCTCTCCTGCAAGCCGGGAGAGGGTGAGAATGCGGGAATGACGCCTCCCAGTTCCGTCGACGACGTCGTCGCGCTGCTCGCCAGCCAAGACTACGTCGCCGACCGGCGCCTCGCGACGGCGACCTTCCTCGCGCTGTCGCTGCAGCGTCCGCTGTTCCTCGAAGGCGAGCCTGGCGTCGGCAAGACCGAGCTCGCCAAGGCGCTCGCCGCCGCACTCGGGACGCGGCTGATCCGCGTGCAGTGCTACGACGGTCTCGACATCGCCCAGACCGCGTACGAATGGAACGTGGCGCGGCAGATGATGGAGATCCGCCTCGCCGAGGCGGCGCACGCCGTCACCGACGCCGCGTCGAGGCAGGCGCTCGCCGCGAGCCTCTACTCGCGCGACATGTTGATCGAGCGGCCGTTGCTCGAGGCCCTCACGCAGGATGTCGCCCCCGTTTTGCTCATCGACGAGCTCGACCGTGCCGACGAGCCGTTCGATGCCTTCCTGCTGGAAGTGCTCGCCGAGAACCAGCTGACGATTCCCGAGCTCGGCACGATCAAGGCGAGCGCGCCGCCGATCGTCGTCGTCACGAGCAACCGCACGCGCGAGATCCACGACGCGCTCAAGCGCCGCTGCCTCTACCACTGGCTCGACTACCCGGACGCGGCCCGCGAGCTCGAGATCGTGCGCCTTCGCGCGCCCGGCGCTGCCGAACGGCTGTCGGCCGACGTCGTCGCCTTCGTGCAGCGGATGCGCGGCGTCGATCTCTACAAGTCGCCCGGCATCGCCGAGACGATCGACTGGGTCAATGCGCTGACGGCGCTCGACACGATGCGCCTCGACCCGGAGTCGGTGCACGACACGCTCGGCGTCCTCCTGAAGCACCGCGACGACGTCCAGAAGATGCAGGGCGGCGAGCTCGCGAAGCTGCTCGCCGAGGCGCAGGGGGGCGCGCGGCGCGACCCGGCGCTGCGCTCCGGATGACGCAGTTCGTCGACAACGTCGCCCATTTCGCGCGCGTCCTGCGCCGCGCCGGCGTTGCCGTCGGCCCCGACCGCGTGCTGGCGGCCATCGAGGCCGTCGAGCGCGTTGGCCTGGCGCGGCGCGACGACGTGCACGCCGCGCTGTCGGCCGTGATGCTCGACCGGCACGAGCAGCAGCCGGTGTTCGACGCCGCCTTCGCCGCCTTCTGGCGTGACCCGAAGCTGCTCGAGCAGATGATGGCGATGCTGCTTCCCAAGGTGACGGGGCAGGCCGAGCGGCCGGCCCGGCCCGACCGCGTCGCCGAGGCGCTCGCGCCGCCGCGACGCGACGAGCGGCCGGCGCCGCGCGAGACCGAAGACGAGCCGCGCGAGGTCGACCTCGAAGCCACCTTCACCTTCAGCGACCGCGAGCGGCTGCAGCGCGCCGACTTCGAGGCGATGTCGAGCGCGGAGTTCGCGCTCGCCCGGCGGCTCGCCGAGGAAGTGCCGCTGCCCGTCGATCGCGTCGTGCGCCGGCGCCATCGGCCGAGCGGGCGCGGCAGGATCGACCTGCGCGAGACGCTGCGCGCGATGGCGCGGCAGCCGCACACGCTCGTGCCGCGCCACACCGAGCCGCGCGCCGAGTGGCCGGCGATCGTCGTCCTGCTCGACATCTCGGGCTCGATGGACCGCTACGCTCGGCTGATGCTGCATTACGCGCACGGCCTCACGCGGCGCCACCTGCGCGTGTCGACCTTCACCTTCGGCACGCGATTGACGAACATCACGCGGGCGCTGCGCAACCGCGACCCCGACGTGGCGCTGGCGATCGCCGACGCGCAGGTCGCCGACTGGAAAGGCGGAACGCGCATCGCCGCCTGCCTCGACGACTTCAACCATCGCTGGGCGCGCCGCGTGCTCGGCGCGAACACCGCGGTGATGCTCGTGACCGACGGCCTCGACACCGACGCGCAGGGTGAGCTCACGCGGGCCGCGAAGCAGCTGCGCCTTTACGCGCGTCAGATCGTCTGGCTCAACCCGTTGCTTCGCTTCGACCGTTTCGAGCCGCGCGCCGCCGGCATCCGTGCCCTGCTGCCGCAGGTCGACCGGATGCTGCCGATGCACAACCTCGCGAGCCTCGCCGATCTCGCCCGCGCCTTGCGCCACGGCTCGACGCGGTCTCGCCACTGAACCTGATCGGAGCCCACCATGGAACTCACCGGCACCCGCACCATCCCCGCCTCGCGCGACGCGACCTGGGCCGCGCTCAACGACCCCGAATCGCTCAAGGCGTGCATCGCCGGCTGCGAGTCGCTCGAGCGCACCGGCGAAGACGCCTACGCCGCCGTCGTGGCGATGAAGGTCGGCCCGGTCAGCGCCCGCTTCAAGGGCAACCTGAAGATGACCGACGTCGATCCGCCCAACGGCTACACGATGGCGTTCGACGGGCAGGGCGGTGTCGCCGGCTTCGGCAAGGGCTCGGCGACGGTGAAGCTCGAACCGCAAGGCGAATCGACGCTGCTTTCTTACGCCGCCAAGGCCAGCGTCGGCGGCAAGATCGCGCAGATCGGCTCGCGCCTCGTCGACGCCGCGGCGGCGAAGGTCACGGACGACTTCTTCGCCGCCTTCGAGGCGCTCCTCGCGTCACGTCAGCCGACGGCTGCGACAGCCGCGTCCACCCGTCCCGCCGCCGCGGCTGCCGTGCGAGCGCCGCAACCCGCCGGCACGCTCGGTTGGGCGCTCGCCGCGATCGTGGTCGTGGCGACGCTGGTGGCCATCCTTCGCTGAATTGCGCGCGGCGTCATGGCATCGACGCGTCTGACGCCCGGCACCGTGCTCCTGCTCGTGGTGCC
>JBBSUK010000158.1:0-7272 GCA_038234975.1 Burkholderiales bacterium
GACGGAGGCGACAGCGCCTGCGGCCCTCGTCGAGCCCGTCGCCGAGCCCGCGGGCACGACGGCCACGGCCATGCCACACCCCGCCCCGGCCTTGCGGTCTGCACCCGTACCCTCGCCCGCACCCGCAGCGGCCGTCGTCGCGGCAGCGAAGGAAACGGCTCGCGAGCGTCGCCTGCGCGAAGCGCGAGAACGCGAGAGCCTCGAACGCGACGCCCGCGCGGCGGTCGTTGCAGCGGTGCCGTCGACCGGCAAGGTCCGCATCGCCATCAGCCCGTGGGGCCTCGTCGAGGTCGACGGGGCCGCCTCCGGCGCGGCGCCGCCGCTGACCGAGCTCGTGCTGGCCGAAGGCAGGCACCGGATCGTCGTCCGCAACGGCGACTCGACGCCGTTCTCGACCACCGTCGACGTCGTCGGCGGCGAGACGACGTCGCTGCGCTACAAGTTTCCGTGAGGCCGGCCGGCATCGCGGGCCGGGCATCGCGCCGCGCGCCCGCGCTAGCATCGGCGCTGTGTCTCGGCGGCCTCCTCTCAGCCTGCGTTCAGGCGCCGCCGGCGCCGCCTGTCGGCGTCGTCGACGTGGCATCACGACCGGCCGAGCGATCGCTCCTCGACGGTCTCAAGGCGTATGACGACGCCCAGTACGACGTCGCCCAGTCGCGCTTTCGCCAGGCGCTTGCCCTCGGCCTCGCCTCGCCGCGCGACCGCGCCGAGGCGCACAAGCGCCTCGCCTTCGTCGCCTGCGCGGCCAACCGGATCGCCGACTGCGAGACGGAGTTCCGCGAAGCACGCGGGGCCGATCCCGCGTTCATCCTCGACCGCACCGAGGCCGGCCACCCGGTCTGGGGGCCGGTCTACCGCAAGGTCGCACCGACGCCCTGAACGGCTTTCGAGCGGTCGGCGCGACGGATGACGCCCAAGCCCGCGTTCAGCCTGCCGATCCGCGTGTACTGGGAAGACACCGACGCCGCCGGCATCGTCTTCTACGCCAACTACCTCAAGTTCTTCGAGCGGGCGCGGACCGAATGGCTGCGCGGGCTCGGATTCGAGCAGGAACGGTTGCGCACCGAACAGCGCTTCGGCTTCGTCGTCTCCGAGACGCACGTGCGCTATCTCGCCCCGGCCCGGCTCGACGACGTGATCGACGTCAGCGTCGACGTCGTTCGTGCCGGCGCGGCGAGCCTGCGCATCGCCCAGGAGGCGCGCCGCGGCGCGCTCCTGCTCGCCGATGGCACCATCCGCGTCGGCTGCGTCGACCTCGGAACTTTCAGGCCGCGCCGCGTCCCTGACGACATCCTCTCCACGATCGGCCCATCCGATCCCTCGACCATGACCGCACGCCGATGAACCAGGACTTCTCGATCATCACCCTCGTCACGCAGGCGAGCGCCGTCGTCCAGTTGGTCATGGCCGGGCTGATCGTCGCCTCGCTGGCGAGCTGGACGGTGATCTTCGGCAAGCTGTTCGGCCTGCGCCGCACGCGCGCCGCCAACGAGGACTTCGAGCGCGAGTTCTGGGCCGGGCGCAACCTCAACGACCTCTACACCGACGCCAGCAAGGGCCAGGTGCGATCGCCGATGGAGCGCATCTTCGCCTCGGGCATGCGCGAGTTCTTCAAGCTGCGCGAGAAGCGCGTCGCCGACACCGGGGCGCTGCTCGACGGTGCCCGCCGTGCCATGCGCGCGAGCTTCCAGCGCGAGCTCGACGTGATCGAGTCGAACCTGTCGTTCCTCGCCTCGGTCGGTTCGGTGTCGCCCTATGTCGGCCTGTTCGGCACGGTGTGGGGAATCATGCATGCCTTCATCGGGCTGTCGAACATGGCGCAGGTGACGCTGGCGACGGTCGCGCCCGGCATCGCCGAGGCGCTCGTCGCCACCGCGATCGGCCTGTTCGCGGCGATCCCGGCGGTCATCGCCTACAACCGCTTCGCCCGCGACATCGACCGCATCGCCATCCAGCTCGAGAGCTTCATCGAGGAGTTCTCGAACATCCTGCAGCGCAACGCCACCGCGCTTCCCCCCGCACCGCCTGCGACCCACTGATGAAGCCCCCACGCTCTCTGCGTTCGCTGCCCCCCGAGGTGGCGCGGCCCGGCTCGGGAGCGGCCCAGCGCCGGGCCGGCTGATGCCCGCCGTCAGCCACCGCGGCCGCGGCCGCCGCACGATCAACGAGATCAACATGGTCCCGTTCATCGACGTCATGCTGGTGCTGCTCATCATCTTCATGGTGACGGCACCGCTCATCACCACCGGCGTGGTCGACCTGCCGAGCGTCGGCAAGTCGGCGCAGCGGCCGGCGAAGTTCGTCGAGCTGGTCGTCGCAGCCGACGGCGCGATGCGGCTGCGCGTCGACGGCAAGGAGGTTTCGCGCGCCACCACCACCGACCTCGCCGCCCGCGTCGCCGAAGCGCAGGCTGGCGATGCGTCGGCGCCGGTCGTCATCTCGGGCGACAAGTCGGTGAAGTACGAGAACATCGTCAAGGCGATGGACGTGCTGCAGCGGGCCGGGGTGCAGCGCGTCGGGCTCTCGGTGAAGACGGCCGGTGCGCCGTGAGAGCGCTGTGAGAGCGCCATGAGAGCTGCATGAGCACTGCCGCACTCGACCCGTCGCGCGACCTGTTCGCGCCGCGCCGCCCCGGCGGCACGAGCGGCGGCCTGGTGCTCGCGTTGATCGCGCATGCGCTGCTGATCGCGGCGCTCGCCTGGGGCGTGCGCTGGCACGCGAGCGAGCCCGAAGGGCTGGTCGCCGAGCTGTGGTCGTCGATCCCGCAGCAGGCGGCGCCCCGCGCCGTGCCGGCACCGCCACCCGAACCCGTCAGGCCACCGGTGCGGGAGCCGACGCCGCCGCCCGAGCCGAAGCCTCGCGTCGTGACGCCACCTCCACCGCCGCGGGTCGACCCGCAGATCGCGATCGAGCGCGCGGCGCGCGAGAAGGCGGCCCGCGTCGAAGCCGAACGCGAGGAGCACGCCAGGCTTGCCGATCGCCGTCGCGTGGAGCAGCAGAAGCAGGCCGAAACCAGGCGCCTCGAGGCCGAGCGCGAGCGCGTCGCCGAGACCGAGCGCAAGAAGAAGGAAGCCGAGCAGGTCAAGCGCGACGAAGCGCGGCTGGCGACAGCGCGCGAAGCCAACCTGAAGCGGATGATGACGCAGGCTGGCGGTGCGGAAGCCGGGACGGCGGGCGGAACGGCGGCGCGAACTTCCGGCCCGTCGGCAGGCTACGCGGGCCGCATCAAGGCGCGCATCAAGCCGAACATCGTCCTCACCGGCACGGTCAGCGGCAACCCGACCGCCGAGGTCGAGGTCAGGGTCGCACCCGACGGCACCATCGTCGGCCGGCGCATCACCAAGTCGAGCGGCTCGCCGGTGTGGGACGAGACGGTGCTGCGCGCGATCGACAAGACCGAGGTGCTGCCGAAGGACGTCGACGGCCGCGTGCCCTCCGTCATCGCGATGGAATTCAGGCCGCTCGAATGACGGCCGGTCAGTGCTCGAGCGAGACGTCGGCGACGTAGGCGATGCTGTGACCGTGCGTGTTGTCGGCGTCGCCGCCGACCGCCACGCCGATGACCGCCGGCACGTTCGCGATCTCGTCGCCGAAGGCCCGCCTGAAATCGGCGACCAGGTCGCGGCGCTCGACGACCCAGCGATCGGGTGCGCCGCGACCCGACTCGAGCACGACGTAGCGCACGCGACGCGTGAACGGGCTCGGCAGCACGGTGCCGACCGGCAGCTGCGCGTCCCACACGTAGCACAGCGTCGCCGTCGGCAGCGGCTCCGCGGAGCGCGACTGGGCGATGCGGAACAGCTGTCGCTCGATGAAGGGCACCGCTTCCATCGGTTCGTCGAAAAAGGCGCAGACGCGCACCGCGGTGTCGTCGCCACTCTTCTGGCGCAGGTCGGCGTGCTCCAGCGGCTTCTCGATCCGCCATGCCCACGCGAGGTGCAGCGAACCCGACTGCGCCGCAACGGCGTGCACGAGGTTGGCGTACGACGACTCTGCCTCGATGCGAACCGCGTGCTTGCCGTCGAGGTCGACGATCGAGAACCGCGTGTACGGCTTGGTCTGCTGCGGCAGGCCGACCACGTGCCACGGCGGCGGCGGGACGCCGACCGACGACCACGGACGAAGCAAGCCGTCGGCGCGCGCCGGCGTCAGGACGGCCGCGGCGAGCACGCCGACGAGAACGGAGGTGAAGAAGCGGAGTCGGCGCATCGCGGCAGTGTCGAGGGCGACGCAGTCAAGGCCGTGTCGGACGCCGCCTATTCGCGTCGACCGTAACCGCCGCCGCCCGGGGTCTCGACGACGAACACGTCGCCCGCCGCCATCTCGACGCTGCCGATGTGGCCGAGCGCCTCGACCGCGCCATCGCCGCGCTCGACGCGGTTGACGCCCGGTGCGCCGGCACCGCCGCCGGCCATGCCGAACGAGCCGTGCACGCGCCCGTTCGACAGGATCGAGGCCGTCATCGGCTCGAGGAAACGGACCCGGCGCACGCCACCGTCGCCGCCCGTGAAAGCGCCGGCACCCCCCGAGCCGGCGCGGATCGTGTAGCTCTCGAGCCGCACCGGGAAGCGGAACTCGAGCACCTCCGGATCGGTGAGGCGCGAGTTGGTCATGTGCGTCTGCACGACGGCGGTGCCGTCGAACCCCGGCCCCGCGCCCGAGCCGCCGGAGATCGTCTCGTAGTACTGGTAGCGGTCGTTGCCGAAGGTGAAGTTGCTCATCGAGCACGGCCCCGACGCCATCGCGCCCAAGGCGCCGTAGAGCGCGTTGGTGATGCACATCGAGGTCTCGACGTTGCCTGCGACCACGGAAGCAGGCGGATGCGGGTTGAGCATCGAGCCGTCGGGGACGATCACCGTCAGCGGCTTGAGGCAGCCGGCATTGAGCGGGATGTCGTCGTCGACGAGGGTGCGAAAGACGTAGAGCACGGCCGCCATGCACACCGCCTTCGGGGCGTTGAAGTTGTTGGCGAGCTGTGCCGAGCTGCCGGTGAAGTCGATCTCGGCGCTGCGCGCCTGCGCGTCGACACGGATCTCGACCTTGATCTCGGCGCCGTTGTCGAGCCCGAGCGTGTAGGCGCCGTTCTTCAGCCGCGTGACGACGCGCCGCACCGACTCCTCGGCGTTGTCCTGCACGTGCTGCATGTAGCCGCGCACGACGTCGAGCCCGTACTGATCGACCATCGCCCCGAGCTCGCGGACGCCCTTCTCGTTGGCCGCCACCTGCGCCCGGAGATCGGCCAGGTTCTGCTCGGGATTGCGCGACGGGTACGGGCCGCTTTCCAGGCGACGGCGCATGTCGTCCTCGCGAAACTGCCCACCCTCGACGAGCCTGACGTTGTCGAGCTGCACGCCCTCTTCCTCGATGCGGGTGGAGAACGGCGGCATCGAGCCGGGCGTGGTGCCGCCGATGTCGGCGTGGTGGCCGCGCGAGCCGACATAGAACGTCGGCTGCTGCGGCCCTTCGAGGAACACGGGTGTCACGACCGTGACGTCGGGCAGGTGCGTGCCGCCGTGGTACGGGTCGTTGAGCACGAACACGTCGCCCGGCTTCATCGCCCCGGCGTTGCGCGCGATCACGGTCTTGATCGACTCGCTCATCGAGCCGAGGTGCACCGGCATGTGCGGCGCGTTGGCGATGAGGCTGCCGTCGCCGTCGAAGAGGGCACAGGAGAAGTCGAGCCGCTCCTTGATGTTCACGGAGTAGGCGGTGTTCTGCAGCTGCAGCCCCATCTGCTCGGCGATGTTCATGAACAGGTTGTTGAAGACCTCGAGCAGCACCGGATCGACCGTGGTGCCGACGGCGCGACGCTCGGCGCGCGGCACGACGCGCTCGAGCACGAGGTGGTCGAGCGGCGTCACGATGGCGCGCCAGCCGGGCTCGACGATCGTGGTCGCGTTGCGCTCGGCGACGATCGCGGGGCCGTCGATCGCGTGGCCCGGCCGCGCCTCGTCGCGGTCGACGAGGGCGGCGTCGTGCCAGCGGCCTTCGGCGTAGAGACGCACCGTCGATTGCGAGGGCGGCACTCCCGTCGCCGATGCTCCCGTCGCGACCTCGACCGGCGTCTCGCCCTTGCCGATCGCCTCGACCGACACCGCCTCGACGACCAGTCCGCGGCCGACCATGCCGAAGGCGAAGCGTTGCCGGTACGCGGATTCGAATGCCTCTGCGATCGCCTCCGCATCGCCGTGCGCGACGACGAGCGCCGTGTCGGTGCCGGCGTAGCGCACGTGCACGCGCCGCCGAGTCTCGATCGGCTCGGCGCCGTCGAAGCCCTGTGATCGAAGCTCGGCGACGGCTTCCGCCTCGATCGCGGCGAGCTGCTCGCGCACCGCCCCGGCGGCCTCGGCCAGCGGCAGCTCGATCGCCACCTGGCGCATGGCGATCTGGTCCGCCAGGCCCATGCCGTAGGCCGACAGCACGCCGGCGAGCGGGTGCACGAAGACGCGCGCCATGCCGAGCGCGTCGGCGACCCGGCAGGCGTGCTGGCCGCCGGCGCCGCCGAAGCACTGCAGCGTGTAGCGCGTGACGTCGTAGCCGCGGGCGACCGAGATCTTCTTGATCGCGCCGGCCATGTTGCCGACGGCGATGTCGAGGAAGCCGTCGGCGACCTGCTCGGGCGACAGGCCGCGCCCGGTGGCGGCTTGGATCTCGGCCGCCAGCGCCTCGAACCTCACGCGAACCGCGTCGCCGTCGAGCGGCTCGTCGCCGTTCGGGCCGAACACGCGCGGGAACGACGCGGGCTGGATCTTGCCGACCATGACGTTCGCGTCGGTCACGGTCAGCGGCCCGCCGCGCCGGTAGGCCGCGGGGCCGGGGTTGGCGCCCGCGCTCTGCGGGCCGACGCGAAAGCGTGCACCGTCGAACGCGAGGATCGAGCCGCCGCCGGCGGCGACGGTGTGGATCGCCATCATCGGCGCGCGAACGCGCACGCCGGCCACCTTGGTCTCGAACGCGCGCTCGAGTTCGCCGGCGTAGTGGCTCACGTCGGTCGACGTGCCGCCCATGTCGAAACCGATGATGGAGGGTGCCCCCACGCTCCCGGGTACGGTCGCTGCCCCCCGAGGGGGCGCGGCCGGGCTTGGGGCGGCCCGGCGCCCGGCCGGCCGCTCCGACATGAACGAAGCAAGCCCCAGCTCGGCCGTCCTGACCATGCCGACGATGCCACCGGCCGGCCCCGAGAGGATCGCGTCCTTGCCGCGGAACGACGACGCTTCCGCGAGCCCGCCCGACGACTGCATGAAGTACAGCCGGACGCCCGGCATCTCGGCA
>JBBSUK010000159.1:0-7240 GCA_038234975.1 Burkholderiales bacterium
CATCGTCTCGAGGCGAGCTTCGGGGGGGGGGGGGGGGGGGGGGGGGGGGGGGGGGGGGGGGGGGGGGGGGGGGGGGCGCGAGGGGCGGGGGCGGGGGGGGGGGGGGGGGGGGGGCCGGGCGGCCCCCGGCCCCCGCGCGCCCCCCGGGGGGGGCCCCCCCCCCCCGACACCCCCCCCCCCCCCCCCCCCCCCCCCCCTCGCCCCGAAGCTCGCCTCGAGACGATGACACACGCGCCACGGTGTGGGATCGACGCGGTGGGGTGTTCTGCGGAGCGAAGTAAAGGAGGAGACGAGGGCCATACCTGGCCCTCGGCGGGGGACATGAGCGCAGCAGCACCCCGCCGAGTCGATCCCGAAGCCGCTCAACATCCGACATCACGTATCCAGCACACTCTTCTTCCCGAACAACCCCCGCGACCGGAACGTCACGACCGCGATGAACAGCAGATACATCGACAGCAGCGACCATTCCGAAGCGTAGGCCCCGGTGAGCCCCACCGCCAGCCCGACCATCAGCCCTGCGATCACCGCGCCCCACAGGCTGCCGACGCCGCCGAGCACGATGATCAGGAACGCCGGCACCACCGCGTCGACGCCGACTTGCGGCCGCACGCCCCAGATCGGCGCCATGACGACGCCGGCGATCGCCGCCAGCCCGACGCCGAGCGCGAACACGAACAGGCGCAGCTTCGAAAGGTCGATGCCGAGCGCGCGCACCATCTCGCTGTCGTGCGCACCCGCCTTGACGATCGATCCGTACGGTGTCTTCTCGAGAAAGAACCACAGCAGCCCGATCATCAGGCAGGCGAAGCCCGCGGCGAAGAAGCGGTAGCGGGAGTAGATCAGGTCGCCGATCGCCACCGCCCCCGTCAGTGCCTGGGGCAGCGGAAGCTGCTTCTCGGTCGAGCCCCAGACGACGCGGATCAGCTCCTCGATGACGAGCGCGGCGCCGAACGTCAGCAGCAGGCCGTAGAGCGGGTCGCGCCCGTAGGTGCGGCGCAGGCAGAGCTCGAGGCCCATGCCGAAGATGCCGACCAGCACCGGCGCGAACAGCAACGCCACCGCGTAGCGCGTGCCGATCGGCAGCGCCAGGTAGCCCGCCTGCAGCTCGGGGAACCAGCCGAGCCTGGGGGTGACGAGGAAGACCGCCGCGTACATGCCGAGCGCGAACAGCGACCCGTGTGCGAGGTTGATCGTCTCCATCACGCCGACGATCAGCATGAAGCCGAGCGCCAGCAGCGCGAACAGCAGCCCCAGCGACACCCCGTTGAGGAGGTGCGGCAGCAGGTCGGTCACTGCTCGTAGCTCGGCGTCGACGTCTCCAGCTTGCAGGCGCCGGCCGCCGACTTGTCTTCGGCTTCCTGCGGCGTCGCCTGCGCCAGGATGCGGAAGAGGTCGTCCTTCTCGGCCGGTGCCTCGTTGTACGACGCCATGTAGATGGTCTGCTGCAGCTGGTGCGTCTGCGGGTTCATCCAGGCGTCGTGGTGCTGCATGCGGTCGCGTGCCGACACCTTCAGGCCCTCCAGCTGCTTGATGACGGCGAGGTTGTTCGTCGACCCCGCGCGCTCGGCGGCGCGAAGCAGCTCGCGGGTGGCCATGTAGCCGTTGTAGTAGACGTTGCCCGGCACGCGGATCGCCATGCCCGGGAACTCCTTCTGGTAGGCGGCGACGAATTCCTTCACGCCCGGCAGGTCGAGGCGGTAGTACCAGTTGGTGCCGAACACGCCGAAGATCGCTTCCGGGCCGAGGCCGTAGACGTCGGGCCAGTCCTGCTGGTTGTTGATCCAGGCCGGCTTGTTGTTCATCTTCGACTGCACGACCTGCTGGCGCAGTGCCTTCACATCGTCGCCGCCGACCGCTGCGGCCACAACATCGGGCTTGATCTGCTGGATCTTCAGCAGGTAGGAGGCGAAGTCGCGCGTGTTCTGCGGCACCAGCAGCTCGTCGACGACCTTGCCGCCGTTGGCCTCGATGATCTCGCGCGTCGCCTTCGAGGTCTCGTGGCCCCAGACGTAGTCGTTGGTCAGCAGCAGCCAGTTCTTGCCGTTGACCTTCATCGCGTTCTTGACGATCGCGTGCGAGAAGTTGGTGCCGTTGCCGTCCCACACGAACTTGACGCGGTGGCAGTTCTTGCCGGCCTCGGTCGGCGAGCTCGAGTTGGTGTTGAGGTAGACGCAGCCGTACTTCTGCGCCACCTGCGAGATCGCGTTGGCGACGCCCGAGTGCAGGCCGCCGATCAGGAAGGCGACCTCGTTCCTGGTGATCATCCGCTCGGCGACGCGGGTGCCGGTGGCCGGTGTCGTCTCGGTGTCCATGTGGATCGCCTCGATCGGCCGGCCGAGCAGCCCGCCCTTGGCGTTGAACTCCTTGATCGCCATCATGGCGCCGAGCCGCTCCATCTGCCCCGAGGCGCCGTACTGGCCGCTGGCGTCCATCGACAGGCCGATGACGAGCGGCTTCTTCGACGCACTCTGCGCCCACGCGCGGTTGGTCTTCCACGGCCCGTAGAAGGGGGCCACGCCATACAGGCCGGCACCGGCCAGCGCCAGGGCCGAGGTCTTGAGAAGCTTGCGGCGGTCGATCATGTCTGTCTCCTGTCGTTGAGGATGATGCGGACCTTGGCGGTCTGCTCCTGGGCCTCGAACAGCGAGGCGATGAACTTGTCGCCGAGGCCGAGCTCGGCGGCCTGCACGAAGCTCTGATGTGCGGCATCGCCGATCAGGCTCGGCACCGCCGAGGCCTTGGCGAGGCCGGTGTAGTAGCGCAGGTCCTTCTGGCCGTTGGCAATGGCGAACTTCAGGCCGTCGAGGTTGCCCTTGAGCATCTGTCCGAACATCATCTGGAAGATGCCGGAGTTGACGCCGCCGGCGCTCACCACCTCGAACAGCTTGTCGAGCGAGAGGCCGTTCCTGGCAGCGACCGCGGCGGCCTCGGCGATGGCCGCCGCCTGGCTCATCGCCAGCATGTTGTTGACGAGCTTGAGCACGTGGCCCGAGCCGGGCGGGCCGACGTGGAAGATGTTCTCGCAGAACGCCTGCAGCACCGGCTTGAGCGTCTCGAAGTCGGCCGGCTCGGCGCCGACCATGGTGTTCAGCCGGCCCTCCTCGGCCTCTTTCGGCGTGCGCGCCAGCGGCGCGTCGACGAGGCAAGTGCCGAGCCTGGCGAGCGTGGCCCGCAGCCGCTCGGTCGATGACGGCTCGGCGGTGGACGTATCGACGACGATGAGCCCTTCGCGCGCTGCCTCGGCGATGCCGGCCGAGCCGTTCACGATGTCCTCGACCTGCGGCGAACTCGCGACGCAGATGAAGACGATGTCGGACGCGCGCGCGACGTCGGCGTTGGTCTTCGCCTCGGTGGCGCCCGCGGCGAGCAGGTCGGCCAGCCGCTCGCGGTTGCGGTTCGCCTTGAAGGTGAGCCTGTAGCCTTTGGCGAGCAGGTTCTTCGCCATGCCGTGGCCCATCATGCCGATGCCGATGAAGCCGATTCGTTGCGTCATGCGAGGTCCTTCGAGGGTTGTCTTGCCGGAGATCGGCCGATGCCCGCGGTGCGGCGGGCGCCTTGCCAGAACGAGATGAGTCGGGCGTAGCGCTCGGCGACGTCGGCGACGACGGCGTCGTCGCTCGCGCGGCCGGCGAACCAGGCGGCGGCCGGCTCGGCGAAGATCGAGCGGCCGACGGCGAAGCCCTTGCACACGGCGTGCGGCGCCGCGGTGGCGAAGCTCGTCGCGAGCGCGTCCTCGCTGGCTTCCAGCCCGAGCAGCAGCACGCCTCGGCAGTGGGGATCGTGCTTGGCGATGCAGCCGGCGATGCGCTGCCACTCGGCGGCGCTCCCGGCCGGCGGCAACTTCCACCAGTCGGGGCGGACCCCGGCGGCGTAGATCTGTTCGAGCGCCCGCGCCATCACGTCGTCGCTTTCGTTCGTCCGCGCGGTCTCGGCACGCTTCGGCGGAATCACCTCGATCAGCAGCTCGCGGTCGGTGCCGACGCACGCGTCCTGCAGGGTGCGCAGGCTGGCGAGCTGGGCGGCCCGCAGTTCGACGGGATCGTCCGGGTGGTAGCTCACGAGGCACTTGGCGACGTGCTCGCTCGGCCAGGCGCGCATCGCCAGCGCCAGGCCGCTGCCCGCCTCGAAGGCCAGCGGGCGCGACCCGGGAACCTCGACCGGGCGCGCCACCCACCAGCCGATGCCGGTCATCGTCGGCAGCACGTCGCCACCGTAGCGGTCGTCGAGCAGGATGCCGGCCTTCGCTGGAGCGGCGAGCTCGGCGGCGCCGCGTTGCGCGGCAAGGGCGAGCAGCTGCTTGAAGCGGCCGATGCGCGCGGCGGCATCGGCGCCGCCGCCGGCGAGCTCCTCGAACTGCGCACGGTGGTCGAACGCCATCACGGCGAGCTCGGGCCAGCGCGAAAGGCGTGTCGTCGCGCGGTGCAGGTGCTCCAGCCGCGCATCCCTGCGCAGCGCCCGCTCGCGCGAACCGTGGCGGATGAAGTGATGCAACTCGACCGCGCTCGGCATCGCCGGCGCGCAACCGTGGCGCGACACGACGAGTGCGCCGCAGGCGTTGGCGTAGGTCGCGCAGCGCTCGAGCGGCTCGCCGCGCAGCCAGCCGCTGAGAAAGCCCGCCATGAACGCGTCGCCGGCGCCGAGCACGTTGAACACCTCGACCGGGAAGCCCGGCCCGGCGAGGCCGTCTTCGAGACGCGCGGGGATCGGCCCGTCGAAGACGATGCAGCCCATCGGCCCGCGCTTGCAGACGAGCGTCGCGTCGCCCAGCTCGCGTAGCCGCCGCAGCGCCGCGAGCGTGTCGTCGCTGCCGCCGGCGATGCGGATCTCCTCCTCGGTGCCGACGATAAGGTCGCAGTCGGCGACGAGCGTCTGCAACTGCCTGCTGACGGCCTCGCTCGCGACGTAGCGCTGTTCGCCCAGACCCGGGCTCGTCAGCCCCCACAGCACCGGCCGGTAGTCGATGTCGAGGACGACGCGCGTGCCGGCCGCCCGCGCGAGCTCGACGGCGCGCCGGCAGGCGGCAAGCGTGCCGGTCTGCGACAGGTGCGTGCCGGAGAGCAGCAGCGTGCCCGCCGAAACGATGAACGCCGCGTCGACGTCGGCCACGTCGATCGCCATGTCGGCGCAGCGGTCGCGGTAGAAGACGAGCGGGAAGGTGTCGCGGTCGCGGATGCCGAGGAAGACGAGCGCCGTGAGTCGCGACGGGTCGGTCGTCACGTGGGTCACGTCGACGCCCTCGGCCGCGAGTCGCTCGCGCACGAAGCGACCGTTGTGCTCGTCGCCGACGCGCGTGAGCATCGCGGGCTTCAACCCGAGCCGGGCGACGCCGACCGCGGTGTTCGCCGGCGAACCGCCGAGGTACTTCGCGAACGTGCGCATGTCTTCCAGACGCGCGCCGATCTGCTCGCCGTAGAGGTCGACCGCGGCGCGACCCATGCAGATCACGTCGAACCTGCGCGGCCCGACCGTGCTCATGACGCCTTCCCGTTGCCGGCCTTGACGCGGCGCGAACCCGCCGGCGCCCGCTTCCGCGCCGGGGCCTGGCCCGCCGTCAGCGCCTGTCCGGTCGCGACGACGAGCGCCTGCGCCAGGCACAGTGGGCCGACGAGCGATCGGAACGGTTTCGTCGAGTCGTCGCCGAGTTCGAAGCAGATGTCGGCGGCGGGCTTGAGCGGCGAGAGCGCGCCGTCGGTGATCGCCACCACCGAGACGCCGCGCTTGCGGCAATCCGCGGCGATCTCGACGACCGCAGGCGTGTAGTTGCGAAAGCTCGCCACCAGCAGCGCGTCGCCGGGGCGGATGCCGTGCGCGAACTCGCCGAGCATGCCGCCGAGCCCGTCGAGCAGCCGGGCGCGCAACTCGAGCTGGTTCAGCGCGTAGGCGAGGTAGCAGGCGACCGGGAAGGCGCGCCGCTGCGCCAGAACGTGGATCTGCGGCGCCGTGGCGAGCAGCTGCGCGGCGGCGTCGACGCGGGCGGCGTCGACGTGCTCCTCGAGCTGCTTCAGCTCCTCGACCGCGTCGCCGACGAAGCGGTGCAGCACGCCCTCGCCGGCGGCCCCTTCCGTGCCGCCGCGCCCGCCGCGCATCCGTGCGATCCGCTCGCGGTACGGCGTCGAGCGCTCGACGAGGTGGCTCTGGAACAGCTGCTGCATCTGCGAGAAGCCGGAGAAGCCGAGCGCGTGGGCGAAGCGGATCATCGACGACGGCTGCACGCCGTTGGCCTGCGCGATCGTCGCGACGGTGCCGAGCGCGAGGTCGTGCGGCTTGTCGATGGCGAAGCGCGACAGCCGCTGCAGTTGCGGCGACAGGCCGGGGTAGGCGCGCGAGATCGCGTCCTTCAGCTCGTCGTAGGTCGTCGCGCGGCGCATCGGGCTTTCACGGCGTGGATCGGAGGCAATCAGAACAAACGTTCTTGTCGGCGGAAATACTAGAACGTATATTCAAAGCTGTCCAGCGTCCTTTCCCGAGTCCAGCCGCCCATGCCCATCGCCCCGCCACGTGCCGGCTACCTGCCGCTGCCGATGCTCGTGCTGCTGGTGCTGCTGGCGACGACGCCACTGTGGCTCGCGCGCATCGGCCTGTACCAGTACCTCGCCCTCGAGGTGATGATCTGGATGCTGTTTGCGCTCGGCTACAACCTGATGCTCGGCACGACCGGTCTGCCGTCGTTCGGCCACGGCGCGTTCTTCGGCACCGGCGCCTACGCCTTCGGGCTGCTGCAGCAGCACGTGGTCGCCAACCTGTGGCTCGACCTGGTCGGCGCGGTGCTCGTCGCGGCCGTGCTCGGCGCAGCGGTCGGCGCCTGCATCGCGCACAAGCGCGGCATCTACTTCGCGCTGCTGACGATCGCCTTCGGCCAGGTGTTCTGGTTCGTCTCGATCAAGTGGCACGCCGTCACCGGCGGCGAGGACGGTTTGCAGAACATCGTTCGTCCGCTCCTGCCGCTGGGCTTCGCGAGCATCGACCTGCGCGGCAACGAGGCGCTCTTCTACTTCTGCTTCGCCGTCTTCGCCGTCGCTTTGCTGGTGCTCTGGCGGCTGGTCCATTCGCCGTTCGGTCGCGTCCTCGCGGCGATCCGGCAGAACGAGGTCCGCGCCGCCTTCGTCGGCTATCCGGTGTGGCTGTACAAATGGCTCGCGATCACGATCGCCTCGGCATTCGCCGGCCTTGCCGGGGCGATGTTCGCGATGGCGCAGCAGTCGGCGTATCCCGACGTCATGAGCCTGCACGCGTCGGG
>JBBSUK010000160.1:0-7144 GCA_038234975.1 Burkholderiales bacterium
CGGGAAGCGCCACGCTCGAGCCGGCCGCGACGAGACCGACCCAGACCTTGACGCTCGTCGTCGCGAACACCAGGCCGACGGCCATCACGCCGTGCACGAAGAGCAACGCACGCAGCGTGACGCCGACGTGGCAGACGTCGAACGCAGACACCGGCCCGACGGGCCGCGGCGCCGCGGTGATGGCGTCGAACACCGTGGCGCCGAATCCGGTCGATCCGCTCTCGCCGGATCCGGTGCGCGAGTCGACCGCGTCGTCGGCAACGGCGGCTGCGGCATCCCGCGCAAGTGCGCTCATAGAATGGCAGTCTGCGGGGCGAGCATGGGCGGAATTGTCGCCAAGCGCTGCGCTGGCGGGGGGCCGCATTCGGGCCGCCCGGCACCGTTGTGTGACCGTCTGCACGCGGCGCAGGCACCGAACCCCCCGGCGACACGATGGCCACGAACCAGTTCGAGAACAAATCCCACGGCTGGTCGGCGCTGTTCTCCGAACCGACCAGCGAACTCGTGGCGCGCTACACGCAAAGCGTGTCGTTCGACCGGCGCCTCTGGCGCGCCGACATCGCCGGCAGCGTGGCGCATGCCGACATGCTGGCGGCGCAAGGCGTGATACCCGAAGCCGACCGCGACGCCATCCGCCGCGGCCTGGTCACCGTCGCCGCCGAGATCGAGAGCGGCGCCTTCGAATGGAAGACCGCGCTCGAGGACGTGCACCTCAACATCGAGGCGCGGCTGGTCGCGCTGGTCGGCGACGCCGGCAAGCGGCTGCACACCGGGCGCTCGCGCAACGACCAGGTCGCGACCGACGTGCGACTGTGGCTGCGCGACGAGATCGACGCCATCGCGGCGCTGCTCGTGGAGCTGCAGCGCGCGTTCGTCACCCTTGCCGAGCCGCACACCGAGACGGTGTTGCCGGGTTACACGCACTTGCAGGTCGCACAGCCCGTGTCGTTCGCGCACCACCTGCTCGCCTACGTCGAGATGTTCTCGCGCGACGCGGAGCGGATGGCCGAGGTCCGCGCCCGCACCAACCGGCTGCCGCTCGGCGCCGCCGCCCTCGCCGGAACGAGCTACCCGCTCGATCGCGACGCGGTGGCCACGGCGCTCGGCATGGACGGCGTCTGCCGGAACAGCATCGACGCGGTGAGCGACCGCGACTTCGCGATCGAGTTCTGCGCCGCCGCGAGCCTTTGCATGGTGCACGTGTCGCGCTTCTCGGAAGAGCTCGTGCTGTGGGCCAGCCAGGCGTTCGGCTTCGTCGCCCTGCCCGATCGCTTCTCGACCGGCTCGTCGATCATGCCGCAGAAGAAGAACCCCGACGTTCCCGAGCTCGCACGCGGCAAGACCGGCCGCGTCGTCGGCCACCTGATGGGGCTGCTGATGCTGATGAAGGGCCAGCCACTCGCCTACAACAAGGACAACCAGGAAGACAAGGAGCCCCTGTTCGACACCGTCGACACGTTGCGCGACACGCTGCGCGTGTTCTGCGAGATGGTGCCGGGCATCGTCGTCCACGCCGACGCGATGGAGTGCGCTGCGGCCAAGGGTTACGCCACTGCGACCGACCTCGCCGACTTCCTGGTGAAGACGGGCGTGCCGTTTCGTGACGCGCACGAGGCGGTGGCGCATGCGGTGAGGCACGCCAGCGCCGCGGGCGTCGGCCTGGGCGACCTTCCGCTCGAGGTGCTGCGCGGCTTCCACCCGGCGATCGACTCCGGCGCCCACGCCGTGCTCACGCTGCGCGGCTCGCTCGCCGCGCGCACCGTCGTCGGCGGCACCGCGCCCGACGCGGTGCGGGCCCAACTGGCCAGGCAGCGCGCGAGGCTCGTCGCGTCTTGAGCCTGCGCTGGCTCGCGGTGGTCGGCTGCGCCGTCGCGGCAGCGGCGCTGCTGGTCGCGTGCTCGCCGATCGGCGCGCTCAACGCGCTGGTACGCAGCGGCACGTATCGGCTGCAGGACGGCATCGCCTACGGCGCGCTGCAACGGCAGCAACTCGACGTCTACACGCCCGTCACCGCCACGCCTGCAGCCGGCTGGCCGGTGGTCGTGTTCTTCTACGGCGGCTTCTGGACCAGCGGAGAGCGTGGCGGGTACAAGTTCATGGGCGAGGCGCTGGCGTCGCACGGCGTGCTCACGATCGTCGCCGACTACCGCCTCTATCCCGAGACGACCTACCCCGGCTTCCTCGAGGACTCGGCGAAGGCCTTGGCCTGGGGCCTCGAGAACGCGAACCGCCTCGGCGGCGACCCGGCACGCGTGTTCGTCATGGGGCACAGCGCCGGCGGCTACAACGCGGCGATGCTGGCGCTCGACCCGGCGTGGCTCGAGGCCACCGGCCATGCGCCGGCCGAGCTCGCCGGCTGGATCGGCCTGGCCGGTCCTTACGATTTCTTTCCACTGGAAGCAGGATCACCGGCGCGGCCGGTGTTCCACCATCCCGACTACCCGGCGCACGCGCAGCCGGTCGAGTTCGATCTTCATGGCGCGCCGCGCACCTTCCTCGGCGCGCCGGCGAACGACAAGGTCGTCAGCCCGCAGCGATCGACGCTCGCGCTGGCGGGCAAGCTGCGCGCTGCGGGCGTGCCGCTCGAGCTGAAGATGTACGACGGCGTCTCGCATCAGCTGCTGGCCGGCGCCTTCGGCCGGCCGCTGCGCGGGCTGGCGCCGGTGCTCGACGACGTCGTCGCGTGGATCGCCGCGACGCCGCCGCGGCCGGCGGCCTTGCGACGGCCCTGAATCCAGCCGCGCGGGTCTTGCGCGTCAAGGCCGCTTTGCCCTGGCCTTGCACAGCCTGCATGTCGTGGTCGTTTCCCCCCGGCCGATGTTGCCGGCAACGGTTTTCGTCCCGTCGTTGATCGAACCCATCATGCCCGTCGTCAGCTGCGCGGCCGTTGCACGCTGGCTGACCGTCGACTGGAGCTCGACCATGTTCGCCTCCGCGCCCGACCGTGCCGTCGGCGCCGCCGGCGCCACTGCCGCCGCAGGGCGCGAAGCGAACGCAGACGGTGGCCTGGCGCGCAGCGACGACGCAGCCGTTTGCGCCGAAGAAGCTGCGCCGACGGCCAGCAGCAACACCACACCGAGGTCGAGTGCCGTGCGGACGTGTCTCACCGCACTTCCTCGCGTGCCGGCGCTCATCGCGAGCCCAGGGCCGAGGGTGCGGCCTTGCTCCAGTCGCGCACCGGCGCGCGCGTTCCGAAGGTTGCCGGCGCGGATGCGGGGGCCTGCGAGATCGCTGGCGCGCCCGAGGCGAGCGCGCTGGTGGGACCGGACCTCGTCGCCATCGGCTCCGTCGACACGCTGCGGGCCGAGAACGATCTGCCGGAACCAAGCACCGCCGCGGCGCGGCCGGTCGGCGCGGTCGCCGTCGTCGGGTGCGTGTCGAGGCGCTTGAGTGCCAGCGCCTGCTGCGAGATCAGGGCATCGCGCAGCGGTTCCTTCTCGGTGCTCGTGAACGGTCGCTTCATCTGGCGCAGGCTCTTCTCCACGCTGCCGAGGTTTCCCGTCGCGGTGACGGTGATGCCGGTGCAACTGGCGCGCGTCTCGAGCCACGGGTCGGTGGCGCAGACCATCTTCGAGATGAAGCGTCCGTAGGGCCGGTTGGCCGGCGCGAACTCGTTGACGTTGGGCGCCGGCAGGGTGATCGTCTCCGTGGTCACCTTGGTGGTGGCGTCGTAGCTGCCCTCGGCCGTCCAGCTTGCGCGCCAGACTTCACGCGACTGGTTGTACTGGTCGAACTCGCTCTGGCTGCTGCGGTGAGGCGCCCGGTCGGCCTGCTTGGCTTCGAGCTCGACGCAGCTGCCGCTCGCGGCATAGCTCTGGCTGGTGCGGTGGAACTCGCCCTTCAGAACGGGCAGGTCGCAGAAGACCTGGCGAGTGGTCGCGCCTTCGATGGTGAACGTCGTGGTGGCACGCGCCGGCGATGCGGCAAGGCAGATCGCGACGGCGATCAGCCCCGCGGCCGCATACAGATGATGGATGGGGCTTGGACGCTTCATATCGCCTCCTTGGCGAACGGGATGGGCAGGAAGAGGCGTGCCGGAGCACGCCGACGAATCGCTCGACCGAAGCCGACAACGGCCAGGGCGATGCATGCGAACGAGAAGGTGTCGCCGGTGCGCGTGAACCAGGTGCCGCCGGCAGCACCGATCGGCACCGCCGTGCTTGCAACTCCGGGTCGGCCATGGCCCTCGACGCGCGCCACGACGCGGCCGTGCGCATCGATCACCTGCGAAGGTCCCGTGTTCGAGGCGAGCACCAGCGGCACGCGGTTCTCGACGGCGCGCATCACCGAGGCCAGGTTGTGCTGGGCGGCGGCGGCAGTGGCGCCGAACCAGGCGTCGTTGGTGAGCTGCACCATGAGGCGGGCGCCGCCGGCGACCGAGCGCCGCGTCAGCGCGGCGAACTCGCTCTCCCAGCAGATCGTCGTCGCGATCCGGATCGGCTCGGCAGATGCGCGGGCGATCTCGAACGCGGCCTCTGCGTCGCCCGCCTGACCGTCGGCGACGTCGGGCACGCCGAGCCACGACCAGTCGAGCGTGCCGCGCAGCGGCAGGTACTCGCCGAACGGCATCAGAACGCGCTTGCGGTACGGCTCGCCGACGATCGCACCCCCGGCGACGAGATAGGCCGAGTTCCAGGCGTCGCGCTCGACCGTGGACACACCGTTGCTCGCGGCCGCGGCGAACTTCTCGGTCTCGGCGGCGCCGACGACGATCGGCACGCCGACCGAGACGCTGAGCGCACCAAGACGACCCGCGAGCGCGGCGTCGTGACGCGGGTCGCCGACGGCGGTCTCTGGCCAGACGATCAGCGCCGGCGGCTCGGCCGCGACCGCCGCTTCGCGGGTCAGCGCTTCGAGCCGCTCCCAGACCGCCGCCCGCCCGGCCGCGCTGTCGCGTTCGGCGAGGACGATGGCGGGCTGCACCGCCGCCACCTTCAGCGTCGGCCCGACCTCGGGCAGCGCAAGCACGATCCAGCCGCCGACGTGTGCGGCGACGACCGCGGCCAGCGCTGGCCGTGCGCCGCGTGCCCGCCGATCGACGAGCAGCGACGCGATCGCCACGTTCGCCATGACGACGAGAAAGGTCACGGCGGCCTCGCCACCGAGCGCCGCCACCTGCAGCACGGCCACGTCGGCGTGCTGGCTCTGGCCGAGCGTCGCCCAGGGCAGCGCCAGGAAGCCGGCGTGGCTGCGCAGCAGGTCGAGCGCGACCCAGAGCGCCGGCGCGACGAGGATCGTCGTGCCCGGCTCGCGGCGCGCCGACAGCAGTGCCACGCCGACGCACCAGCAGGCCGGGTACAGCGACGTGTACAGGGCGAGCACTGCGAAATGGAGCGTGCCGAAGTGCGGCAACGCGAACACCCAGCCGTAGATGCCGAAGCCGGAGACGACGCCGAAGAGCCCGCCCGCCACCAGCGCCAGGCCGGGCGACGCGCCGCGCAGTGCGAGCAGCAGCGGCACCAGTGCCACCCAGGCCAGCGGACCGAGGTCGGTCGAGGGAAACGAGAGGGCGACCGCGGCACCGCTCGAGATCGCGGCGAGGGCGACGACGGCGAGACGCATCGGCATGCCTTCAGCGCACCGCTTCCTGCAGCGATTTCGCCCGCGTCGCCGCGAGCAGCGGCTCGCGCACCTCGGGGCAGCCGGCCGACGCGATGGCGTCGATGTCGGACGACACCGTTGCAAGCGACTTGGCATCGGAATCGAACGCACCGGCGATCGCCATGACGAGCTGCGCGCGCGCGCCGACGCCGGGCATTCCCTTGAGCTCGGGCGCCGTCTTGCGAAGCACGTCGCACAGCCGGGCCGGCACGCCGCCCGTCATCGCTGCCGCCACCGGCGGCGGGTCGGCCGGGATGGGGGCTGCGCTTGCCGGCGGCTCCGGCTTCGAGCAGGCGGCGACGGTGCAGGCCGCGAGCAACAGTGCTGCAAGGGGGTGATTCATGACGATCGATCTCCTATCGGGTGGTCAGGCGCTGCTCGCCGATCAGCGGCGATACGACGTGCCGGCCCTTTCCGGCCGCGGCTCGGGCGGCAGCGGCTGGGGGTTGAGGCGATTGCCGACGCCTTGCTGCGCGCGGATCGCTGCCGCCGTCGGCGTCGTGGCGGCGGGAACCGTCCACGACTTCCCCTGCGCGCCGAGGGTGGTCGCCGGCGTCGTCGGCGCGGCCGGCCGGCCGATGGCGGGCGGCAGCGTCGTCACCGACACCGCGGAGTCACGGTTGAAGCGATCGCCCGGTGCCGGCCGGCCGACGACCTGCGGCACACGCCGGTTGGCCGCGATCTCGGGGTCGAGCACCGGCGACGTCAACGGCGCCGTCACGATGAGGTAGTTGCCCTGTGCTGCCGGCCGCGGCGTGACGTGCGTGCCGTCCCAGCCTTCGCCCTGCAGCGTGGTGCGGTAGCGCGTCGGCCCACCGCGAACGGCCGTCACTTCGGCGAACTCGGTCCGGCCCTTCGGCGCCAGGTCGTTCTGCCAGCCCGCCGCCAGACCGGTGATGCGGTAGCGGCACTCGCCCGCCGGGCCCGTGCCCTCGAGACGGAAGTCGCCCACCGTCTTGCGCGGCGCGTAGGCCACGTCGAAACCGCCGTTCACGTCCACTGGCGCGGGGCCGGTCTGCACCGACGCCGCCACGGCCAGTCCGTCGCAACGGCCCGGCGTCTGGCCGCCCCAGCGGAACACGCCGCTCAGGCTGCCGTTGGCCGGCGGCGCGACCGGCTGCGGCCCGAATGCGACCGCGATGAGCTCCGGCCGGGCCCAGACGTTGGTGCGCGCCATCCCGGAAGGCGGACGCAGCTTGTCGTTGATCGGGCCGAGCGCCGTGTTGAACGGCTTCGCGACGTCCACCGCGACGCCGTTGACCGCGCCCTCGGCGAGCTGCTTGTAATCGGTGCCGGTGAAGAACGCCGCGAGGTCGCCAGCCACGAACTTCAGGATGTCGCCGGTCAACCCGTGCGAGTCGAGCTTCGCGTCGGACAGCGTGAAGCCGGCGGAATCGACGCGCAGCGTCTGCGCCGGATTCGGCTGCACCGAGATCTTCAGCGCGATGTTCATCTTCACGTTGATCGAGAAGCGCGGGTCGAACGCCTTGTCCAAGTGATCGGGCGTGGTCGACGTCGCGGCGATGTAGCCGCCGAACGAGAC
>JBBSUK010000161.1:0-7024 GCA_038234975.1 Burkholderiales bacterium
CAGGGTCGTGCGCACCGTGCCGCTGGCCAGCAGCTGACGCGACGCCAGCGGCGCGATGGTGGTGTAGGCGACGAGCGAATCGCCGACCCGTTCGACGCGCAGCCGCGTGAACAGCGTCGGCAGCTTGTCATTGCCGGGAGCGCCGTAGCGACCGACGAGCTCCTCGAGCTGGCCGTTCGCGTCGACACGTGCCTGCACGCGCTTGCCGGCGTGGCCCTCGAACAGCTTCTTCGCGGCGGGGTCGGTGCGCAGGAACGCGATCGACGCCGCGTCGGTGACGCCCAGGCGGCCGAGCAAGGCCTCGGCGGTGTCGCCGGGGCGGGTGGCGTCGCTGCGATAGACGTCGTAATCGTGACCGGCGAGTGCCTCGAGCTGGCTCGAGACATCGGCAGTCGCGGCCTCGACCACCACCGTGCTCTTGGGCAGCAGCGATGCGTCGGGCACCATGGGAGCGACACCGAAGGCCGTGGCGGCGAAGCCCGCGAGGCCGAGGGAGACGGCAGCGGCGAGTGTCTTGGGATGACGGGAGGCGAAGCTGGCCGCGTGCGCCGACGCGTAGGACCAGGCCACCTCGAGGGAGGGGATGGATTTCAAGGGCTGCGGAGCGCGGAACGCTCGGGGTTCAATCGACGTCGGTTCCTGGCATGGCACCAGGACGGCACGCAGGTGGCTCATCGACCGCTCGGACCCGCCCCTAGAATGGAGCGCACTCGGCCGGCCTCGTAGGAAATCGCGGTCGTCTCTGTAGGAAAGTGCCGCACAGTATAGCGGTCCACCCGTCCCGCCCTTCCGAAATTGACCTTTCATGTCTGATTCTTTGGTTGCCGCGCGTGAGGGCGTGCAACACCCGGTGTCCGATGCCGTCCGGGCGGCGTTCGAGATCTCGAAGCGCCGCTGCGCCGAACTGCTGCCCGAAGGCGACTGGCTGGCCAAGCTGGCGAGATCGGCCCTCACCGGCCGGCCGCTTCGCGTCAAGCTCGGGCTCGACCCGACCGCACCCGACATCCACCTTGGCCACACCGTCGTCCTGAACAAGCTGCGCGAGCTGCAGGACCTCGGGCACACCGTCATCTTCCTGATCGGCGACTTCACGTCGATGATCGGTGATCCGTCGGGGCGCAACGCGACACGTCCACCGCTCACGCGCGAGCAGATCGAGTCGAATGCGAGGACTTACTACGCCCAGGCGAGCCTGGTGCTGGATGCCGAGCGCACCGAGATTCGTTACAACTCCGAATGGAGCGACCCGCTCGGCGCGCGCGGCCTGATCGAGCTCGCGTCGCGCTACACCGTGGCGCGCATGATGGAGCGCGACGACTTCTCCCGGCGCTTCAAGGCGGGCACGCCGATCAGCGTCCACGAGTTCCTCTACCCGCTGATGCAGGGCTACGACTCGGTGGCGCTGAAGTCCGATCTCGAGCTCGGCGGCACCGACCAGACCTTCAACCTCCTCGTCGGCCGCGCCCTGCAGGCCGAGTACGGGCAGGAGCCGCAGTGCGTCATGACGATGCCGCTGCTCGAGGGGCTCGATGGCGTCGAGAAGATGTCGAAGTCGAAGGACAACTACATCGGCCTGACCGAGCCGGCCAACACGATGTACGCCAAGGCGATGTCGATCAGCGACGCGCTGATGTGGCGCTGGTTCGATCTCGTGAGCCTGAAGGATCCGGCCGACGTCGCCCGGCTGCGCTCCGAGGTGGATGGCGGTCGCAATCCGCGCGACGCGAAGGTGATGCTGGCCAACGAGATCACGACGCGCTTCCACGGTGCGCCCGCCGCCGTGGCGGCCGAGGCCGACTTCGACCTGCGCGCCAGGGGCGGCATTCCCGAGCAGATCGACGCCGTGTCGCTGGCCGGCGCGCCGCTGCCGATCGGCGCGGTGCTGAAGCAGGCGCGGCTCGCTCCGTCGACCAGCGAGGCGATGCGGCTGGTCGACGGCGGCGGCGTTCGGGTCGACGGCGTCGTCGTCTCCGACCGCGCGCTGAAGCTGCCGGTCGGCACTTTCGTCGTGCAGGTCGGCAAACGCCGGTTCGCACGGGTCACGCTCGGCTGAAGTCGCGGTTCACGATGCGGGTCAAGACACTGCTGCGGCTGTCGGTGGTCGCGGCGATCGCGGCGATCACGCTCAAGTCCGCCGGCTGGTGGATCACCGGCTCGGTCGGCTTGCTGTCGGATGCGATGGAGTCGTTCGTCAACCTCGCGTCGGCGTGTTTCGCGCTTGCCATGGTGACGATCGCGGAACGCCCGCCCGACGAGGATCACCCATCCGGTCACACCAAGGCCGAGTATTTCTCGAGTGCCTTCGAGGGACTGCTGATCGCAGGCGCCGCGGTCGCCATCGTCTGGACGGCGTTGCCTCGCTTTGCCGATCCGCAGGCGCTGCAGTCGGTCGACATCGGCATCGCCCTGGTCGTCGCCAGCTCGGTGATCAACGGTGCACTGGCGTGGAAGATGATGGCGACGGCCCGTGCCGAGCGGTCGATCGCGCTCGAGGCCGACGCCCGCCACCTCTATGCCGACGTGTGGACCTCGGCTGGCGTGATCGTCGGCCTGCTGCTCGCCAAGCTCACGGGCTGGCTGTGGCTCGACCCGCTCGTGGCGATCGCTGTCGCCGCCAACATCGTTCGCGAAGGGGCACGCGTCGTCTGGCGGTCGGTCGAGGGGCTGATGGACACGGCCGTCGAACCGGAGGTGCAGGCACGCATCGACGCGACCCTGGCGCGCCACGCGCAGGCCGGCACGGTCCGCTTCGACGATCTGGTCACGCGGCGAGCCGGCAGCCGGCGCTTCGTCGACCTGCACATGCACGTGCCGGCGAGCTGGACGCTCGGCCGCGCCGCCACGCTGCGCGGCGATGTCGAGCGGGCGCTGATGGAGGAGATCGCCGGCTTGCGCGCGTCGATCCAGCTCCTGCCGTCGAATGTCGAGCCGTACGCCAAGACCGTCGAGGAGGCGCAGGCGAAGGCGGCCGCCGAGGCCGGCGGCGCGGGCTGAGGCGCAGCGCCCGGGCGCGTCGACGGCCGCTGCCGCTTCAGCCGATCGGTCGCCGGTCCTCGATGACCTTGCCGTCGTTCGGCAACGTGCCGGCGCCGACGAACTGGACCTCGCCGCGCAGCTTCGTCAGCTCGCGTACGCTTTCCGCCAGCCGCGCCGACAGGCCTTCGGGCGCCGCGCCGTCGAGCTCGACCTGCAGCGTCATGCGGTCGCCTCCCGGGTCGCCGTCGACGACGAGCCGCGCCTTCGTCACTTCGGGGTGTCGCCGCGCAATCTGCGCCACCTGCGTCGCGTGGACGAACAGGCCGCGCACCTTGGCCGATTGGTCGGCCCGGCCGAGCCAGCCGCGGATGCGCTGGTTCGTCCGCCCGGTCGGACACGGGCCCGGCAGCACGGCGGACAGGTCGCCGGTGCCGAAGCGGACCAGCGGGTAGTCGCGGTTGAGCGTGGTCACGACGACC
This sequence comes from Burkholderiales bacterium, assembly GCA_038234975.1. GTDB lineage: Bacteria > Pseudomonadota > Gammaproteobacteria > Burkholderiales > Burkholderiaceae_C > Schlegelella_A. The sequence continues at coordinate 3,456 of JBBSUK010000161.1, forward strand.
TCGCCGACATCGCCTTCGACAACCGGCTCGCCGCTGCCGGGCCGCACGATCTCGACGATCACGCCTTCGTCGACGACGAGCCCTTCGCGCGCTTCGGTCTCGTAGGCGACGAGGCCGAGATCGGCGGTGCCGTAGCTCTGCAGGGCGGCGATGCCGCGCGCCGCGAACGCATCTCGCAGCGCGGGCGGGAACGCCTCGCCGCCGACCGACGCCTTGACAAGCGATGCGAGCCCGCCGCCCGTCTCGTCGGCTTTCTCGAGCACGAGCTTGAGAAAGCTCGGCGTGCCGACGTAGCCGTCGGGCCGCAGCCGCCGCATCGCCTGCGCCTGCTGCTCGGTCTGCCCGGTTCCTGCAGGGAACACCGTGCAGCCGATCGCCTGCGCCGCTGACTCCATCATCGCGCCGGCGGGCGTGAAGTGGTAGCTGAAGGCGTTGTGCACGAGGTCGCCGCGTCGAAAGCCGGCCGCGAACAGCGCCCGGGCCATGCGCCAGTAGTCGCCGCGCGCGGTGTCGGGCTCGTGGATCGGGCCGGGCGATGCGAACACGCGCAGCGCCCGGCGCGTGGCGTCGCGGTCCGCGCCCCAGCCGACGGTGGCGAAGCCGCCGAACGCGTCGGGCGCGCCCGGGTCGGCCTGCGCCTCGAGCAACTCGTGCTTGCGCAGCACCGGCAGTCGCGCGAGATCGGCTGGCGAGCGCAGGTCGACCGGATCGATGCCGCGCAGGCGCTCGCGCCAGGCTGGTGCCTGCGCCGTCGCATGGTCGATCAGCGCGCGCAGCAACACCAGCTGCGACGCCTCGCGCTCGGCGGGGTCGCGGTTTTCAAGCGCGTCGAAATGCTCGGTCATCCGGGGGTCGTGTCGTCGTCTCGTTGCGCGGTCACGCGGGTGGCTCAGTCGTCGTCGAACCGGCGCGCGCGAAGCTTGGCCTCGTCGACGAATCGCCGTTGCTCGGGCGGCGTGGCGAGCGCGAACCGGTCGAAGCCCGAGCCGCCGGGCTTCTTCAGGTCGGCGTACAGGGCGCCGTCCTCTTCGTGGAAGTGGATGTACGCGTCTCGCCGAGCGTAGAACGTGCCGGGCTGGTTCTCCTTCAGCCCCTTGATCTCGCGCAGAGGCCGCAGCACCGGCAGCAGGGCTTTCAACGCATCGGTTCCGGCGCGGGCCATCGATGCTCCTCGGCCTGACCCTGGCTCAGGCCAGCCAACGCTTGCGGCGTCGGTAGCTCTTCACGTCGCGGTAGCTCCTGCGCTCCCCCGTTGCCGCGCCGGCGCCGAGGTAAAACTCGCGCACGTCCTCGTTCTCGCGCAGCGCCGCCGCCGCGCCGTCCATGACGATGCGGCCGCTCTCGAGGATGTAGCCGTAGTCGGCGTAGCGCAGCGCCATGTTGGTGTTCTGCTCGGCGAGCAGGAAGGTCACGCCTTCCTTCTGGTTCAGGTCGCGCACGATCTCGAACACCTCGGCGACGATCTGCGGCGCCAGCCCCATCGACGGCTCGTCGAGCAGCACCATCTTCGGGTTGGCCATCAGCGCCCGGCCGATCGCGCACATCTGCTGCTCGCCGCCGGAGGTATAGGCGGCCTGCGACGAGCGGCGTTCCTTCAGGCGCGGGAAATAGGCGTAGACCTTGTCGAGCGTGCTCGCGACCTGCGCCTTGCCGTCGCGGCGCGTCCAGGCGCCGGTCATCAGGTTTTCCTCGATCGTGAGATGCGCGAAGCAGTGACGCCCTTCCATCACCTGGATGACGCCGCGTTCGACCATGTCGGAGGTGGACAGCTTCTCGATCCGCTCGCCGCGCAGCTCGATCGAGCCCTTGGTGACCGCGCCGCGTTCTCCCGCGAGCAGGTTGCTGACCGCGCGCAGCGTCGTCGTCTTGCCCGCCCCGTTGCCACCGAGCAAGGCGACGATCCGCCCCTCCGGCACCTGCAGTGAAACCCCCTTCAGCACGAGGATCACGTGGTTGTAGATCACCTCGATGCCGTTGACATCGAGGAGCGGCGCACCTTCGGTCATGGGGAGGGAGCCGCCCTGTCAGCGAAGCTGGCTCGGCGGGCTCCGACGATCATGACTGGCAGTCTGCAGCCGTCCGCCGGGTCAGCTTCTTCTCGCTGAGGTACTTGTCGGAGCCGGCCTTGACCATCGGCTTGAGAAGCGAATCGTCGGCCTGCATGAAGTCGCTCGTCATGCTCCACTTCGCGCCGTCCCAGGTCTGGATGCGGGCCCACGTCGAGCCCATGTGGTCGGCGCAGGAGGTCGAGATCGGCCGCAGCACGCCGGCGAAGCCGAGCGCGTCGAGCTTCTTCTGGTCGAGCGCGAGGTTCTCGAAGCCCCAGCGCACCTGCTCGGGCGTCACCACCTTGCCCTTGCCGTAGCGCTCCTGGGCGCGGCGGACCGCCTCGACGCCGAGCATCTGGATCAGCACGCCGCGGGTGTAGAGCACCGAGCCGACATCTTCACGCGGACCGGTGCCGTTGCCCTTGTCGTAGACGTACTTGAGGATGTCCTGGATGACCTTCGGCGACGTGCCCGACGGGTTCAGCGCCAGCGCGTTGTAGCCCTTGGCGCCCATGCCGACGTCCTTCACGTCGGGTTCCGCGCCGGCCCACCACACGCCGTACATCTTGTCGCGCGGGTAGCCGGTTGCCTGTGCCTCCTTCAGCGCCGTCGAGTTCATGATGCCCCAGCCCCAGAGGAACACGAAGTCGGGCCGGCTCTGGCGAACCTGCAGCCACGCGGCCTTCTGCTCGGTGCCCGGCGCGGTGACCGGAATCAGCTGCAGTTCGAAGCCGTCGAGCTTGGCGAGCTCCTGCAGCATCGGGATCGGCTCCTTGCCGAACGGCGAGTCGTGGTAGACGAGGGCGATCTTCTTGCCCTTGAGCTTGGCGACGCCGCCTTCCCTTTTCGACACCGCCTGCACGAGGATGTCGGCGGCGGTCCAGTAGCTGCCCATCAGCTCGAAATTCCACGGGAACGCGAAGCCGTCCTGTGCGATCGAGAGACCGTAGCCGGGCGTGAGCAGGGGGATCTTGTCGGTCGGCGCCTTGTCGGTCAGGGCGAACGTGATTCCGGTCGACTGCGGCTCGAAGTACGTGATGCCGGGCCGGCTCTTGAGTCGTTCGTAGCACTCGACGCCGCGGTCGGTGGCGTAGCCGGTCTCGCATTCTTCCCAGGTGACCTTGACGCCGTTGATGCCGCCGTCGCGGGCGTTGATCATCTTCAGGTAGTCCTGCTTGCCGTTGGCCCACGGCGTGCCGTTGGGCGCGTAGGCGCCGGTCCGGTAGACGAGCAGCGGGAAGAACTGCTCCTGGGCCTGCGCGAAAGCGGACGGGCTCGCGGCCAGCGCGCTGGCCGCGATCGCGGTGCCGAGCGCGAGGCGCTCGAGGGTGGTCTTGAAGGTCATGGCTTGCTGTCTCCGTGTGAAGAACGTGCACCCGCCGGTGCGTGAGGGAAAGGTGTCGAGTTCAACCCGAATCGCGATCCATTTCAATCGGGACAAGTCCGCGCGGTCGCCGGGTCAGTGCGGGAACGGCCACAGGCGCAGCTTCTCCCTTCCCGCGCGGTCGCCGGGTCAGTGCG
>JBBSUK010000162.1:0-6978 GCA_038234975.1 Burkholderiales bacterium
CAAAGGTTCGCCGATGACCCGCTCGTCGTCGACACGTGGTTCTCGATGCAGGCGACGGCGCCCGAACGCGACGGCCGTGTCTTCGATCGGGTGCAGGCGTTGCGCTCGCACCCGGACTTCACGCTGAGGAATCCCAATCGCGCGCGCAGCCTCATCGGCGCGTTCTGTTCCGGCAACCCGGCGGGGTTGCACCGGGCCGACGGCGCCGGGTACGCCTTCTGGGCGGCGCGTGTCGGCGAGCTCGACGCGATCAACCCGTCGATCGCGGCGCGCACCGCCCGCGCGCTCGACCGTTGGGCGCGGCTGGCCGAGCCGTATCGGTCGAAGGCCCGCGAGGCGATCGCCGCCGTGGCGCAGAACGAGTCGCTCTCGACCGACACGCGCGAGATCGTCGAGCGCTCGCTCGCCGCCGCCGCCGCCGCCGCTTCATCCTGAGAACGGTCACGTCATGCCCGCCACCGCGAAGAAGACCCCCAAGGCCGCCGCCAGGCGAAATGCGTTCTATGCGCAGTCGGGTGGCGTCACCGCCGTCATCAACGCGTCGGCGTGCGGGCTGATCGAGACGGCACGCGCGCACCGCGACCGCATCGGCACCGTCTACGCCGGCCGCAACGGCATCATCGGCGCACTCACCGAAGACCTCATCGACACCGGCAAGGAGAGCGCGGCGGCGATCCGCGCACTGCGCTCGACGCCGGCCGGTGCCTTCGGCTCGTGCCGCTACAAGCTCAAGTCGCTCGACGCCAATCGCCGCGAGTACGAGCGCCTCATCGACGTCTTCCGCGCCCACGACATCGGTTACTTCTTCTACAACGGCGGCGGCGACTCGGCGGACACGTGCTTCAAGGTGAGCCAGCTGTCGGAGTCGCTCGGCTACCCGGTGCAGGCGATCCACGTGCCCAAGACGGTCGACAACGACCTTCCGATCACCGACTGCTGCCCGGGCTTCGGCTCGGTGGCGAAGTACGTCGCCGTCTCGACGCTCGAGGCATCGCTCGACGTGCGCTCGATGGCGCGCACCTCGACCAAGGTCTTCGTCCTCGAGGTGATGGGCCGCCACGCCGGCTGGATCGCCGCCGCCGGCGCGCTCGTCGAGCCGCACGGCATTCCGGTCGTCGTGCTGTTCCCGGAGATCGTGTTCGACGAGGCCAGGTTCGTCGCCCGCGTCGACACGCTTGTGAAGGAGCATGGCTACTGCACCATCGTCGTGTCCGAAGGCGCGCACCGCGCCGACGGCAGCTTCCTCGCCGAGCAGGGGACGAAGGACGCGTTCGGCCACGCCCAGCTCGGCGGCGCCGCACCGGTGGTCGCGCAGATCCTGAAGGACGCGCTCGGCCACAAGTTCCACTGGGCCGTCGCCGATTACCTGCAACGCGCCGCACGGCACATCGCGTCGAAGACCGACGTGAAGCAGGCCTACGAGCTCGGCGCGCGCGCGGTCGAGCTGGCCCTCAAGGGCGAGAACGCCGTCATGCCGACGATCGAGCGCACGTCCGATTCGCCGTATCGCTACCGCATCGGCAAGGCCGACCTCGCCGACGTCGCCAACGTCGAGAAGTTCATGCCGCGCGACTTCATCAGCGCCGACGGCTTCGGCATCACCGAGAAATGCCGCGCGTACCTGCTGCCGCTCATCGCCGGCGAGGACTACCCGGCGTATCGCCACGGCCTGCCGGTCTACGCGACGCTGAAGAACACCGCGGTCGCGAAGAAGTTGCCGCCGTTCGAGCTGAAGTGAGGACGTGACCCTCCGCTAGAATCATCGGCTCGTGAGACCCGGCAGTTTCCTGCCGGTGCGCCGGCGTAGCTCAGTTGGTAGAGCAGCGCATTCGTAATGCGAAGGTCGGGAGTTCGACTCTTCTCGCCGGCACCATCGGCAACTGACGCCGCCGAAGCGGCACTCAGCGTCGCTTGCCCTGCGCGGCCTCCTCGGCCAGCAGCGCCCGCGGATCGCCCATCATCACCTGGGTGTCTTCGAAGCCGCTGGAGTTGGGCCGGCGGTCGGAGGCGATGAAGAGTTCGTCCCGGGCGTTGATCTCGGCGTGAGGCACGGTCGGGACGGGAACCTGTCTTGGCGCTGCCTTAGCCGCACCCGCGTCCCTGTACGACCGCAACTCGGCCTGCAACGCGCGGACCTGGTCGACCAGACCGACGCCCCGGGTCTGCTCCATGCTCAGTTGCGCCGACAGGCGCGCCTGCTTGCCGGTCGCCGCAGCGACCTTGCGCTGCCAGAGCATTCGCGTCGCGAGCCAGCCGAGGGCGGCGCCGGCCGCGAACCCCAAGCATGCCGCGGTCGCGGCGCCGATGGCAGAAGAGGCGATGAGCATCGCGGCAGTCTAGAGCGGCTCGCACGCGCAGGCCATGAACTCCGTCACGCCTGCCGGCCGCGCGACGCCTTCGCAACGCTCAGGGATTCGCACCGACTGCCCGCCAGATCGTGTTGCCCACGTCGTCGGCCACCAGCAGCGCGCCCTTGCCGTCGATGGCAACGCCGACCGGACGGCCGTGTGCGTCGCCGTCACGGTCGACGAACCCGGTGAGCACGTCGACCGGCGCGCCCGTCGGCCGGCCCTGCGCGAACGGCACGAACACCACCTTGTAGCCGACCGGCGGCTTGCGGTTCCACGAGCCGTGCTCGCCGATGAACATGCCGTTGGCGAACGGTGCCGGCAGCGACGTCTTGCCGGCCGCCACGAGGCCGAGCGCGGCGACGTGGGCGCCGAGCGCGTAGTCGGGCGGAATCGCCTTGGCGACCAGGTCGGGGCGCTGCGGCTTCACCCGCGTATCGACATGCTGGCCGAAGTAGCTGTAGGGCCAACCGTAGAAGCCCCCGTCCTTCACCGACGTGAGGTAGTCCGGAACGAGATCGTTGCCCAGCTCGTCGCGCTCGTTGGCGACCGTCCACAGCACGCCGCTGTCCGGTGCCCAGGCCATGCCGTTCGGGTTGCGCAGCCCGGTCGCGAACAGGCGCTTGCGGCCGCTCGCGCGGTCGATCTCCCAGATGGCGGCACGACCTTCCTCGGCGGCCATGCCGTTGTCCGCGACGTTGCTGTTGGAGCCGACGGTCGCGTAGAGCTTGGTGCCGTCGGGCGACGCGATGACGTTCTTCGTCCAGTGGTGGTTGATCGGACCGGCCGGCAGATCGGTGACCTTGGTGCCGGCCGCCGCGATGCTGGTCTGCCCCGCCGTGTACGGAAAACGAAGCACCGCATCGGTGTCGGCAACGTAGAAGTCGGAGCCGACCAGCACCATGCCGAAGGGCGAGTGCAGGTTGGCGATGAAGACGGTCTTCGTCTCGGCGACGCCGTCCCCGTCGGCGTCGCGCAGCAGCGTGATGCGGTTCGCCGACTCGACCCCGGCGCCCGCCCTGCCCTGCACGAACTTCATCACCATGCCCTTGATGCCCTTGCCGTCTTCCGGCTTAGGCGGCGCGTTGGTCTCGGCGACGAGCACGTCGCCGTTGGGCATCACGTAGACCCAGCGCGGATGGTCGAGCCCGGTCGCGAAGGCATTGACGACGACACCCGGCGCTGCGGTCGGCTTGCCGCCCGCCGACCAGCCTTTGGCCGGCGCTATCTGCACGGTCGGCAGCAAGCTCTTGTCGACCGGCGCGATGCGCGGATTCGGCCCGACCGTGTCTGGCGGCGAGGCGACGGGCCCGCGGTCGGCGTCGCCGGGCAGGGCGCAAGCCGAAAGCGCCATGCCGGCGATGGCGAGGAACACCACGGAACGAGTGGGGGTGAGAGATTGCAAGCGGAACTCCTGTGGGCGATGACGGGCGATGTGCCAGCCGCAGCAATCGACGAGCCCGCCGCAGGATCAGAACGACATCGCGGCGGACGCGCCCAGCAGCCAGGTGCGACCAGGCGCAGGCTCGAAGAAGCGGCGGTTGCCGTCGTTGACGATCACCGAACCGGCAACGCGGCGCGCGAACACGTTGTCGACCCGGGCGAACGCGTCGAGTCGCCAGGCGCCGACGCTCGCCCCGTAGCCGACCGTCGCGGAGGCGATCGCGTGCCCGGAGGCGGCGTCGCTGTTGGCGTCGTTGACCCAGACCCTGCTCGTGGCGCGCAGCTCCACGCCGCCGCGCAGGCCGGCCGTCGGCCGCCAGGCCAGCGAGGCGAACAGCGTCGTGCGGGCGATCCCGGGCAGGCGGTTGCCGGCCGGAATCGACAGCGTCGGCGTCGTGCACGGCGTGGCGGAGCAGGTGAGGAAGGCGTCGCGGTATCGAGCGTCGAGCAGCGTGTAGGCGACCTCGGCCCGTGCCGCGCCGAACGCGGTCCGTGTCCACGACAGCTCCAGGCCGCGGCGCCGTGTCGCACCCGCGTTTCGATACGTCGACCGGCCACCCAGGCTGGTCTGGGTGACGATCTCGTCTTCGGTGTCGGTCTGGAAGACTGCCGCGTTCAGGTCGCCGACGCTGGCGATGCGCGTCTTCACCCCTGCTTCGACGCTCGTGCTGCGGGCCGCCTTCAGGCCGAGGTTGAGCCCGGTGGCGCCGCTCGGGCGGTAGGCGAGCTCGTTGAGGGTCGGCGTCTCGAAGCCGCGGCCGATCGTCGCGTAGGGATGCACCTCGTCGCTCGCCGCGTACAGCACGCCGAGCACGGGCAGCGTCGCGCCATACGCGGCACGGCCGCTGTCGTCGGGGTTGCGGCCTGCGACGTAGGCGTCGCTCGAGACGAAGCGGACTCGGCTCGAGCGCAAGCCGGCGTCGACGGTCCAGCGCGGCGCCGGTGTCCACGCGAGCTGCACGTAGGGGTCGAGGTTCCAGACGCGGTTGCGCTCGTCGCGGCGCAGCTCGCCGCGCACGCCGAGCTCGTCGCCCGCGAAGTTGGCGTAGCCCTCGCGGTGCTCGCGCAGCGCGTCCCAGGACAGCCCGGCGACGACCGAGAGCGGCGTCGTCGCGACCGTTCCGACCCAGCGCCAGCGAACATCGGCACCGGCGTAGTCGCGGTCGAGCGCGATCACGCCGCCGGGGTGCAGCGGGTTGGCCTGCACGGCGACCGGGATCGACTGGAACTGCTCGGTGCTGCGTCGGCCGGCGTAGACCAGCACCCGCAGCGCATGGCCGCCGCCGATCGACCGCTCGTACGTCAACCCCGCCTGCGTCTGGCCGAACGACTTGCGCGTGTCGAAGGCGAGCGCGGCCGGATCGACGCCGCGTGGGTCGGCCTCGAGCTGCGCGCGCGTCAGCCCGAGGGGATCCTGGGCCTCGGGAACGACGACCCGGTTGGCGACCAGCGTGAGCTTGCCGAGCGCGTCGCTTTCGAGCGTCAGCTTGGCGTTGCCGATCGACCGCTCGGCGGCGCTGTGGTCGCGGTAGCCGTGCGTCGTGAAGCGGCTCGCCGACACCGAGTAGCCGAACGCGGCGGCACCGCCGCCGCCGCGCACGCCACCGATGGCGCGCAGCCCGATCCGGCGCGACGCATCGCTGCCGCTCGACGCCTCCGACTCGACCCGCGGGGCGCCGCTCCCTTCTTGCGTGAACACCTGCAGCACGCCGCCCGACGAGTTGCCGTAGAGCGCCGAGAAGGGTCCACGCAGCACCTCGATGTGGTCGACCGACGACAGCTCGACGTTCGAGATCTGGCCCTGCCCGTCGGGAAGCGTCGCCGGGATGCCGTCGACGTAGAGGCGAACGCCGCGGATGCCGAACGACGCCCGGGCGCCGAAGCCGCGAACGGAGATCTGCACGTCCTGCGCGTAGTTCTGCCGGTCACGCGCGACCAGGCCCGGGACGGCGCCGAGGCTCTCGGAGAGGTTGACGCGGGCGCGATCGAGCCGCACGTCGTCGCCGTCGATGCGGTCGATCGACGCCGCGGCGTCGAATGGCGCCCGCGCGGTGCGGGTCGCCGTCACGACCACCGGGGCCAGAGTCGAAGGCGGCCGCTCTTCGTCCTGGGCAGCAGCGTCGGGCGAGGCGCACAGCGCGGCGCACGAGACGGCGGCGGCCGCAGCGAACGCGACGATGCCGTGGCTGCCGGCCACACCGACAGCAGGCGTCATGCGCGCGCCGACAGCACGATCCCGGCGACGATCAGCACGAAGGCCGCCGCGTGGTACCAATGCGGAGCCGCACCGAGGAAAGCGGCCGAGAGGATCGCCGCCAGCAGCGGCGTGAGGTTCTGGAAGAAGCCCGCCACCGTGGGCCCGACCCGCCGGACGCCGGCTCCCCAGCAGCGGTAGGCGAGGATCGCCGGCCCGATCACGATGAAGGCGAGCCCGGCCACCAGGGGCCAGCCCCAGCGGATCGGCTCCGGTGTCAGCAGCGCCTGTTCGCCGGCCGCGAAGGCGCCCGACCACATCACGCCGAACACCACTTGCGCCATCAGGAATGCCGCCCAGTCGTCGCGGATCGAGGCCGGCCCGTCGGTGCGCGACAGCAGCCAGCTGTAAAGCGCCCACAGGGCCGTCGCGATCAGGATGATCACGTCGCCTGCAACCAGCTTGAGCTCGAGCAGCCGCGCCGGGTCGCCGTGCGCGAGCACGAGCAGCACGCCGGCGATCGACAGCGCGGCACCGATCAGCGCCCGACGCGACACCGCGGCGCCGAAGCCGATCGCGCCGATCGCCAGCATGAAGAGCGGGACGCTCGAAGCCACCAGTGTCACGTTGATGGGCGTCGACGTCTGCAGCGCCAGGTACTGCAGGGCGTTGTAGGAGCCGATGCCCACGAGCCCGAGCAACGCGTACCAGCCGGCGTGGCGCCACAGCTCGCTGCGGGGACGCAGGACGCGCGCCGCGAACGGCAGCAACACGACGAAGGCAAACGCCCAGCGCAGGAAATTGAGCGTCAACGGTGGAACGAGATCGCGCACCGCCCGGCCGACGACCGCGTTCGCCGCCCACATCAGCGGCGGCACCACGAGCAGGAGCACGGTGCCGGGCGTCAGACGCGTCGATGCCATGACGCCGCGCGCAATTCAGCGAAGGATGGCCACCAGCGTCGCCACGACCACGATCGCGGCGAGCGCCCAA